>CAXNCU010000001.1:0-59106 GCA_964200985.1 Candidatus Planktophila sp.
CTACCAATCTCTTTGCCGAGAATAAAGATATTGTCGTTGCCCGAATTAACGGTGCACTCCGAGATCTTTGGAGTGATTTATCTGCCGGAGATGTTGTTGAAGGTGTATCTATCTCATCTCCTGATGGCCTTGCAGTACTTCGCCATTCAACCGCACATGTAATGGCTCAAGCCGTGCAAGAGATTTATGCCGATACAAAGCTTGGAATTGGACCCCCGATTCAAGATGGTTTTTACTACGACTTTGATCCCGTCAACACTTTCAACCCAGATGATTTAGTAAAGATTGAAAGCGCAATGCGCAAGATCGTCAAGGATGGTCAACGTTTCAGACGCCGTGTTACGACCGAAAGTGATGCGCTCAAGGAGTTGGCCCACGAGCCTTACAAGTGCGAACTGATTGGCATTAAAGGACCGGCGGGGGATGAGGCGAGCGTAGAAGTTGGTGGCAGTGAGCTCACCATTTATGAGAATTTAGGGCGCGATGGCAATCCTGTCTGGAGTGATCTCTGTAGAGGCCCACATCTACCATCGACGAAACATATTCCTGCATTTAAGTTGATGCGCACAGCGGCTGCATATTGGCGCGGCTCTGAAAAGAATCCAATGCTCCAACGTATTTACGGCACTGCCTGGCCAAGCCAGGATGAACTCAACGGCTACCTCGAACTTCTTGCTCAGGCTGAAAAGCGTGATCACCGTCGTCTTGGAACAGAACTCGATCTCTTTTCATTTCCAGAGGAGATTGGTTCGGGCCTAGCGGTATTTCACCCTAAAGGTGGAATTGTTCGCCGGGCGATGGAGGATTACTCGCGGACACGCCATGAAGAAGAGAACTATGAATTTGTCTATTCACCCCATTTAACGAAGGCCGCTCTCTTTGAAACTTCGGGCCACTTGCAGTGGTATGCCGAAGGAATGTATCCACCAATGATTTTGGATGAAGAGTTTCATGCCGACGGTACGATTAAGCGCGCTGGGCAAAAGTATTACATGAAGCCCATGAACTGCCCTTTCCACAATCTTATTTATAAATCACGCGGGCGTTCATATCGCGAACTTCCATTGCGCTTGTTCGAATTCGGCACTGTGTACAGATATGAAAAATCCGGCGTACTCCATGGAATCACGCGTGCCCGTGGATTTACTCAAGATGATGCGCATATCTACTGCACAAAAGATCAGATGGTGGGCGAGCTTGATTCGCTTCTAACTTTCGTCTTGAACTTACTCCGTGACTATGGCCTCAATGATTTCTATCTTGAACTATCAACTCGTAACCCAGAAAAATCCGTGGGAGAAGATAGTGATTGGGAAGAGGCGACGCAGGCTCTGCGAAAAGCGGCAGAGGCACAGAAACTTGAGCTTGTATTAGATGAGGGCGGAGCAGCTTTTTACGGACCTAAGATTTCGGTACAGGCGAAAGATGCAATTGGCCGCACCTGGCAGATGTCTACGATCCAAGTTGATTTTCAACTTCCGCAGCGCTTTGAACTTGAATACGCCGCCGCCGATGGTTCACGCCAGCGTCCAGTCATGATTCACCGCGCACTCTTTGGATCAATTGAGCGTTTCTTTGGAGTTTTGACCGAACACTATGCCGGCGCCTTTCCGCCATGGCTTGCACCTGTCCAAGCTATAGGAATTCCAGTTGCCGAAGAGTTTGACGGTTATTTAGCAGATGTCATGGGGCAGATGCGCAAGGCTGGGATCAGAACAGAGCTAGATAGCTCCGATGATCGCATGCAGAAAAAAGTGCGCAATGCACAGATGCAGAAAATTCCATTTATGGTTATTGCCGGCGCCGAAGATCAAGCGGCCGGGGCCGTCTCATTTCGCTATAGAAATGGTGAACAGAAAAATGGCGTTCCAATCGCCGATGCAATCGCGGAGATTAAAAAGAGCGTTCTGGAACGCACTCAGGTATAGCGATGAGCATTGATGGCGCTGGATTTCCAGATGGATGGGCGCGATTGTGGGCACCACATCGACTTGATTATCTTCGCGGGGAAAATCGCCCACTGGAAGGTAATGACATCGAATGTCCTTTCTGTCGTATCCCACAGTTAAGTGACGCCGATGGGTTAATAGTTCATCGAGGTGAACATGCATATGTAGTTATGAATTTGTATCCCTACAATCCTGGCCACTTACTCGTTTGTGCATATCGACACGTTGCCGATTTAACAGATTTAACTACCGAAGAGCGAAATGAAATCTCAGCGTTGACCTCTCATGCCATGGCTACGATCCGTAAGGTTTCAGGACCTGAGGGTTTTAACTTAGGTATGAATCAAGGAGCAATTTCTGGCGCCGGCGTTGCAGATCATATTCACCAACATTTAGTTCCCAGATGGAGCGGTGATGCAAATTTCATGCCGATCATCGGTCGTACGAAAGTTATTCCGCAGTTATTGATGCTGACTCGAGATGAGATCGCCGCAGCTTGGTAGTTAGTTGTTAAGCTGGGATAAGTAGTTCCTAACAATATCTACGCCAATTCCCTTTTCGATCCATAGTGGGATAGCCGGAAACAACATTCCCGCGGCAAATGCACTACTGCCCAATGAAGTCGTAAGCTCCATGTATTCATCGCGAAACTCTTGAACTAACAGTTCATGTTCTGGCTCACAAGCAATATCACCCGCCGGCGTCGTGCTGTAATCCACAATCCGCATTGTTTCAAGGGAAATCAATGCGCACGGTAGCCCTAAATCATCATGTAATACTAAAAATGGTGTTGCCATATGATCAAAGACTCTATTTGCAAGCATCACTGCATCATCAAAATCAGCCTCTAGATTCTCTAACTGCGTCACTACAACTATGCGGGGAGTTTGTAGCTCATCTATGGCACGCCACATATCGATTGTTACTTGATCAATTCCAGTAGATGGATTTACGACAAAGATCGCACAGTCAGATTCGGCCTCGGCGACCTGTGATGTATGGCCGTCAAAGGCTTTTGCCACGGCCTCTGGATGTGCGCTCTCATGGCCATAGACGGCAATGGAGAGCGTGGATGAGGTGGAATTCACCTGCTCAGCCTACGATGGGTGGTGATGATTAGTCGCATTGTAAAACCTGCCGTTACGAGATTCATAACACCCGTAGCCTCCTTTGCCGTGCGCGTGGGAATAACGCCAAATGCCGTTACATGGATAGGCGCTTTAGGAGTCGTAGTTTCTTCTCTCTATTTCTATCCGCGTGGGGATTTCTTCCTAGGTACTGCTGTTATCTCTTTCTTTGCCCTGAGCGATCTCTTCGATGGGACTATGGCGCGCATCTCTCACGCCGGTGCAAGTCGATGGGGAGGATTTCTGGATTCGACGATTGATCGGATAACTGATTCCGCCGTATTAATTGGTCTGCTCATATTCCTCATTGATTCAGAGGATCAGCTCAGTATCATGGTAATTATTACCCTAGTGACTGGAATACTTGTGCCTTATATTCGCGCAAAGGCCGAAATATTTGGGATTGCCTGTTCAGGTGGAATTGCCGAGCGAACAGAGCGTTTGGTTATTTCACTATCAGCGATTGCACTACATGGTCTTGGAGTTCCGTATGCTTTAACTCTTGGAATGTGGCTGCTGGCAATTTTAGGCCTGATCACCGTTACACAGCGGTTAATAATTGTAAAGAGGTCATCGCAGTAAATGATGGAGAGAATAACCTCGTGGGGCTATTTCGCAGCCTGGCGCGTACTTCGTTGGCTCCCTGAAAATTTTGTTTACAGAACGGCCTATAAAATCTCAGATCTCTTAACTAGGAAAAATGGAGCCAGTGTCCAACGCTTGCGCTCAAACCTAGCTCGAACACAACCATCAATTACCACTCTTGATTTAGATTTGCTTGTCTATCGCGCAATGCGCTCTGCGATTAGATACTGGTGCGATACTTTTAGGCTTCCAGATTGGTCATTAGATCGCATTCAAAATACCGTTACTACTACAAATGAGTATTTACTCCTTGATGCAATGGCCGCAGGAAAAGGCGCCATTGTTACTTTGCCACACGTTGGAAATTATGACCACGCTGCAGCTTATTTTTGCGGCAAGGGTGCAAAGCTGGTAACCGTTGCAGAGCATTTGAAGCCCGAGGCTCTCTTTAAGAAGTTCATGGCATATCGCGCCGCATTTGGAATGGAGGCTCTACCTCTCGATGGTCGAGTGATCCCGACATTGGCGCTGCGTTTAAAGGCGGGTTGTGTTGTCGCCCTCGCCGCCGATAGAGATCTTTCGCGCTCGGGGATCAACGTGAATTTCTTTGGGGGACCAGCACGAATGCCTGCAGGTCCTGCAGTTCTGGCGCTAAAGACCCAAGCCCCGCTTCTTTATGCCATGGTCTCTTACACAGAGGTGGGAATCCATATAGATTTTGAAAAGGTTCCAATGCCAACTCATGGAAGTGAGAGCGAAAAGATTGCCGCAATTATTCAGAGCAGCGCAGACCTATTTGCAAAGGGAATCGCAGCTCATCCCCAGGATTGGCACATGATGCAGCGCATCTGGGTCGATGGAGATTTCAAGGAGCGCAGCTGATGTCTCTAAAGAAGTTAACAATTGGGATTGTCTGTCCCTATGGGTGGGACACACCCGGTGGAGTTCAAAATCATGTCCGTGATTTAGCAGAGTTTCTTATTGAGGCCGGACACAATGTTTCGGTCTTGGCCCCGGCCATTGATGAGACAGTATTGCCACCATATGTTGTCAATGCAGGTAAACCGATTTCAATTCCTTACAACGGCGCGGTAGCTCGTGTTCTTTTTGGTCCCATTGCATTTGCTCGAGTTCGTCAGTGGATCACATCTGGTAATTTTGATATTTTGCATCTGCATGAACCCGCTATCCCATCCATATCCTTGCTTGCATGTTGGGCCGCTGAGGGACCGATGGTCGGAACTTTTCACGCCGCAGCTAAGCACCAGAAAGTTATTTATGCCATTGGTCCTATCCTTGAACCAGCGATTGAAAAACTATCTGCAAGAATTGCAGTGTCAGAGGCGGCCCGCCTGACACTTACAAATCACTTAGAAACCGATGCAGTGGTGATACCCAATGGAATCTATGCCAAGCGATATGCAAATGGTGTTCGGCAGGAGAAATGGTCGGGAAATACAATTGGATTCATTGGTCGCTTCGAAGAGCCGCGAAAAGGCCTTCAGGTGCTCCTTGATGCCCTTCCAATCATCGCGCGTTTTGCACCCGATGTGAGAGTTCTCGTCGCAGGGCCGGGGGATTCAGAGGAGGTCTTGAAATCCATCGATCCCCAACTTCGCCATCGCTTTGAGTTCTTGGGAAGAATAAGTGAAACGGAAAAAGCAGATTTCATGTCTTCAGTTGCGATCTACGTAGCACCAAATACCGGGGGAGAGTCATTCGGAATTATTTTGGCTGAGGCCTTAGCCGGAGGCGCTTGTGTTGTCGCCAGTGATATCGCAGCCTTTGATTCACTACTTGGTGGCGGTGAGTATGGTGCCCTGTTCACGTCTGAGGATTCAACAGATTTAGCAAAGACAATTATTGATCTGCTGCGTGATGAGAATAAACGCCATGAGGTCTCGGTTAAGGGAAAGGAGCACGCTCAGATCTTTGACTGGGAAGTTGTGGCCGAACAGATATTTTCAATTTACGAGATGGCGATGGTTGGCGGCGAAAAAATAACTCTCACTTCGGAAAATCGTTCATGGAACCGCTTTCTATCAAGGGATGGGGGTAAGCCATGAAGACAACATTGGCAGTTGCGTTAGTCATTCTTATTATGCTCTGGTACTTATCATTTCTAGCAACACGACTAGATCGTCTTCACCACCGAGTCGAGACAAGTTGGGCAAATCTAGATGGCCTACTGCAGCGACGTGCGGCAATTGCACTAGAACTGGCTCGGAGCGATTTCGCTGATCCAGCCTCGTCCTTGCTTTTAACGGCTTCGGCATACCAAGCAAGAGAGGCGACCGTAAAAGAGCGTTCTACTGCTGAGATGTCATTGACCGGTGCTCTTAACCTTTTAACCATAGATGGAGAGATCCACGCCAACGAAGGTGAGCGTCGACTACTTGATGAGTTGAGTGCACTCACCGCCAAGATTGCAATTGCAATAGCGATTCACACCGATGCCGTTTCATCGACACAAAAAGTCAGACAGAAGTGGGCGATTCGCCTATTTCGCTTAGCGGGAACGGCGCCATTGCCAGTTACTTATGAGTTTGAGTTCGATGCGCTCTAAAAAAATACTGCTTGTAATCCTTGCGATTTCACTTCTGACTGGCTGCGCTAGCATCTCATCGACTATTAAATCAGTAACGCCTAAACCTATTGAGAAAAATGTACTAAGTGGCCGAGAAGGTCCAAATGGTCCAGTTCTCGTAGTCAAGATCGATGATACAAATGCCGCTCATCCTCAGATAGGACTAGAGGATGCCGATGTTGTCTATATTGAACAGGTCGAAGGTGGCTTAACTCGTTTAGCTGCGGTTTTTTCCTCAGTTATACCTATGCGCATTGGTCCAGTTCGAAGTGCGCGTATTTCAGATATTGAAATCATGAGTCAGTATGGAAGGGTCGCATTTGCATACAGTGGTGCCCAGAAGAAACTCTTGCCAGTTATTGCAGCGGCCAATCTTGCGAACTTAGGTGCCCAGGCACAACCACCGAGTATTTACACGCGCGATCCAGCACGTAACTCTCCTTATTCAATGGTGCTTCGTGCCGATCTCTTGATGCAAAAAAATATTGACAAGGGATACGTCGTTGATACGGCAAAATCCGTAGGTTGGAGATTCGCCCCTGTTGATTCGCAAGGCGTTGCAATTTCACAGGTAGTCATGCACTGGCCGGCAGCGACTTACAGCGCTACATGGTCGGAAGTTGAAAAACGATGGCACTTAAACCATAACAATGAGCCAGATTTATCTGAGACTGGAAAGCGCCTAGGTCCCACGACTTTGGTTATCCAAATGGTTTCAATCACTGCCTCTGACTATGGAGATAAGTTTGGTGGCGTAACTCCATTTTCTAATACCATCGGGACAGGCACGGGCTACATTTTGCGTGATGGTAAGAGTTATACGGCGACATGGAGCCGGCCCTCTGCCGAAGTTGGAACTACGTGGAAGGCGTTAGATGGCAGTGAAATTACCTTCGCACCAGGGCAGGTATGGGTCGCACTGAGCGATTTAGAGCCTGATTTCACGCTAATACCAGCGAGCGCGAGCGCCTCTCCGACAAAGTAGGATATCCCCCTATAGATATCCACAAAATTGGAGACGGTTCATGACGCAAGAGACAGGTACTGGGCGAGTTAAGCGTGGCATGGCAGAGATGCTCAAAGGCGGAGTCATCATGGATGTCGTTAACGCTGAACAGGCAAAGATCGCCGAAGATGCAGGCGCCGTCGCAGTCATGGCGCTAGAGCGCGTACCTGCAGATATTCGCGCCCAGGGTGGCGTTGCCCGCATGTCTGATCCAGACATGATTGAAAAGATTAAGGCTGCCGTGTCGATTCCGGTTATGGCCAAAGCACGCATTGGACACTTTGTTGAGGCTCAGGTTTTACAATCACTCGGTGTTGATTACATCGATGAGTCAGAGGTTCTAACTCCGGCAGATTATAAAAACCACATTGATAAGTGGAATTTCACTGTTCCATTTGTCTGTGGCGCGACAAATCTCGGAGAAGCACTTCGCCGCATTAACGAGGGCGCTGCGATGATTCGCTCAAAGGGTGAGGCCGGAACAGGCGATGTTTCAAATGCCATGCAGCACATGCGCGAAATCAATGGCGAGATTCGCCGCTTATCCTCACTTCGAGAAGATGAACTATATGTCGCTGCCAAAGAGCTACAAGCACCGTACGAATTAGTTAAAGAGGTAGCTCGCGCAGGAAAACTCCCAGTTGTTCTATTTACAGCTGGTGGAATTGCAACACCTGCCGATGCAGCTCTCATGATGAGCATGGGCGCCGATGGCGTATTTATTGGCTCCGGAATCTTTAAATCTGGTAATCCAGCTCAACGCGCCGCCGCATGTGTACGCGCAACTACTTTTTGGGATGATCCAAAAGTTATTGCAGATGCCTCTCGTGGACTCGGTGAAGCGATGGTTGGAATCAACGTCGCCGACCTTCCAGCACCTCACCGCCTTGCAGAGCGTGGTTGGTAGTTATTGGCACCATGAAGGTTGGAGTACTTGCCTTACAAGGTGATGTCCGTGAACACGTCAACGCTCTTATCGCGTGCGGCGTCGAACCAATAACGATTCGACGACCACAAGAGTTAGCTGGCGTTGAGGCACTTGTTTTACCTGGGGGAGAGTCGACGACTATCGCTCAACTTTCCAAGATCTTTGGAATCTTTGAGCCCATTCGTTCACGAATTCACTCTGGCATGCCGGTCTACGGCTCATGTGCAGGGATGATTTTACTAGCCGATCACATTCTCGATGCAAAAGAAGGTCAGGAAACTTTCGGTGGTCTCGATATTACGGTGAGGCGAAACGCCTTTGGTCGCCAGGTAGATTCATTTGAATCTGACATCGCATTTCATGATGGTTCAGATGCGCCGATGCGAGCAGTTTTTATTCGAGCACCATGGGTTGAAAAAATGGGGGAAGGAGTTGAAGTATTAGCATCAATTGATTCACATCCTGTGGCGGTGCGATCGAAATCAATATTGGCGACTTCATTTCACCCTGAACTCACGGGGGATCATCGCATTCATCGATATTTTATTGAAGAAGTGGCAAGAAAAGCTCTATAAAAGGTAGAGTAGCTCGAACTAATACAAATGGGGCAAAGGGGCTAAACAATGTCTGGCCATTCCAAGTGGGCGACAACTAAGCACAAAAAGGCGATCACTGATGGCCGCCGTGCAAAGGTTTTCGCAAAGCAGATTCGTGCCATCGAAGTAGCTGCACGCAATGGCGGCGCTGACCTCGAAGGCAATCCAACACTCTTTGATGCAATCGCAAAGGCTAAGAAGTCATCGATGCCTGCAGATAATATTGAACGCGCCGTTAAGCGCGGCGCAGGCCTTGAATTAGGCGCTGCCGATTATCAAACAATTATGTATGAGGGTTACGGACCAAATGGCGTTGCCATCATGATTGAATGTCTGACCGATAATCGCAATAGATCATCCTCTGAAGTACGTGTTGCAGTCACTCGTAATGGCGGGACAATGGCCGATCCGGGTTCAGTCTCTTACCTGTTTAATCGTAAAGGCGTAATAACTATTAAAAAGAGTGCGGGCCTGACAGAGGATTCAATTCTTGAAGCGGTACTAGATGCCGGTGCCGAAGAGGTTAATGACCTAGGGGAGGCATTCGAAGTTGTCAGCGAGCCAAGTGATTTAGTGCCGGTTCGTTCAGCTTTGCAGAGTGCGGGAATCGATTATGAATCCGCCGACTCTTCATTCTTACCATCGATGCAGATTGAACTTGATGCAGATGGGGCTAAGAAGCTATTTGAACTCATCGATGCAATTGAAGAGCTCGACGATGTGCAGAATGTATTTAGCAATTTTGATGTATCAGATGAGGTTATGGCGAGCCTAGAGTAGTTAGGAAGAGTTAAAGCCTAGGCTTGAACTCTTACCGGTTGGTAAAAAGAGGGATGGTGCGATGCGAGTTCTGGGAATTGATCCTGGCCTAACGCGCTGTGGCATCGGAATCGTTGAGGGCGCTGTTGGACGGCCCTTAGCAATGGTGGGCGTAGGTGTGATTTTGACGCCATCGGATACGGCCCTTGAATCGCGCTTGCTTGAATTAGATAGATCGATCAATGAATGGGTGTCTCTGTTTAATCCCGATGTCATTGCAGTTGAACGGGTTTTTGCCCAGCACAATGTGCGCACGGTTATGGGCACTGCCCAGGCTGCCGGTGTTGCATTACTTATTGCAGCAAAATCCGGAATTCCAGTCATGATGCATACACCCAGTGAAGTTAAAGCTGCAGTCACCGGGTCAGGCCGGGCCAATAAAGCACAAGTTGCTGCGATGGTTGTCAAAGTTCTCAATTTATCTGAGATTCCAAAACCGGTTGATGCAACAGATGCCTTAGCCCTTGCTATTTGTCATATTTGGCGTGGGGGAGCAAGTGCAAAGATTGCCGACGCCCTAGCGGCAGAAAAATCACGGATTAGAAAACTGCGTGGGTAAATGATTTCTCTAGTCACCGGTAGCGTGCGTTCGATTCATACCGACCGTTTAATTGTGGAGGTCGGGGGAATCGGTTTGAGTGTTTTAGTAAATGCTCAAACAAGTGCCAGCGTTACAATGGGTTCGCAAGTGCAGTTATTTACAACGTTGGTTGTTCGCGAAGATGCACTGACACTCTTTGGCTTCTTAAGCGATGATGCTCGTTCATTATTTGAACTCGTACAGACCGTGACTGGAATTGGACCGAAAGTAGCGCTCTCAATTTTGGGTGCCTTAACCCCCGAGGATCTTGGCCGAGCGATAGCAACTGAGGACGTTGCCGCAATTGAGCGAGTTCCCGGCATCGGTCGAAAGGGTGCTCAACGAATGATTTTAGAACTCAAAGGAAAGTTGAGCGATTTATCAACTGGTGCGACATACCGCGGTCATGTTCCAGCCTGGCGCGAGGATTTAACTGGTGCGCTTATTTCTCTTGGGTTCTCACCAAAAGAGGCAGATATATCCATCTCTGCTCTAGTTTCTAGATTAGCTGCCCAAGATTTAGATCCAACTACAATTGCCTTAAGTGATTTACTCAAAGATGCATTAGCAAATGGAAAGAGTTCTCGTGGCTGAAGATCGCTTGGTGGGCTCTTCTATCAAAGGCGAAGAATCGGCCCTTGAACACGCACTCCGCCCATCGACGTTAAAAGAGTTTATTGGCCAACATCGTGTGCGTGAACAGATTGATGTTCTTTTAACTGCTGCGCGCCACCGTAAAACCCCAGCTGATCATATTTTGCTATCTGGCCCACCTGGTCTCGGAAAGACAACTCTGGCATTAATTCTGGCCAGTGAAATGTCGGCGCCGATTCGTATTACGAGCGGGCCTGCAATAACCCATGCAGGAGATTTAGCAGCGATTCTCTCCTCGCTTGTTGAGGGTGAGATTTTATTTTTAGATGAGATCCATCGCCTGCCTCGGCCGGCCGAGGAGCTTTTGTATTTGGCGATGGAGGATTTTCGTGTCGATGTTGTCGTTGGAAAAGGACCTGGTTCAACTGCAATTCCGCTTCAACTTCCACACTTCACACTCGTCGGTGCAACAACGCGTAGCGGATTGCTAACAAGCCCATTACGCGACCGTTTTGGTTTTACCGCTCATCTAGATTTCTATACTGACGCCGAACTTGCGCAGGTAATCACTCGAAGTGCCGCCTTACTAGAGATTAAGATTGCACCCGATGCGATCGTTGAAATATCTGGCCGCTCTCGTGGGACTCCTCGAATCGCTAACCGTCTTCTTAGGCGAGTTCGCGATTATGGCCAAGTATCGGGAAGCGCACTGATCTCACTTGCCGATGCCCATGCCGCCCTTGAAATCTACGAGGTCGATGCCTTAGGTCTAGATCGACTCGATAGAGGAGTATTAACAGCTCTCGTCGAACGATTTAATGGAGGTCCAGTGGGTCTTTCAACTCTGGCCATTGCAGTGGGGGAAGAGATTGAGACCGTTGAGTCAGTGGCCGAGCCTTTTCTGGTTAGAAATGGCTTTATGGCGCGAACACCTCGTGGTCGCATAGCCACGGCGATGGGTTTTGCCCATATAGGACGAACACCACCACCTCAACTCGCCTCCCTTTTCGACACACCCGCAATTGATGCCTAGACTCTGCCTCTATGTCTACAACAAA
This sequence comes from Candidatus Planktophila sp., assembly GCA_964200985.1. GTDB lineage: Bacteria > Actinomycetota > Actinomycetes > Nanopelagicales > Nanopelagicaceae > Planktophila. Next base: position 11,830 of record CAXNCU010000001.1, read on the forward strand.
TAAACCCGTAAAGACGGCTGGCCGTCCCGCCCGTTCATTGGCGATTTTGGCCCTGGTGCTAGTGGCGATGCTCGGCCTTGTCTTTGTCCAAGGCGCCACCGAAGTTCGTCTTGGCCTAGATCTTCGAGGCGGAACGTCTGTCACGCTCCAACCACGTATCGCCCCAGGTGAGAGTGGAAAAGTTACTAATGAGGCGATCGACCAAGCGGTTTCAATTATCCGCCAGCGCGTTAACTCATTAGGTGTAGCTGAATCTGAAGTTGCAGCACAGGGAAGCGGAACTAATCGTCAGATCGTTATTTCAGTTCCAGGAGATACTGGACGACGCGTTGTTGAATTAGTTGGTCAGACCGCAGAGCTTCGCTTTCGCCAAGTTCTTGCAAGTGATTCAGCCTTCGTCGCAACAGGATCTGCCGCAGTTGACGCCGGATCTGCCGCTACACCTATAAATGGTATTAGCGCAGAGTTAAATGCAAAGTTTGCGGCGTTGGATTGTACAAAACTAGCAAACCTTAAAGGCACTGGCACGGATGCACCGACTGACACCATTGCTGTCTGTGATCGCGCAGGAACCACAAAATATATTTTAGCTCCGGCGGAAGTTCTAGGTCGTCAAATCTCTAAGGCATCTGCAGGAATTGATACACAGGGTGGAAATGCTTGGTATGTAAGTCTTACATTTAATGGTGAAGGCACTACTGCTTTTGGCGCACTCACCACTCGCGTAACATCTTTGCCTGAGCCTACTAACCAGGTGGCAATTGTTCTTGATGGATTAGTTGTTTCATCACCACGGATTACCGAGCCAATTCCATCTGGAAATGCCCAAATCACTGGAAGCTTCACACAACTTGAGGCACAGGATCTTGCAAATGTTTTGAAATATGGTGCATTGCCACTTGCATTTGATCGTGGCGAAGTTCAGCAGATTTCACCAACACTTGGCGCAGATCAACTCAATGCCGGTTTAATCGCCGGTGGTCTTGGACTGCTCTTGGTATTTCTTTACTCCCTTCTTTACTACCGTGGCCTAGGTCTCGTAACCGTTGGCTCGCTCTTGGTAGCAGGCTCACTCGTCTACCTTCTCTTCCTGCTTCTTGGAGAGTGGATCGGATTCACATTAACGTTGGCGGGTATCGCCGGTGCCATTGTTGCGATTGGTGTTACCGCAGACTCATTTATTATCTACTTTGAGCGTATTCGAGATGAAATCAGAGAGGGCAGAACTCTCAGAACTGCCGTTGAAACAGGCTGGATGCGAGCGCGGCATACGATTCTTATCGCCGACTTTGTCTCGATTATCGCTGCAGCACTTCTCTATTTCTTTGCAGTCGGAGGTGTTCGAGGCTTTGCCTTCACACTTGGATTAACGACATTAGTAGATCTTATTGTCGTCTTCACATTCACTAAACCTCTTGTAACAATTCTTGCCCGATTGAACTTCTACGCTTCGGGACACCCACTTTCTGGCCTCTCAGCCAAAAGCACCGGAACCCTGCCAGTAACAAAGGAGGCATAAGTAAATGTCAAAGCTCTCAGGTATTGGTGGTCGTCTCTACCGCGGCGAAACATCCATTAATTTCATCGGTAATCGCCGTCGTTGGTATTCAATCTCCGCTCTCTTCATCCTCCTTTCTATTGGAGCGTTATCGCTGCAAGGTCTGCATTTGGGTATCGAGTTCAAAGGTGGATCATCTTTTACTGTCAATAAAGTTGGTGCATCAATTGAAGATGCGCGTTCTGCCGTTGAGTCGGTGGGCATTCCAGGAGAGATTATCGTTCAGAATCTTGGTACCGATAAGGTTCGAATTCAAACTGCCGCCCTTGATGCGGCACAGAATAATGAGTTACAAGATGCATTGGCTGCAAAGTTTTCAGTGACAGTTGAATCGATTGATACTCAGATAGTTGGACCATCATGGGGTAAAGAGATTACTCGTAAGGCGCTCTATGGCCTCATTGGATTTCTTATCTGTGTGATGCTCTATCTAGCAATGGCCTTTGAACCCAAAATGGCAGTTGCGGCAATTGTGGCAGTTGTACATGACGTCTTTATTACTGTTGGTATCTACGCGCTCGTTGGTTTTGATGTAACGCCTGCAACGGTTATTGGTTTCCTAACAATTCTTGGATACTCCCTTTACGACACCGTTGTGGTCTTCGACAAGATTCGCGAAAACACTCGGACCATCACTTCTAGTTCTAAGAGCACCTACTCCCAAGCCACGAACTTGGCAGTAAATCAGACGATAGTTCGATCATTTAATACCTCAATAATCGCTCTTTTGCCGGTTGGATCTATTCTGTTCGTTGGCGCAGGCCTGCTCGGTGCCGGAACACTTAAAGATCTCTCGCTAGCGCTCTTTATTGGACTAGCAGTCGGAACGTACTCGTCGGTCTTCATCGCGCCACCGGTTCTTGCTCAACTTCGCGAAAAAGAGCCTGCCATGATCGCACTTGCTAAGCGCGTTAATGGACGCGGAGCAAGCACTCTTACGCTCACTCCAGCAGCCGAACAAGTTCTAACTCGTGCTCCTGGTGAAGTACGCGGACCACGCAATCAACCAAAGCGCAAAGGCCGCAAGTAGGCAGTTAACGTGGATACTTTGATTGCACCAGTAATAAGTGCGCTCAAAGAAAATCACGCCACAAGCAAGGGTGAAGATGTTGAACGGGCTTTTCTTATCGCTGAAAAAGCCCATGAAGGACAGCTCCGTAAATCGGGGGAGCGTTATATAACGCACCCAGTTGCCGTTGCTCAGATTTTGGCTGAACTTGGCCTAAATACCGAGACAGTCATCGCAGCGCTATTGCACGACACCGTTGAAGATACGCCCTACTCGCTGAAAGAGCTCCGTCGTGACTTTGGCGATGAGATTGCAAATCTCGTCGATGGCGTAACAAAGCTCGACAAGCTCACATATGGCCCAACTGCTGAGGCCGAGACTGTTCGCAAGATGGTCATTGCAATGTCGCGCGATATTCGAGTCCTCGTTATAAAGCTCGCTGATCGATTGCACAATGCCAGAACGTGGAAGTATGTCACTCATGACAGCGCCGAACGCAAAGCGCGAGAGACCTTAGATATCTACGCTCCCTTAGCTCACCGCTTGGGCATGAATGCAATTAAATGGGAGCTGGAAGATTTATCTTTTGAGATTTTAGAGCCGAAGAAGTTCGAAGAGATATCACGGTTGGTTGCAGAGCGGTCGCCTTCTAGAGATTCGTTGACCAAACAAGTGATCGAAACGGTAACACAGGATTTAGCTAAGGATGAGATACATGCGACCGTCACGGGGCGTCAAAAACACTTCTTCTCGGTCTATCAAAAAATGGTTGTTCGAGGCCGTGAGTTCAATGAGATTTACGATCTCGTCGGGATTCGCGTATTGGTAGATGATGTTCGAGATTGCTACGCCGTTCTTGGCTCCATTCACGCTCGTTGGAGTCCGGTGCCAGGACGATTTAAAGATTACATAGCAATGCCAAAATTCAATCTATATCAATCACTTCATACAACGGTTATTGGGCCAACTGGTAAGGCAATTGAAATTCAAATTCGTACATTTGATATGCATGCACGCGCTGAGTTTGGAATCGCGGCCCACTGGAAATATAAGCAGGGCCACGAAAACAATGACTCCTCTCCAGAGATGTTATGGCTGCGACAGCTACACGAATGGCAGAAGGAGACTGAGGATCCATCTGAGTTCTTAGAGGCCCTTCGCTTTGATTTAGGCTCGCCTGAAGTATTCGTATTTACGCCTAAGGGGAGTGTCGTTGCCCTTCCAGCGGGTTCAACACCTGTCGACTTCGCTTTCTCTGTCCATACCGATGTCGGAATCCGCTGCGCAGGGGCGAAAGTCAATGGTCGATTAGTGCCGCTCGAATCGCGTTTGAATAATGGCGATGTCGTTGAAATCGTTACGAATAAGAGTGAACATGCTGGACCGAGCCGGGATTGGCTTAACTTTGTTCAATCTCCGCGGGCGCGCTCAAAGATTAAGGCATGGTTTAGTAAGGAGCGCCGCGAAGAGGCGATCGATGCCGGTCGTGAATCGATTGCCCGTCAAATGCGCAAAGCTGGACTTCCGCTTCAAAAGATATTTGCAGGCCATTCACTACTTGAGCTCGCTCACGATATGCATTACTCCGATATCGAAAGCCTGTATTCAGCAGTGGGAGATGGTCATGTATCAGCGGCCTCGATAATCGATAAATTAGTTGTAGCCCTCGGCGGTGATGATTCACATCCCGAGCCAACAATGGAGGTTTTGCCAACTAGAGCGCCTGCACTTCGACGATCAAGTAATGCAGTCGACGTTGAGGGAGCAGATGACGTATTAGTAAAACTTGCTCGCTGCTGTACACCTGTTCCAGGAGATCAGATTATGGGTTTTATTACTAAGGGCAGTGGAGTTTCGATTCATCGCAGCGACTGCGTCAACGCCGATGACTTGCTAACAAATCAATCAGACCGCGTCGTCAAAGTTTCTTGGCGAATCGGCGCTGGATCAATCTTCCTGGTAAACATTCAAGTTGAGGCGCTGGATAGAGCGTCGTTGCTAGCCGACGTTACTCGCACATTATCTGACCAGCATGTAAATATTTTGAGCGCTTCAGTGAGTACCTCAAAAGATCGCACTGCCTTCTCGCGCTTTACTTTTGAGATGGCCGATGCAACGCATTTAGATGCAGTCCTAGGTGCCGTGCGCAATATCGAAGGCGTCTATGACGTCTATCGAACAACTAATAATTAAATTAGCTGAACTCCGCCAAACTCTTTTCCGCCTCTGCCAACCATACTTTTCTGGCAGTAGCTGATTCGAGAGCTTCAGTCGCCTTCTTAGTATTTCCTGCAGCTTGAGATTTTGCAGCGACCTTTTCGTAGTTTTCAATCGAGTCACTTAGTTGCTTAACAACCTCTTCAGCACGTGCTTTTGCTGCAGGATCGCTCTTGCGCCAATGTGCAGCCTCTGCCTCTTTGATTACGGTTTCAACGGCGTGCACACGAGCATCGAGGGATGTGCGCTTATCTCGGTGAGTCATCCCGATCTTGTTCCAACTATTCATGTGCTCGCGCAGGGCCTTCTTCGCCTCATCAAGATTTGTTACAGGTAGCAAGGCTTCAATCAATTGGACAAGCTCTTCGCGCTTAATGAGATTAGTTGCCATCGTGACATCGCGTTTTTCTAAATCAGCGTTCTTAGCTGTGAAGAATTGATCTTGAGCGGCTTTAAAACGCGCCCACATCTTTGCATCATCACTTGGCTTTCCGCGGCCTGAAGCCTTCCATGCATCCATGAGGGATTTGAAACGCTTGGCAGTTGGAACCCACTCGGTAGAAGTAGCAAGTGACTCTGCTTCAGTAATGATCGCCTTTTTGGCATCAGAGACGACGCTCTGTACAGCTTCAAGGGCGGCAAAATGTGTGCGACGGCGCTTATCGAACTTATTTCGAGATGATGAGAACCTCTTCCAGAGATCGGCATCTGACTTTTTATCTAAGCGTGGAGCTGATTTCCACTCGTCGAGCAAAACCTTTAAGCGATCGCCTGTAACTTTCCATGACTCTGACTGCGCCAATGATTCAGCTTCTGCAACGATCTTTTCCTTCTCAATTAAAATCTGTTCAAGGCGTGCCTTCTTTGCCGCCGTTTCAGCGGCCTTCTTCGCCTCGTACGCCTCGCGATGACCCTCGATAAGAGGTTCAATCTGTTCGACCGAGGCCGATAATGCCTCTAGATCACCAACAGCGTTGAGCTCTCTGACCTGGTCGCGTAGTTTCTTAACTGCGATATAGGCATCAGATGGGACTAGTGCGCCACTCTTAATTCGCGCAGCGAGCAGTGCAACTTCTGCAGCGAGCATTTCAAATTTGCGTACAAAGTATGCAAGGGCCTCTTCGGCGCTCTTGCCAGGATATGAGCCAACGGGTTTTTCACCGCTAGTAGTGCGAACGTAAACTGTGCCATCGTCGCCAACGCGTCCAAAGGCTGCAGGATCTCCAATCAGGGCGCTGGCCGCTGATGCTTGTGGTGCTGGATTAATATCGGTCATGGTGGTGATCCTTTCAGCGCGTTGTTCATTACGAACGTCGCTATGTATGTCATGGGCGTATTCGAGGTTAAACTCAAATACAGCTGAATTGAGCGTTTAGGTAGGGTAAAAGGTACCCTGTCCTTGCCTCATAGCGTCAATCGCCTATGTCGCCAGAGAAAAACGAAAGGTGTTGCCATGCTTGTCGCCTCTTTCGCAGCCCCCATGTTTGCTACGAACTGCTGGGTAATCGCTTCCCAGGCCGGCTCCGAATGCGTGGTAGTTGATCCAGGCATGCCCGACGTATCTGATCAGTTATCGGCCATTCTCAGTCAGTTCAGGCTCAAGCCGGTAGCGGTTATCGCAACACATGGCCATTTAGACCATACATTTTCGATCACTCCAATTGCCGATGGCTATGGGATTCCGGCATATATCCACAGTGCTGATCGATTGGCTTTGAGGCATCCAGAGCGGGTTTTGAGTCCAGAATTTGCCGCGACATTGGAGGGCATGGAGTTTATTGAGCCAAAGGATGTAAGAGAATTACGCAATGGTGAGCTACTTGAACTCGTTGGCCTTAAATTTAAGGCTATCCACGCTCCGGGTCACACCGCAGGTTCGTTGATGTTTGAGGTCTCTGATGAGCTTTTAATAAGTGGAGATGTTCTATTTGCCGGCTCCATTGGACGAACCGATCAACCAACTGGCTCATCGAAGGATATGGAACAGACTTTACGCAAAAAAATTCTGCCACTCGGGGATCACTTGCGAGTATTACCTGGCCATGGACCAGAGACAACGATTGCACGAGAGAGAAAAGATAATCCATTTCTCAAGGCACTTAAAGGACGTTACTAATGGCTGGCCAAAAACTACAAGCCCCAAAAGGGGTAAGTGAATATTTTCCACCGCGTTCGAAGTTATTTGAGTTTGTGCGAGAGTGCCTGATTTCACCGGCGCGATTAGCTGGCTATCAATTGATGGAGCTACCGGTATTTGAAGATACCGAGCTATATAAGCGCGGAGTGGGAGAGTCCACCGACGTTGTTTCCAAAGAGATGTACACCTTTACCGATCGTGGAGATCGTTCCATCACACTGAGGCCAGAAGGTACGGCCGGGGCTATGCGAGCAGTTATTGAACATGGGTTAGATCGCGGCCAACTACCGGTGAAGATTTGGTATTCAGGTGCCTACTTCCGTGCCGAACGTCCACAGGCGGGACGTTATCGCCAGTTCTATCAAGTTGGAATCGAAGCGATTGGCCTTGATGACCCAGCAATCGATGCTGAGGTGATTGCAATTGCAGATGCCGGCTTTAAAGCAATCGGTTTGAGGAATTATCGATTGGAGTTAACTTCTTTAGGAGATAGTCAATCGCGTGCGGCTCATCGCATCGATTTGCTTAAGTTTATAGCAACACTTGATTTGGATGAGGCAACTGCTACACGCGCACAAATCAATCCGCTTCGACTCTTTGATGATAAGCGTGAAGAGATGAAGAAAGCGATGTCGAAGGCACCGTTACTAATGGATTATTTAAGCGATGAATCGCGCGCACATTTTGAGTCAGTTAAAGGCTACTTAGATGCTTTAGGAATTTCTTATCAGCTCAACCCTCATATGGTTCGCGGACTGGATTATTACACTGGCACTACCTTTGAATTCATCCATGATGGACTTGGTGCGCAATCTGGAATCGGTGGCGGTGGTCGCTATGACGGCCTCATGCAAGAGCTAGGCGGCCAGGAGCTTTCTGGTATCGGATTTGGGCTTGGAGTAGATCGAGCACTTCTTGCAGCTGAGGCTGAAGGTGTTCTCGCGCAGGATGGTTTTGCATCCGATCTCTTCGTTATTCCACTCGGCGAAGAGGCGATGGTAGAGAGTCTAAAAATTGCAACCTCTCTGCGTTTAGCTGGAAAGAGAGTCGAAATAGCATTTGGTTCTCGCGCGTTAAAAGCTTCAATGAAGGCGGCCGATAAAAGTGGCGCTCGTTATGTAATAGTTCTTGGCGATGAAGAGATGTCGAGCCAGAGCGTAGAGCTTAAAAACATGAACTCCGGTGTATCCACATCGGTTAGGATTGACTCCTTAATCAACGCACTGTAGAAAGCGAAACCACACTCACTATGTTAAGAAGTCATGAAGCAGGCACATTACGTAAATCCGACGCGGGAACAACTGTCACCTTGGCAGGATGGGTCTCTAGGCGTCGAGATCATGGTGGTGTTGCCTTCATCGACCTTCGCGATGCATCAGGCTCAGTTCAGGTTGTTATCCGCGATGAAAAGCTCGCTGGAGCCCTTCGCGCAGAGTGGTGCTTATTAATTACTGGTGAGGTTATGGCACGTCCGGCAGGAAATGAAAATACGAATATTCCTACCGGTGAGATCGAGATAATGGGCGATACCGTGGTTGTATTGAGCGAGTCTGCTCCTCTGCCATTTCCAGTCGATAGCGGAAATGATTCAGATATTAGCGAGGAAGTCCGTCTGAAGTATCGTTACTTAGATTTACGCCGTGAGAAGCCTGCTGCAAATCTACGCCTTCGCTCCAAAGTGACATCTACTATTCGCAGAGTCATGGAAGATGAGGCATTTCTAGAGATTGAAACGCCTTACTTAACTCGCTCTACCCCAGAAGGTGCACGCGACTTTTTAGTTCCAGTACGTCTGCAGCCAGGAAGTTGGTATGCACTTCCTCAATCGCCTCAGCTCTTTAAGCAGCTATTAATGGTTGCCGGTATGGAAAAGTATTATCAAATTGCGCGATGTTTTCGTGATGAGGATTTTCGCGCCGATCGCCAGCCAGAGTTCACTCAATTAGATATTGAGATGTCATTTATCGATCAAGAGGATATCTTGGCAGTTGCGGAAAAGATCGTTGCAAAGATATGGCAAGAGGCGGTTGGCTACACAATCCCATTGCCACTTGCGCGCATGACCTATGCCGATGCCATGTCTCGATTCGGCTCTGATAAACCAGATCTAAGATTTTCTAATGAGCTCACAGAACAGACTTCATATTTTGCAGATACAACTTTCAGAGTTTTCCAAGCTCCATATGTTGGCGCAGTTGTCATGCCAGGGGGAGCGGCCTCACCACGTCGCGAGCTCGATGCTTGGCAAGATTGGGCAAAAGCGCGCGGCGCAAAAGGATTGGCTTACATTCTCATCAACGAAGATTCATCTCTGGGTGGACCTGTTGCTAAGAACTTAAGTGAGAGTGAGTGCGCGGGCATCGCCGCTGCAACTGGCGCAAAAGCAGGAGATGCAATCTTTTTCGCCGCGGGAGAGCGCAGTGCTTCACTGAACTTACTGGGGGCCGTTCGTCTTGAGATAGGCAAGCGCTGCGGATTAATTAATCAAGGTGCGTGGGAGTTTTTATGGGTCGTTGATGCACCTATGTTTGAACCGACTGACAACGGTGGCTGGACTGCTGTACACCATCCATTTACTGGTCCTAAGCCAGAGTTCGCGGCGAGCTTTGCCAGTGATCCGGGCAACGCCTTGGCCTATGCCTACGATATTGTTTTAAATGGCACCGAACTCGGCGGAGGTTCGATACGTATTCATGATCAGAAAATGCAAAAGGATGTCTTCCGCGTTATCGGCTTAAGCGATGAAGAGGCGGCCTCGAAATTTGGCTTCCTACTAGAGGCCTTCAACTACGGCCCACCTCCGCATGGCGGAATCGCCCTTGGCCTAGACCGTGTCTGCGCACTTCTCACCGGGTCGGATTCGATTCGAGAAGTTATCGCCTTTCCTAAAACTGCTAGTGGTGGCGATCCACTTACTGGTGCGCCAACTCCGATAACTACGGCACAGCGCAAGGAGAGCGGAATCGATGGCGCAGCTAAGAACTCGCCTCAGGTAGACTAAAACCATGGGACCAGGTGGAATTGCAACGATTATTGCATCGTGTGGGCTTTTTATTATCGCCATTGCGATTAGTTATGTCGTAATACGAGTGGGTCGCTTTATTGATGAAGCAGGGATCTCACTTAAAGCACTCACCGATGAGACCGCGCCGCTTATTGAAGAGGTGCATACGACCGTAACTTTAGTAAATGGTCCATTGAAGAGTATTAACCGTATTACGAAAAACGCCGAGGATCTCTCTGAGAAGGTAAGCGAAGCGACTAGTTCATTTATGAATAAGAATGGCTCGGCCGTTAAAGTCGCCGCAGCGCTTTTAACAGCTGCATCAAAAAACAAATCGCGCTCTAAGAAGAAGGCTGAGTGATCTCAGTACGTGGAATCCGCCGAGATCCGCGCGCGCTGGCTGCGCTTCTTCGAATCAGATAATCGCCAGGGGTTAACGCACACCGTTGTGCCTTCGGCCTCTTTGATTGCCGATGATCCCAACCTCTTGCTTGTTAACGCAGGAATGGTTCCATTCAAACCCTATTTTCTAGGCGAGGTAACGCCACCTTTTAAGCGTGCGACCTCAGTTCAAAAGTGCGTTCGAACCCTAGATATCGATGAAGTTGGAAAGACGACTCGTCATGCATCTTTTTTCCAAATGTGCGGAAATTTCTCTTTCGGTGATTATTTTAAAGAGGGCGCGATCGCACTTGCTTGGGAGCTACTCACCCGTCCCATTAACGATGGCGGTTACGGTTTAGCCGAAGATAGATTATGGATTACTGTTTTTCTTGATGATGATGAAGCGGCAAATATTTGGCATGAAAAGATCGGTGTACCCAAAGAGCGTATTCAGCGAATGGGTATGGGGGATAACTTCTGGTCAATGGGTGTGCCTGGACCCTGTGGCCCGTGCTCTGAGATTTATTACGATCGTGGTCCGGCATATGGAAAAGACGGCGGACCAATCGCCGATGAAAATCGTTACATGGAGGTTTGGAACTTAGTCTTCATGCAAAATGAGAGAGGCGCCGGTAGCGGTAAAGATGATTTCCCAATTTTGGGTGAGCTTCCAGCAAAGAGTATCGATACAGGTCTTGGCCTTGAGAGAATGGCAGCACTTTTACAGGGCGTAGAAAATATCTATGAAATCGATACAACTATGCAGATTTTAAAGAAGGCATCTGAGTTAACTGGCGTGGCATATGGCGCCTCACAAAAATCTGATGTCTCCTTGCGTGTTATTGCAGATCATGCTCGAACTTCGGCGATGCTCATTGGAGATGGCGTGACCCCGGGTAATGAGGGCCGTGGATATGTTCTGCGGCGAATGATGCGCAGAACGATTCGCAATATGCGTCTTCTTGGATCAATGGATCCAATCATGTCAGAGCTAACTGTCGCTGCGATCGGTGCAATGGGTCCTCAGTATCCGGAGTTAGTAAGTGATAAGAAGAGAATCTTGTCGGTAAGTGCTTCAGAAGAAGAGAGTTTTCTGCAAACATTGAAGAGTGGAACAAGTATTTTTGATGTGGCAAGTGCCTCATTAAAAAAGAACAAGAGTTCAATATTGCCTGGTGCTGAAGCCTTCAAACTCCATGACACATATGGCTTTCCCTTTGATTTAACGCTAGAGATGGCACGCGAAGAGGGCCTTGAGGTCGACGAAGAGGGCTTTAGACGGTTAATGAAGGAGCAGAAGGATCGAGCTAAGGCCGATTCACGTGCAAAAAAGAGTGGACACACAGATGTGAGTGAGTATCGCTCGATTGCAGACAAGAGCGGCAAGAGCGAGTTCTGTGGCTACACATCGACTGCTACAGAGTCGAATATCACTGGAATATTACTCGACGGAGTTTCTAGCAGGAGCGCAGCAGCAGGTGAGGATGTCGAGATTATTTTGAATCGCACGCCATTTTATGCCGAGGGCGGCGGACAGTTAGCCGATGGCGGCACAATCACATTAGGCAATGGTGCGATCGTTGAGATCGATGATGTGCAGACTCCTGTTCCAGGAGTTTTCGTTCATCGTGGACGCGTTATCCAAGGTGGTATTGAAATTGGCGATGATGTACATGCCGCGATCGATATTGAACGTCGTGATGCAATCTCTCGAGCACATACGGCCACGCATATGGTTCATAAGGCTTTCCGCGAGATTTTGGGTGAGACCGCTACTCAAGCAGGCTCAGAGAACTCACCCGGACGCTTTCGATTTGATTTCCCATCTACTGGGGCAGTACCAGATAGCGTGATTAACGATGTTGAGTCGCGTGTTAATACTCTGTTACTAGATAATTTAGAGGTTACTGCCGAAACAATGTCACAGGCTCAAGCTAAAGAGATTGGCGCCATGGCGCTCTTTGGAGAAAAATATGGTGACCAAGTAAGAGTTGTCAGTGTTGGTGATTGGGCACGCGAACTATGCGGCGGAACCCACGTTAAACGATCTGGGCAGTTAGGCGTTATAAAGTTGCTCAGTGAGTCTTCAATCGGAGCGGGAGTACGTAGAGTTGAAGCACTGGTCGGTATCGATGCTTACAAGTTTTTAGCTCGCGAACACATTCTCCTTAACTCTTTGACGTCGATAATAAAAGGGGCGCGAGTTGAAGAGCTCCCCGAACGAATTTCAGATCTGCTTATTAAGATTCGCGATATTGAAAAAGAGCTTGGGGCTGTTCGTTCTAACGCAGCCTTTGCTCAAGTCGATGCCATCGCAAAGAGTGCGATAGAGATCAACGCAGTCACAACGATCGTTGCTCTGCTCCCGGATGGGATATCAGGAGATGACTTGCGAAAAATCGCCCTTGAACTTCGTGCCAAAGCAACATGTTCGGTTGTCGCCCTCATTAGTGTCAATGACTCAAAGCCAATCTTGGTTGTCGCCGCAAGTGATGCCGCGCGTGCACAAGGCGTTAAAGCCGGAGCACTTGTGAAGATTGGGTCGACCGTATTAGGCGGAGGCGGCGGCGGAAAAGATGATTTTGCCCAAGGTGGTGGAACCGACATCTCGAAGGCCAATGAGGCTTTGATGGCAATCACCACTGCTCTTAAAGGATAATTGCAGGCATGCAACGAGGTCGCCGTATCGCTTTTGATTATGGCGATGTACGGATTGGAGTTGCAATCTGTGATCCCGACGCGATCCTCTGCACTCCACTCACAACACTGAAGGCAACAGATAAGAGACTCGCAGATGCCATTACGGCGATAATCGCCGAATATGAGCCAATTGCCATTTATGTAGGAAAGCCATCAAATATGGATGGAAGCGCGGGAGCTTCGGCGCAAAAAGCTGGTGCGTTTTCTAAACTGATTTCGACGTTGACTACGGTTCCCGTAGTGCAAATCGATGAACGTTTATCAACTGTGAGTGCGGCCAAGAGCTTGCAGAGCTCAGGAGTTAATGCAAAAGCGGCAAAGTCGCGAATCGATGAGATGGCAGCGGTAGCCATCTTGGAGTTTGCGCTATCAATTGAAAAGAATAAAGCGTGAAATTCATACGCTTAGCAGGGGCGTTAACTTTCGTTGTGGTCTTAAGCCTTGCTCTTCACCAAGTTCGCAGCGGTGTATCCACGGCCCCTGATTTTCCCACTCGTAGCATTGCCAGTGGAGAGCAAGAGGTCATCATTGAGATCGCCGCCGGAACATCTGGCTCTGATTTGGCAGAGCTGCTTTTCAAAGAAAAAGTTATCAAATCTTCATTGGCATATTTTCGTCTCGCCGTTGTCGATAAACGATCGGCTAAAGTCTCACCTGGCACACACCGACTTAGTTTGACTATCTCGGCTGCCCAAGCTCTGAATCAATTACTTGATCCAGCGCGCATTCCAAATCTTATTAAGGTATTTGAAGGTGCCTGGAAGAGCGAAATAATCGAGTCGATGCGCACATATGGATTTACTAGCGCTCAGATTAATGAGGGATTTAAGAATCTCGTCTTGCCTGTTGGGTTCACTGATGCCGAGGGCTTACTTTTCCCAGCTCAATATAGTTTTGCCCGCCAGACCAGTGCTTCGCAGGTCCTCCAAGCCATGGTTAATCGCTTTAGAGCAGAAAAGATTGGTCAAGAGGTTTTGGCGGTAACGGGCAAATACTCACCACTTGAGATTTTGACCGTGGCATCCATTGCTCAATCCGAAGGCGATGCTGCAGATTTTAGTAAAGTAGCACGAGTGATCTTCAATCGACTTACAATATCGATGCCGCTACAAATGGACTCAACCGTTCATTATGTAAAGAAAGTACGCGGCCAGATCTTTTTAAGCACAACGTCGACGCTCATAAAATCGCCCTACAACACGTATAAGAACTATGGATTGCCTCCTAGCCCCATAGGAAATCCTGGCGCAGCGGCGTTGGAGGCAGCTCTTAATCCCGCAATCGGGGATTGGCTCTATTTCATTACAGTTGCTCCAGGGGACACGCGATTTACCGCCTCAAATGATGAGTTTAATGACTGGAAACTCCTCTACAAGAAGAACCGAAAGGCAGGTGCTTTCAATTGATTAAAGCTGCAGTTCTAGGTTCACCGATTGCACACTCTCTTAGCCCATTGCTTCATACGATTGCATATGCAGAGCTTGGATTAGATAGCGAGTACACACGAATTGAAATAAAAAGTGGAGAGCTAGAAAAGTTTCTCAATCAGTGTGATGGAAGCTGGACCGGTTTTTCACTCACCATGCCGCTGAAAGAGGAGGTTTTACAGTTTTCCAACAATGTTTCAGAGCTTTCGCAGAGAATTCGAAGTGCCAATACTCTGTTCAAGAGCGATGGTGACTGGGAGGCCACGACGACCGATGTATCTGGAATTACCCATGCTCTGGCTTCACATGGAATAGATGCAAGCGGTGATGTACTCATTATCGGAGCTGGTGCTACTGCACGTGCTGCGGCGGCGGCCTGTGACGGGATTGCTACGCGCATCACTGTCATGAATCGCTCCCAATCTCGAGTAGAGGGGATTTCAAACTCGGTAGAAATCTCTGATTTAGATTTTGTTGATTGGAGTGAAACCACCCTCTTTGAGCAAGTCGACTTAATCATCTCTACAACTCCAGAGGGTGCCAGCGACAGCCTGATCTCCTATTTTCCCAAGAATCCCTCCTCTGTCTTTTTTGATGTTCTCTATAATCCATGGCCTACTCTCGCCTTATCTGCGTGGAAGGCTAATGGTGGTCAGATAATCGATGGTTTAGATCTGCTGATTCATCAAGGTATTGATCAGGTCAGACTCTTTTCTGGCATAGCATTTGACCGAACCAGCATGGCCGAGCTCATGCGAAAGCATGCCCTCACAGCGTTAAAAGCATCCACATAGTATTTTAGGCGCGGCTTTAGTTCATTAACCTCATCTGATGATCGCCGTGTTTGTCTTGGCTCTTCCCATTCTTCTCGCCGATTGGCGATATCGCAGAATTCCAAATATCTATCTCATTATTATTCTCTATTGGGTGGCGGCAATGCGGATTATCTCTGGGATAGCTTCGATGCGGGCCCTTGTATTCTGTCTGGCACTAACTGCAGTTGCTGTGATGATAATGAAAATGGGTATCGGCGATGCCAAACTAATAATCACGATATCTCTTGCCCTCAATCTCGCAAGCACTGCCGATGTGGCGCAGCTCTTCATCTGGATGTATCTCTCGGCAATACTTCAGATTATTGTGATTTGGGGCTCTACTCAAAGTATTCCGCACAGTATTCCGCTAGCTTTTGCGATTTTTCTTGGAACAATGCTCTATTTGGCTGCGACTAGAGCACCATCTCTGCAAGAATACGCAGATGCGTTGGTTAACAGCTGGTGAGTCTCACGGGCAAGCCCTCAGTGCAATTGTTGAGGGCATCCCAGCTTCAGTTGAGATAACAACTGCAGATATTGATTATCACTTGGCACGTCGCCGTCTAGGTGTTGGACGTGGAGCACGCCAGAGCTTTGAAGCCGACAAGGTCACAATTCTTGGGGGAGTGCGATTAGGTTTGACGCAGGGCGGTCCGATCGCCGTTCAGATCGAAAATTCTGAGTGGCCGAAGTGGGAAAAAATTATGTCGGCAGATCCTGTGCCGTTAGAAGAGATCGAAAGTTTAGCTCGCAACGCTCCATTAACGCGACCTCGTCCTGGCCATGCTGATTTAGTAGGGATGCAAAAGTATGATCTCGATGATGCCCGTCCAATTCTTGAGCGGGCAAGTGCGCGCGAGACAGCTTCGCGTGTGGCACTCGGTGCAGTAGCACGTAATTTTCTAGAGCAGAGTGTTGGAATTACAATTTTGAGTCATGTGTTATCGATTGGCGGAGTTCGTGTTCCGTCAGGAACTGCGCTGCCACAGGTGGGGGATATGGCGCGAATTGATGATGATCCTGTCCGCTGTGCAGATGCTGCAACGAGTGAATTAATGATTGAGGAGATTTCGAAGGCACACTCCGATGGAGATACTTTAGGCGGAGTAGTAGAGGTACTTGCTTTTAATATGCCACCGGGTCTTGGCTCACACGCACATTGGGATCGACGTTTAGATGCGCAGTTGGCTGGCGCTCTTATGGGCATTCAAGCCATTAAGGGTGTTGAACTTGGTGATGGTTTTGAAACTGCCACGCGTCGGGGCAGCGTGGCTCACGATGAGATAGAGAAATCACGTGAAGGAAAAATTGTTCGTCGGACCGACCGTGCCGGAGGCACCGAGGGCGGGATGTCTAATGGTGAAATATTGCGAGTACGCGCAGCGATGAAACCAATTTCAACGGTTCCAAAGGCCTTAGATACGATCGATGTGGCTACGGGTTTAGCGGCCAAAGCGATTAATCAACGCTCAGATGTATGTGCAGTACCGGCTGCAGGGGTTGTAGCAGAGGCGATGGTTGCTCTGGTATTGGCTCAAGCTGTTCTAGAAAAGTTCGGCGGTGATAGCGTGGGAGAGACACGCAGAAATTTCCAGAGCTACATAGACAATCTAAATTTTAAGTAAGTTGCCTCAGATGCCACAGGCAGTCTTAATTGGTCCGCCCGGAGCGGGAAAATCCACAGTTGGCAAGGCCCTAGCAAAATCAATTGGTGTAGGTTTTTTGGATTCAGATACTGTGATCGAAAAAAATGCGGGAAAGAAAATCTCAGATATTTTTGTCGATGAGGGGGAAGAGGCGTTTAGGGAGCTTGAGTATGCAGCACTGAAGGCCTGTCTACTCGATAGAAATTGCATTCTCTCTCTTGGCGGGGGCGCTCCGATCTCAGATCGCGCACAACGTTTGCTCATAGAATCAGATGCTCCAGTTGTCTTTCTTGATGTCTCTCTTTCTATAGCAGCACCTCGGGTCGGCTTTAACCGTGATCGACCTTTGTTGCTAGGAAATCCGCGCGCTCAGTGGCAGGCTCTATACGATGTAAGACGGCCGATTTATGAGAAGCTTGCAAAGATTACGATTAAAGCAGATTTTGTGAAGCTCAATGACATAGTCACCGAGATTAGATCGGGGTTGAGTATATGAAAAAAATCCTAGTAAGTGCGGAGCGAAAGTACGAAGTTCTCATCGATTGTGATTGGAAATCAGAACTCGTATCGCTAGCCAAAAATAGAACACGCATCGCCATTATTCACACTCAACAGATGTCGGAATCGGTGCGCATTGATGCCGAGATTGATGCCGAGATTTTTTACTTTGCTCTTCCAGATGGAGAGCTAGCTAAAAGTTTTGCCTCGATTTCTCAACTCTGGAACTGGCTTGGGGCGGCTGGATTTACACGATCAGATTTAATAGTTGGGGTAGGCGGCGGCGCAGTTACAGATGTTGCAGGATATTCGGCGGCATCATGGCTTCGCGGTATTGATTGGATAGCAGTTCCAACGAGTCTTGCCGGCATGGTCGATGCGGCGGTGGGCGGCAAGACCGGCATCAACAGTGATTATGGCAAAAATTTAATTGGAGCCTTTCATTCCCCTCTTTCAGTACTTGTTGATGTGAAATGGTTAAGCACGCTCTCGGATAGGGATTTCTGCGCCGGAATGGCTGAAGTTATTAAGTGTGGCTTTATCGCAGAGAATGAGATAATCAGCCTTTTATCCAATCAATCTCTATCGGGATTGCGCAAGGATGAGGCGAGAGTGATCGCTCTGATAGAAGCTGCGGTGAATGTGAAGGCCGTTGTTGTTTCGAGTGATTTCAAAGAGGGTTTTGCGCGAGAGGTCTTAAATTATGGGCATACCTTGGGTCATGCAGTTGAGATTCATAGCAAGTACAGCCTTCGTCATGGTGAGGCAGTCTCTATTGGTTTAGTTTTTGCGGCAGAGTTATCGCACATTAAAGGTCATCTTTCTACGCAGTTAGTAGATATGCACCGAGAGCTTTTGGGCGCTTTAGATTTACCGGTTTCTTATCCACGTGCGGCATGGTCAGAGTTAATGCCACTGTTGGCCTTGGATAAGAAATCACGTGGCAATTCTCTGCGCTTTGTAGCAATCTCTGCCATTGGTGCGACGCTACGCATCGAAGATGCCTCAGAGGTTGAACTCGTTAGGGCATATGAGAGAATAAGCCTATGAAGATTCTTGTGATCAATGGTCCTAACCTGGCACGTTTGGATATTCGCGACTCATCGATCTATGGCGATCTCAACTATGGTGAGTTAAAGAGCCTTATCGAAGGTGCTGCACTCAAGCACGGTTTAGAGGCAGATGTTCGCCAGAGCGATGATGAGGCGACGATAGTCGGTTGGCTACATGAGGCAGCAGATAGCAAGTTCCCGGTGATTATTAATCCTGCCGCCTTTACGCATTACTCATATGCCATAAGGGATGCTGCAGCAATGCTCGCCACTCCTCTGATCGAGGTGCACCTCTCTAACCCAATGTCACGAGAAGAGTTTCGTCATACTTCAGTGATTTCAGGAGTGGCCACTGGAACAGTCGCTGGTTTCGGTCCTAATTCATATGTATTGGCGATAATTGCGCTTAAAAACCTGATTGGCTAAGCGAACAAAGCACTAGCCGCGAGCGGGTATCCTTATCCTCTTGCTATCACAACGGGTAGCCGAACTATTTTAAACGAGTGGAGCTTTACCGTGGCAACAACAGCTGATCTGAAAAATGGAATTACATTAGATATTGAAGGCCAACTCTGGAACGTAATTGAGTTTCAGCATGTAAAACCAGGTAAGGGACCGGCTTTTGTTCGCACAAAGTTGAAGTCAGTTCTTACAGGTAAAGTTATCGACCGTACATTTAACTCGGGCGTAAAGATTGATATTGAAATTCTTGAAAAACGCGACATGCAGTTTCTTTACAAAGAGGGCGAAGATTTTGTATTCATGGATGCCAAGACCTTTGATCAAATGACGATTTCTATGGCAACGGTAGGCGGTATGTCCGACTATATGCTGGAGAACACCGATGCCGTTGTGGCCGTCCATGATGGTAATCCTTTGTACATCGAGCTCGCCGCTGCAGTTCCGCTAAAGATTACTTACACAGAGCCTGGAATTCAGGGAGATCGATCATCAGGTGGAACTAAGCCAGCTACGGTTGAAACAGGTATTGAAATTCAGGTGCCGCTCTTTATTAAGCAAGATGAAATCGTCATGGTTGATACCCGTGACGGCTCATACCAAGGCCGCGCTAACTAGTGTCGGCTCGCAGTAAGGCAAGAAAAGCGGCGCTAGATTTGCTCTACGAGGCAGATATTCGAGGAACAAACGCCATTGAAACGCTCAATCTGCGCGATGTGGTTGAAGAGGGTCCGGATGCCAGACCTATTCGTGAGTACACACGTGAACTTGTTAATGGAGTGAGTGAGAATTACCGAAAAATCGATGAGTTGATAATGACGTATGCCCAGGGTTGGGATATGGATCGATTGCCTGCCGTTGATAGAAATATCCTGCGTCTTGGAATTTATGAAATCCTGTGGTCAACGTCTATTCCTGATGGAGTGGCAATTGACGAGGCGCTAACTTTGGCAAAAGAGTTATCTACAGATAACTCTGCCGGCTTTATCCACGGCGTTTTAGGACGCATCTCATCGATTAAAGATAGCTTAGCTTTTTAAGTAGATAGAAGTAATCCTCGCTCGCTACATAGATTGGTTATCTCATCGGAGTTCTTGCCCAACGTCATAGCTAATATCGAAATATCACTGGTACGCATCGATAGAACTTCGCCGTTCCAGTCATTTCGAAGTTCGACTATTCCGCTGATAAATGTTAATAATGTGGCGAGCTCCGACGTCATCTGGGCCATCTCTTGAGAGTCGACCATTATCTTTCGGATTCGGCGAAGGTCGATAACTGGTGGGCGGATCACTCCCTCTGCCGCCCTTGGCTGTTCTAGTAAATATGTCAGTGGTACTCCATAGAAGGCTGCGATCTCAATCGCTTTTTTTACCGATAAAGCGCGATCGCCCCGCTCATAAGAGCCGAGGACAACGGCGCGGATTCTACGGTGACTTGCCCTCTCTACATCGGAGAGGGAGAGGCCCTTTGATAGTCGAATAGCGCGAATACGTGCGCAGATTGCTTCATGTGTTGTCATGGGCAGAAGGGTAATTCTCTTGGTGCACGCTCGCCTCGCGTTATCCACAGTTCAAAGGATGCGGTGGTATAGTCGCCCTCGCATCCTTTAACGACCCATCCTGAGAGATGGGGAAGGAGATTTAAATGAGCGTTGCCATGTCCGCACCGGATATCACCCGTGCATTAATTCGCATTTCCCATGAAATATTAGAGGCCAATACCTCCACGCATCAGATCACGCTGCTGGGTATTCCTACGCGTGGTGCACATTTAGCTCGTCGAATTGCCACAAACATGAGTGAGATTGCAGGCCATGAGATCCCCGTCGGAACTCTGGATATAACTATGCACCGAGATGATCTGCGAATGCGTCCTCCGCGGCCAATCATGCCTACTTCTATTCCACACGGGGGAGTCGATGGTCGCGAGATTGTCCTCATCGATGATGTTTTGTTTTCCGGTCGTACTATTCGCGCGGCGTTAGATGCCCTAGGTGAGATTGGGCGCCCTCACACTGTGCAGTTGGCAGCCCTCGTTGATAGGGGCCACCGCGAGCTTCCTATCAGAGCTGATTTCGTTGGTAAGAATCTACCAACTTCAATTACTCAGTCGGTGCGGCTGCATTTGACTGAAATTGACGGTGTTGATGAAGTCTTGATTGAGGAGAATTGATGCGCCACTTACTTTCGATTTCTGACCTTTCAAAACCCCAAGCCATATCGATTTTAGATACGGCAACGGAGTTGGCGCGTGTGAGTGATGGCGCAGTAAAGAAACTTCCAACGCTTCGAGGTCGCACAATAGTTAACCTCTTTGCCGAGGATTCGACGCGTACTCGTATCTCATTTGAAGCTGCAGCTAAGCGTTTATCGGCCGACGTTATCAACTTCTCGGCTAAAGGTTCAAGTGTGAGCAAAGGTGAATCCTTAAAAGATACGGCCCTAACTTTGCAGGCAATGGGTGCTGATGCCGTTGTGATTCGCCATAGCGCCTCTGGTGCACCGGCGCGATTAGCCGATTCGTCTTGGATGAGGGGAAGTGTTATTAACGCTGGAGATGGAACGCACGAACATCCTAGCCAGGCATTACTTGATGCATTTACGATTAGGAAACATCTAGGAAAAGGTGCGCCGGATTTAATCGGTATACGAGTTGCAATTGTCGGAGATGTTTTACATTCGCGTGTTGCACGATCAAATGTGCTGCTCTTAACTCTTTTGGGGGCACATGTCACTCTTGTCGGACCACCGACACTACTGCCAGTTGGCGTAGAGAGTTGGCCGGTCACTATTTCTTACGACTTGGACTCGGTTATTGGCTTGGTCGATGTCGTAATGATGCTTCGAGTTCAGCAAGAAAGAATGAGTGATCTCTTCTTTCCAAATGCAAGAGAGTATTCACGCTACTTTGGTCTCAACTCTGATCGATTAAAGTTAATGTCACCACATTCCATCGTGATGCACCCGGGCCCTATGAATCGTGGCTTGGAAATCGCTGCAGAAGTCGCTGACAGCGCGCGTTCTGTGATCGTGGAACAAGTAGCCAATGGTGTAAGCGTGCGCATGGCCATTCTATATATCCTGCTTACAGGTCAACCATTAGAGGCAGGGAGTAAGTAATGTCATCGCAGCGCTATCTTCTAAAGAACGCCTCATTGCCTGATGGCACAGTCAGTGACTTGCTGATCGCCGATGGAGTTATTACCGCAATATCTACTTCGATTCCAGCTTCCGAGGCAACGATTATTAACGCAGCGGGCTCGATCGTTCTCCCAGGTTTAGTAGATCTGCATACACATCTGCGTCAACCTGGACGTGAAGATGCCGAAACCGTTCTTACCGGAGCACGTTCTGGAGCAAAAGGTGGATTTACTGCACTCTCGGCAATGGCTAATACATCTCCAGTGGCAGATAATGCGGGCGTAGTTGAACAGGTTTATCGTCTCGGCCAAGAGGCGGGTCTACTTGATGTCTTTCCGATTGGCGCAGTAACTCAGGGACTAGCTGGAGTTGCCCTATCTGAAATCGGTGCGATGGCCGATTCAGTTGCACGCGTAAGGGTCTTTAGCGATGATGGCAACTGTGTCTTCGATCCCTTAGTTATGCGTCGTGCCCTTGAATATGTAAAGAAGTTCGAAGGCGTAATTGCCCAACATGCGCAGGAGCCGCGCCTAACCGTTGGATCCCAAATGAATGAGGGTGAGGTATCGGCGGTTTTAGGACTTAAAGGTTGGCCAGCTATCGCCGAAGAGGCGATTATCGCCCGTGATGTATTACTGGTCGATCACGTTAAATCACGGCTACATATCTGTCATGTGACCACGGCAGGTGGAGTGGAAATAATTCGTTGGGCCAAGGCACGAGGAATTAATGTAACGGCGGAGGTCACTCCACATCACTTGCTACTTACCGATGAGTTAGCTCGATCCTATGACCCAATATTTAAAGTTAACCCGCCACTTCGTAGCGAAAAAGATGTGATGGCGTTGCGTGAGGCATTGGCCGATGGCACGATCGACATCGTTGCAACAGATCATGCACCTCACACGATGGAGTCAAAAGAGTGCGAGTGGCAAGAGGCATCATTTGGAATGTTGGGGCTCGAGACCGCACTTTCGATCGTTCAAAAGACCATGGTAGATACGCAACTGATGAACTGGGCGCAGGTTGCAGATCGTTTATCGACGGCGCCTGCACGTATCGGCGGGTATAGCCAGCACGGTAGGAGTTTGGAGATAGGTGCACCAGCTCACTTAACGATAATCAATCCAACGAGCTCATGGATGGTCGATAGAGATCTAGTCGCCTCTAAGAGTCGCAATACTCCATTTCATGGCTATGAACTGCCTGGAGTGGTTACTCACACTTTCTTTGACGGAGTTCCAACACTAATGAATGGTGTTATAGCCCATGTTGGTGAGGGTCAATGAGTAAAGCATTCTTTGTCTTAGACGATGGACGCATCTTTGAAGGTAAATCCTGGGGAGCTGTTGGAAAGTGTTTCGGCGAGGCCGTATTTCAAACTGGAATGACTGGATATCAAGAGACGTTGACCGACCCTTCATATCACAAGCAGGTTGTTGTTATGACTGCACCCCATATTGGTAACACCGGCGTTAATTCAGAAGATAATGAATCGGCAAGAATCTGGGTTGCAGGATATGTCGTTCGTAATCCATCGACATTGACCTCTAATTGGCGAAGTGAGAAATCACTAGAAGATGAGTTAATAGTTCAAAATATTGTGGGTATCCAAGCGGTAGATACCCGTGCGATTACGAGACATCTTCGTGATCGCGGCGCTATGCGCGTAGGAATTTTCTCAGGACTAGAACTCTCACGTGAAGAGATGGTCGTTGAAGTTCGTAAAGCCGAAGCGATGAACGGTGCTTTTCTGGTTGCCGACGTATCAACCTCAACTCCATATGTGGTACCGGCGATTGGTGAAAAGCGTTTGGTGGTAGCGGCCATTGATTTGGGAATTAAGGCGGCGACTCCTCACGCTCTCGCGCAAAGAGGGGTTGAAGTTCACGTCCTGCCCTATAACTCAACTATTGAAGATATTGAATCGATAAATCCTGATGGTGTCTTCATTTCGAATGGACCGGGGGACCCGGCAACTATGCTCGAGACAATCGATTTGGTGCGGGAGATATTGCTGCGTGAAATTCCAATTTTTGGTATCTGCTTCGGTCACCAGATTCTTGGCCGCGCCCTTGGTTTTGAAACCTATAAATTAACCTTTGGTCATCGTGGAATTAATCAACCGGTTATAGATAAAAATACAGGTAAAGTTGAAATAACGTCACATAACCATGGCTTCGCATTGAAAGCACCGACCGACTCCACATTTTCGACCGTTTATGGCCATGGTGAGGTCACTCATGTATCTCTCAATGATGGTGTTGTTGAGGGTTTACAGCTTCTAGATCGTCCCGCATTTTCAGTTCAATACCACCCGGAAGCTGCCGCCGGTCCCCATGATGCCGCCTACCTATTTGATCGCTTCGTAGATTTAATGAATAAGAAAGTGCGTGCATAATGCCTTTAGATACCTCCATTAAATCAGTGTTGGTGATTGGCAGCGGTCCTATCGTTATTGGTCAGGCATGCGAGTTTGATTACTCAGGCACCCAGGCGTGTCGAATTCTGCGTGAAGAGGGAATTCGAGTTGTTCTAATTAACTCAAACCCGGCAACGATTATGACCGACCCTGAATTTGCCGATGCTACTTATATTGAACCAATAACATCGGATGCCATTGAAAAAATCATCGCCCACGAGAGACCAGATGCCGTACTCGCAACTTTGGGTGGTCAGACAGCCCTGAACGCGGCGATTGCCGTCTTTGAGGCGGGTATATTGAAAAAATACGGTGTTCGTCTTATCGGCGCCGATGTTGATGCAATCAACCGTGGAGAAAATCGTGAACTCTTTCGAGAGATAGTGGCAAAGGTCGGCGGCGAATCAGCCAAATCAGTTGTCTGTCACACTATCGAAGAGATTTTTCACGGCGTAGAGAGTTTAGGTTATCCAGTTGTCGTACGTCCTTCGTTCACAATGGGAGGTCTCGGATCAGGGATTGCATATGATGCCGAAGAGCTCAAACAGATTGCAGGAGCGGGCCTTCGCCATAGTCCAACTTCTGAAGTGCTGCTAGAAGAGTCGATTATAGGTTGGAAAGAGTATGAGCTTGAAGTAATGCGTGATCACAAAGATAACGTAGTGATTGTCTGCAGTATTGAAAATATTGATCCCATGGGCGTGCACACGGGTGATTCGATAACGGTTGCACCAGCCATGACTTTGACCGATGTCGAGTATCAGAAGCTTCGTAATCTATCGCTAGAAATCATCCGTGAGGTAGGTGTTGACACAGGAGGCTGCAATATTCAATTTGCAGTCAACCCAGCTACTGGTCGCATTATCGTTATAGAGATGAATCCGCGTGTTTCTCGCTCCAGCGCATTAGCATCTAAAGCAACTGGATTTCCAATTGCAAAAATAGCTACGAAACTGGCGATTGGATATACCTTAGATGAGATTCAGAACGACATAACAAAGCTTACTCCTGCCTCATTTGAACCATCTTTGGACTATGTAGTTGTTAAAGTTCCTCGTTTTGCTTTTGAAAAGTTCGCCGATGCCGATCCGCGATTAACAACAACAATGAAGAGCGTTGGCGAGGCGATGGCAATTGGCCGGTCATTTCCAGAGGCATTGATGAAAGCGCTTCGCTCCCTTGAACGAAAGGAAGCGATTTTCACTTGGCCAGAACTCAATGAAAACCAGAAAAATGAGCTCTTACTTTCGATCAAGATTCCAACGGAGTATCGCCTGCAGCAGGTTCAGCGTGCAATGTGGGCTGGAGCGACAATCGATGAGATCTTTCAGGCCTGCAAGATAGACCCTTGGTATCTTCGTCAGATCCAAATTATTAACGACCAGGCAGCGATTATCGCCCACCCGGGAGATTTGAGCGCTGATCTTTTGAGAGATGCAAAATCCCAAGGATTTTCAGATGCACAAATCGCAACTCTTCGTGGAATAAGTGAGGATGAAGTACGAGGAATTAGACATCACTTAGCGATTCGTCCTGTTTATAAAACAGTGGATACATGCGCTGGCGAGTTTGAAGCTTTCACTCCTTATCATTATTCAAGTTATGAAGAGGAGAGTGAAGTAAGGGTTCGTACAACGCCGGCTGTTATTATTTTGGGAAGCGGTCCCAATCGAATTGGACAAGGCATTGAATTCGACTACTCCTGTGTTCACGCCTCATTTGCCTTACGTGAAGCAGGGTATGAAACCATAATGATTAACTGTAACCCTGAGACCGTTTCTACTGATTACGATACAAGTAATCGCCTGTATTTCGAGCCTCTGACTTTAGAGGATGTTTTAGAGGTCATTCATGCAGAGTCCCTTGCAGGCCCACTCTTGGGAGTAATCACCCAACTAGGTGGTCAAACTCCGTTAGGCCTTGCCGCAGATCTAAAGGCCAACGGCGTAACTATTTTGGGTACATCTCCCGAAGCTATTAATTTAGCTGAAGAGCGTGGTGCTTTCGGTCAAATTCTTGCCGATCAAGAGTTAAATGCACCAGAGTTTGGAATGGCCTCCTCGCAATTAGAGGCCATCACTATCGCTAGTCGAATTGGATACCCGGTTCTCGTTAGACCTTCATTTGTTTTAGGAGGTCGGGGAATGGAGATTGTTTATGACGATAGCTCTCTTGCAGGATTTATTTCTCGAGCAACTGACATCACCCCTGATCACCCGGTACTAGTAGATCGTTTCTTGGATAGCGCCATTGAGATCGATGTTGATGCGCTCTTCGACGGTAACGAGCTATTTCTTGGCGGAGTAATGGAGCACATTGAGGAGGCGGGAATTCATAGTGGAGATAGCGCGTGCGTTTTGCCATCTATGACAATCACGGCGCTGCAGTTGGATGAGATTAAAGTCGCTACAACAAAGATTGCCCAAGGCGTCGGTGTTCTTGGTTTGATAAATATTCAATTCGCCATAGCGGGGGAGGTTCTCTACGTCTTGGAAGCCAACCCACGAGCATCTCGAACCGTGCCCTTTGTCAGTAAAGCAACAGGGGTGGCTTTAGCAAAAGCCGCTGCCCGTATTTCACTAGGTGCGACTATTGCCGAGCTTCGCATTGAAGGGATGCTGCCAATTACTGGCGATGGTGTTGCTAAGGGCGTCTCGGTAAAGGAGGCGGTACTTCCGTGGAATCGCTTCAGAAGGAGTGATGGTCGGGGAGTCGATGCCATCTTGGGTCCTGAGATGCGCTCAACAGGAGAAGTCATGGGAATTTCTCCGAGCTTTGGTGAGAGTTATGCAAAATCGCAGATTGAGGCATTTGGCCCCCTTCCAAAGAGTGGAACAGTGTTTATCTCACTTGCCGATAAAGACAAAGCATCTGGAATCGATGGGGCTCTTGGTTTAGCTAGCCTAGGTTTTAGAATTCTAGCGACTACAGGTACTTCTCAATTCTTAGCCGAACATGGAGTAGTTTGCCTACCGGTTCGTAAGAATTCAGATGGCACGGGTCCTTTGGGTGAGCCGACTATTGTTGAGATAATAAATTCAGGAGAGATTGATTTAGTGATAAATACACCAGTGGGACGTGGAACGCGAGCAGATGGTTGGCTCATTCGTACCGCTGCAGTGCAGCGTTCTATTCCTATCATCACCACGACAGCAGGTTTTAGTGCCGCGGTGGAGGGAATTCGTTTCTTACAGAGTTCTGAACTCTCCATTAAATCATTGCAAGAGTGGTTAGCGTAAATATGGCGACTATCAATAAAAACGCCACATCGATGCAGGCAGTTTTAATGAGTAATAAGCGCGTCGGCCAATATCACCAATTAATTGTTAACATTGGAGATAGTGCAACTCTGTGTAAACCCGGCAACTTTGTTGCAATTAGTGTTGGCGGGGACACTTCGCGAATGATTCTGCGAAGAGCTTTTGCGATATCGCGAGTATCGAATAACTCAACTTTTGGCGGAACGATGGAGCTCATCATCGCCCCTCATGGTCAAGGAAGTAAGTGGCTGTGTTCGCAGATAGAGGGAGCCATTCTTGATGTTGTCGTACCTCTAGGCACCGCCTTTGGAATTCCAACGGAGCCGGTGCCCGTCCTGCTAGTTGGCGGCGGTTACGGGTCGGCCCCATTGTTTGGTTTGGCCGAAGTGCTCAATGCCCGCGGATGCCGAGTGGATATGTTGCTCGGAGCAAGCACCGCAGGCAAAATCTATGCACCGATGGAGGGTAAACGTGCAGTTAACTCACTTCGAATCTATACAGAAGATGGTTCGATGGGTCAGATGGGTCGTGTTACCGATCCAATTGCAGGATTGATAGCCGATCTCAAGATTGCAGTTGTGTATTCCTGCGGGCCGATGGCGATGCTATCGGCTATAAATGCAATCACTCACGATACCGAGGTAGTCCATCAATGTGCAGTGGAAGAGTCAATGGCATGCGGGATTGGCATCTGCATGACCTGCGTATTACCAGTTGCCGATGAATTAGGAAGTGTTTCGATGCTTCGCTCATGCATCGATGGGCCAGTTATGGATGGCGCATTAGTTCAGTGGGATAAAGTTGGTCGAGCGTTATGACGACCGTAGATTTTTCAACAACCATTGGTAACGCTTGGTTTCCATCTCCAATCTTCACGGCAAGTGGCTGCGCTAGTTCGGGGCGAGAATTAGCCCAGTTCTTCCCTCTTCACGATATCGGCGGAGTAGTTACAAAATCAGTAATGAATAAAGTACGTACTGGTAGGCCAACACCTCGTATGGCCGAAACCGCCAGCGGAATGCTTAACTCTATTGGCCTGCAAGGCCCGGGCATCGACGCCTTCATCGCCAAAGATATTCCCTACTTAATTGAACAGAAGGCACGAATTATCGTCTCGATTGCAGGGGAGACCATAGAAGAGTATGCAACTCTTGCGAGAAAACTCCGCTCCGTTTCTGGAATAAGTGCGGTAGAGGTAAATATTTCATGTCCGAATGTTGAGAATCGTGGTCTCGTCTTTGCATGTGATCCTGAAGCATCTAGGCGGGTAATTGATGGAGTGCGACGAACTCTTGGAGGAGAGCTTCCAATAATTGCAAAACTCTCACCTGATGTAACAGATTTAGTTTCGATCGCTAAAGGCGTTGTCGATGCTGGCGCCGATGCTCTTGCTCTGATTAATACCGTTCTTGGAATGGTGATCAACCTTGACACCATGCGGCCGCACTTGGGCGGCAAAACTGGTGGTTTATCAGGACCTGCAATTAAACCAATAGCCATTCGTGCTGTGTATCAGGTGCATGAAGCAATGCCGAAAACTCCAATTCTTGGAATGGGTGGTATTTCTAATGGACGCGATGCACTTGAAATGATTGCCGCCGGTGCAAGTGGAGTATCAATAGGAACAGCGAGTTTCGGAAATCCGATGGCTCTAATGAATATTTCAAAGGAGCTAAAGGAGTTACTTGCAGTCAAGGGATTTGCATCGGTTAGAGATGCAGTGGGATTCGCACATCGCATTGAGGAGTCGAATTAGCATGAGCATGCGATCACCGATTGTATTGGCGGTAGACACTTCAGATTTGGGGATGGCGATAGAGTGGGTTAAGGCCACTGAAGGTTTCGTATCTGTCTACAAGTTAGGTTTGGAGTTCTATCTCAATTTTGGGAAAGAAGGAGTCCACGCGATTTCAAATTCGACAGATAGCGATATTTTTTTAGATCTTAAGCTTCACGATATTCCGCACACAGTATCCGGTGCCGCCTCAGCTATTTCCTCTCTTAACGTAAAATATCTAACGGTTCATGCATCAGGTGGCAGTGCAATGATTGCCGCCGCGGTCGAGGCAGTGCCATTAACTTACGTCACAGGTGTAACGATCTTGACTTCGCTATCTGAAAGCGATGTTGCGGCAGTTGGCTTTAAAAATAACGCTTTAGAAAGTGCAGTTGGTTTAGCAAAGCTTGCGGTCTCTGCAGGCGCTAGAGCAATTGTCTGCTCTCCGCTAGAAATCCTTGCGATTCGCCAGAGCATTGGCAGTGAGATCACAATTATTACTCCCGGTGTTCGACCTGCCGATAGTGCAGCTAGTGATGATCAAAAGCGGACGATGAGCCCGCGTGATGCGATAGATCAGGGCGCTAATCTTGTTGTCATTGGGCGACCGATTACATCGGCCTGGAGCCAAGGCGCGGTGGCGATGCGAGAGCGAGCCGAGCAAATCTGCGCACAAATTCTTTAATTTCTTCATTAGTGGACTAGATTTCTTACATGGGCGCTCCTCCGATC
Organism: Candidatus Planktophila sp.; assembly: GCA_964200985.1. Taxonomy (GTDB): domain Bacteria; phylum Actinomycetota; class Actinomycetes; order Nanopelagicales; family Nanopelagicaceae; genus Planktophila. The sequence continues at coordinate 42,070 of CAXNCU010000001.1, forward strand.
TTGACAGCTGCAGAGCGTACGGCCGCCCTTCTAAAGGCGGCTCAATCTCGCAAACGTCGAGCTGAAGTCAAGGCGAAAGTAAAAAAAGGTGAGTTTTCTATCGATGCGGTTCTTGAAATTGCTGCAAATGAAGATGCCATAGCAAAGATGCGCGTGAGAGAGTTATTAGAGGCGCTCACAGGTGTTGGAAAAGTTCGAGCAAGCTCCCTGATGGAGCGATTAAATATTTCTCCAACCCGTAGAATTGGAGGATTAGGACGTCATCAAATTAAAGAGCTACGAAATGAGTTCATGAAAACATCGCACGCGCTAACTCCCGGCAAACTACTAGTGCTCTCTGGTCCCGGGGGAGTTGGTAAGAGCACCGTGGCTGCACGTCTACGGGCATCGGGTGATTTCTGGGTGAGCGTTTCAGCAACGACTAGAGCACCACGATCGAATGAGCATGATGGTGTTGATTATTTCTTTATTAGCGAGGATGAGTTTTCGCGTCGAGTTCGTAGTGATGAGTTTCTAGAGTGGGCCGAATTTGCAGGAAGTAGATATGGAACGCCGAGCGCTGCGGTGGAAGAGGCCTTGCTCGCTGGTCGAAATGTTCTTCTAGAGATTGAGGTCGATGGGGCCAGGCAGGTTAAATCTCACCTACGACAATCAATCCTTGTCTTTTTAGAGCCGCCCTCATGGGAAGAGCTAGTTTCGCGCCTTATCGCCCGTGGAACTGATACTCCCGAGCGTCAAGCGCAGCGCTTGCAACTGGCCCAGGATGAGCTTGCAGCGGCCTCATTCTTTGACCTGGTAATCGTCAATGATCAGGTCGAGCGGGTTGTTGAACAACTGATAGCATTGACCTCTTGACCACATTGTTTAAAAATTGATATGAGCGGGGTATAACTATGGATGGCATCACAAATCCACCGATTGACGAACTTCTAGAGAAAAGCGGCTCGAAGTACAGCCTCGTTCTCTACGCAGCCAAGCGTGCCCGTCAGATCAATGCTTATTATTCACAGCTAGGCGAAGGTCTACTTGAATACGTAGGACCACTCGTTGAGACACATGTTCATGAGAAGCCACTATCTATCGCACTTCGCGAGATTAATGAAGGCTTGCTCACGATTGAAAATCTCGAACCAACGGCTTAAATAACTCCTCCTTGCCATGTCTGCCACAACTCGTGAGGTCGTACTCGGAGTTGGCGCAGGAATTGCCGCATACAAATCATGTGATCTTTTACGTCGCCTGCAAGATCGTGGCTATTTAATAACAGTTGTACCAACGCCCTCATCACTTAACTTTGTGGGAGCTGCGACATGGGAGGCACTCTCACATCGCAAGGTGAGCACGCAGGTCTGGGAAAACGTAGATGAGGTTTCACATATTTCCATTGCTGAAAAAGCTGATTACTTTCTTATCGCTCCTGCAACAGCCGATTTAATCGCTCGAATAGCCTGCGGTCGTGCAGATGATCTGCTGACTAATCTTGTCCTTGCATCGAGCGTACCCATGTTAATCGTTCCTGCGATGCACCCACAGATGTGGACCGACCCGGCAACGGTTGCAAATGTTGCCACCCTTCGCGCCCGTGGTTATGTAGTAATGGAGCCAGAGGTTGGTCGATTAACGGGTAATGATGTCGGCCAGGGCAGATTTGCGCAGAGCTCGGCGATAATCGAAGTATTCGATGAGATGACCGGAAATGTACGCGATCTCGTAGGAAAACGGATATTGATCTCTGGGGGCGGAACCAGAGAGGCAATCGATCCTGTTCGATTTATAGGCAATCGCTCGTCAGGCAAACAGTCATTAGCTCTTGCACGCGCAGCCGTGTTGCGTGGGGCGAGCGTCCATCTGGTGGCAGCCAATATGCAGGTGCAGGCTAGCGATGGCTTGACGGTGAGCCATGTCGAAAGCGCTATCGAAATGGGCGCGGCCCTAGAGCGTGAATTTGCCTCTTGCGATCTCTTAATTATGAGCGCAGCAGTTGCAGATGCACGACCTGTGCACAATTCGACGCACAAGATTAAGAAATCTCAATTCACTTCAATTGAATTAGAGCTGAATCCCGATATTTTGAAGCAATTGAGCTCGAAAAAGCAGCGACAGGTAATAATTGGTTTCGCCGCCGAGACAGATGAGCTTCTAGAGTCGGGCAGCGCAAAATTAGTGGCAAAGGGCTTAGATATTCTCTACGTTAATGATGTCAGTAATGGCGCAATCTTCGGAAAAGATACGACACAGGGTATGATTCTCACACGCACTGGTGCGCATATAGAAGTCAAGGAAGCCTCCAAAGACGCTCTAGCCAATCTCCTCCTTGATCACGCCATCCGGCAGTTAGGTTAAAACATGTCAAAACGCCTTTTTACCTCAGAATCTGTAACTGAAGGACATCCAGACAAGATCGCAGATGCAATTTCAGATGCTGTTCTTGATTCTCTACTTTCTCAAGATATTAAGAGCCGCGTAGCTGTAGAAACACTCATCACAACTGGACAGGTACACGTTGCTGGTGAAGTTACTACTAATGGCTATGCAGATGTCAACACAATTGTTCGCGACACAGTTCTAAATATCGGCTATGACTCATCGGATAAAGGCTTTGATGGAAATAGTTGCGGAGTTTCAATCTCAATCGGACAGCAGTCACAAGACATTGCTCAAGGAGTAGATGATGCTTATGAGCATCGCGTAGCATCTGGCGCCGATCCCTTGGATTTGCAAGGTGCGGGAGATCAAGGCCTAATGTTTGGCTATGCCTGCGATGATACAAAAGAGCTCATGCCTCTTCCTATTTGGTTAGCACATGCTCTAGCCCAGCAACTTTCAAAGGTCCGTAAATCAGGTCAACTTCCATATCTTCGCCCCGATGGCAAGACTCAAGTAACTATTGAATACGATGGAGATCGCGCAGTTGCACTCAATACCGTTGTTATCTCCAGTCAGCATGCCGAAGAGGTCGATGTCGTTAAAACGTTAACTCCTGAGATTCTTGAGTTTGTGATCGAACCAATTCTCTCAACTATCGATCTACCTAGAAAAGATCTTAAGACGCTAATTAACCCAACAGGTCGCTTCGTTATTGGCGGGCCAATGGGAGATGCCGGATTAACGGGACGTAAAATTATCGTTGATACTTACGGTGGAATGGCTCGTCACGGCGGAGGAGCCTTCAGCGGAAAAGATCCATCGAAGGTAGATAGATCGGCAGCTTATGCAATGAGATGGGTAGCTAAAAACGTAGTTGCCGCAGGACTTGCACGTCGCTGCGAAGTTCAAGTTGCATATGCAATTGGAAAAGCGCAGCCAGTTGGTCTCTTTGTCGAAACTTTCGGAACCGAGACTGTGCCGGTCGCTAAGATTCAAGATGCTGTTTTAGCCGTCTTTGATCTTCGTCCAGCGGCGATCATTCGCGACCTAGAACTACTACGCCCAATTTATAAACTTACTAGCGCATACGGTCACTTTGGTCGCGAACTACCTGAGTTTGCCTGGGAGCGCACTGATCGCGTGAGTGCACTTCAAAGCGCTATTAAGTAGAGCGTGGTATCGCCGCCTCGACTGCGCTTAAAGGCGCAAGTCATTTCGCGGCCGCAGATTCAAGCGGTAAATAAACCCTATGCACGAACGTGGGTTGATACAGGCGTTTTTCATTTAGATGGCGTATATGACTACCTCGTACCTGAAGAGTTCTCACATAGCGCCACTATTGGAGTGAGAGTCCAAGTTCCTTTTAATGGGCGAGAAGTTGAAGCTATCGTTGTTGAACGCCTTGATAAGTCAAGTGTCAGCGGTGTTATTAAATTAATTACCAAAGTTCTCTCTCCTCACCAAGTTGCAACAGCGAGCTCTCTGGAGCTCATTGATACTGTAGCCAGACATTGGGCGAGCAACCGATTCGATATTCTCCGCTCAGCAATACCACCTCGAGTAGCAGGCGTAGATAAAAGCTTTGTAGCCCTCGAGCAAAGGCAGGCACATAAGCCACGATCACGGGGCACCTACTCTTTTAACGCATTTGACCCGTATGTAGAACCTGCCGATCAAGTCATCACGATGGCTATCCCTTTGCTTAAGGATGGCTCGGTATTAGTGGTTGCACCCGATGAGCATGATATTGATGCGCTGTGTAGGAGTGCACAGCAAAGCGGAGTTGCATACATTCGCCTGGATAGCTCGCAACCCCGTGCCGAAAGATACGAAAATTACCTACGTGCTATGCGCGCTAATCTGAGTTTGATAATCGGTGCTCGTGGAGCAGCCTTTACTCCAGTTGATGATCTAGCCAGTGTCATCGTATATAAAGAATCATCGCACGAGCATTTCGAGATTCGCAGCCCTGGTTGGAATGTACGGGATGTTGTTCAAATGCGGAGAAGAGTCCAAAAAATCGACCTCATCTTCACAGGTTATGTTCCTTCTCTCGAAATCTCCGCACTCATTGATACGAAGAAGATGAAATACGTAAACAGATCACATCGATTAAGAGTCAAGGCTTTTTCATCTGATGACGGAGCTTTACTTCCGGGAAGAATATTTTCAGATATTCGTACAGCTCTTGCAACTGGGCCAGTTCTTTTCGTGGTACCGCGCAAAGGTTATGGAAACGCTCTTTTATGTGCGCACTGTAAAAATCTTGCCAGATGCAGTTGCGGTGCACGACTTGTAGTCGGATCAAAGGGAGCTTGGCCTAACTGCGAAGTATGTCAATCCACATATCCCGATTGGTCGTGCTCGTGGTGCCAAAGAAATAAGCAGTATCTCGCTGGTCGCGGTATCGAACGCGCGGCTGAGGAGATTTCAAGGGCTTTTCCTGGAGCAGCTCTTGTTTTGTCATACGGTGATGTCATTAAAACTGAGATAGAGAGTAAGTCGATTATTGTATTAGCAACACCAGGAGCTGCTCCAAAGGTAGTGGGCGGATATTCGGCCGTGGTCATGTTGGAGGGATTAAAGCTCTTCTCGCACCCGGATTTGCGGGCACAAGAGCGGGCGCGTGAGCTCTTCTTTGAAACTGCAGCTATGACTAATCCGAAAGGCGCGGTCCTCTTGTGCATCGATGAATCACATCCAATTGTTGCCTCCCTTGTGAGATGGAACCCTGGAGCGATGATTCGACGGGAATTAGAGGAGCGCTTGGAGATCCCATTGCCACCATATGTTTCCAGTTACGTATTAAGTGGTGAATCCAAAGATTTCACATCAATTGCTTCGGGTTTGAAAAAGGCGATATCTGATGCGCGTATACCTTCATCGATACGGGTCTATGGCCCTAGTGAAATAGGCAGCTCACGTGCCAAAATTGTCTTGTACTGCCCGTCGGAAGATTGTGCAGAATTAACTACATTTCTACACGAGTTGCAACGCAGGCGCAGTATTGCAAAGAAAGATTTCCTATCGATAAGAATCGATCCATATTCGCTCTGAGTTCTTTGATAGGATTATCAAATGAGCGCGCAAGATATACGTCATTTCGGAGATCCCGTTCTTATTACCCCGGCCGCTCCGGTAATTGATTTTGACAAAGAGTTGCGTACGCTAATTGCCGATTTAACACAGACAATGCTCGATGCCCCTGGTGCCGGTTTAGCGGCTCCTCAGATCGGTGTATCACTTCGTGCCTTTGTATGGCATGTGGATGACGTCTTAGGTCATCTCATCAATCCGACTCTTGTGCTCAGCGGTGATGTAGAAGAAGAGGACGAAGGGTGTCTGTCGTTTCCTGATGTGACGCTTCCGACACCACGTTCTATACGTGCAGTTGCATCTGGATTTAATATGTTTGGAGAGCCAATAAGCGTTGATGGCTCTGAACTTCTTGCTAGAGCGTTGCAACATGAAACCGATCATCTAGATGGCATTCTCTTCATTGACCGGATGAGTAAGGCCAATCGGAAACTTGCGATGAAAGAGATACGACAATCCGATTGGTTTAATGAGGCCGAGAGCAAGATCACAATTAAGCAATCACCCCATACGATCTTCGGACGGAATACCTAGTGCGTATCGGAGTAGCTGCTACTCCAGATGTTGCTATCCCAACATTAAACTGGTTGCTTAAGTCAGAGCATCAGATTTCACTTGTCATCTCTCAACCAGATAGACCTGCGGGACGGGGGAGAGAACTCACGCCCTCACCGGTGACTCTCTGGGCACAAGCTCAAGGTATTGAACTTTTAAGACCAGAGTCCCCGAGTGAACTTATTGGAGCAATTCAAGCTTTGGATATCGTTCTGACAATTGGTTATGGAGTACTTCTACCTGAAGCCATACTGTCACTGCCTCGCTATGGATTTATTAATCTTCATTTCTCCCTCCTTCCGGCCTACCGAGGCGCAGCTCCGGCGCAACGAGCGATTGAACATGGGGAGAGCGTTACAGGAGTTACGGTCTTTGCTTTGGATAAGGGAATGGACACCGGTCCGACTTATTCAACTACTAATCTAACTATCCAAAAGGATTGGCGCTCTCAAGAGTTGTTGCAGGCTTTGGCAGAGTTAGGGCCTCAAGCAGTTGATAAGGCCTTATCCGCAATCCAATCGGGAGTTAGTCCGCAGCCTCAGCAAGGAGTTACATCATTGGCTCCTAAGATTACGAAAGAAGAGGCCCGCATTGATTGGCTCTTGTCTTCTCTGACACTCTCACGCAAGATTCGCGCCTTCTATCCCGCACCATGTGCTTGGAGTACATGGGAAGAAAATAGCTTTAAGATCACGAGAGCGCATGCAGGCACTGCGGATTTATCTGTAGGGGAGATTGCTGTAATTGATGGTGATGTCGTTGTTGGGTGCGGAGAGGGAACTGCCCTCACTCTTGAATCCGTTGTTCCTGCAGGCAAAAAAGAGATGACAGCGATCGAATGGGCACGGGGTGCGAGATTGATGCAAGGTGCTCACTTTGGCTGAGGCGCGTAGAAACACTTTCAAATCACCTAAGCCAGATGCCCCGCGCCTACTGGCCTTTGATCTAATTACTGAGGTCAACCGAAATGAAGGCTATTCAAATCTCTTACTACCGCAGGCATTGAGTTCTAGTGCGATGGAGGATCGAGACCGTAATTTGGTAACAGAGCTGGTCTACGGCACCTTACGAATGCAAGGAAAGCATGATTGGGTGTTGGCACAGATTAGTGATCGCCCGTGGTCTGAGGTCGATCCAGGGATCATCGATGTTGCCCGTCTTGGAGTCCACCAAATACATGAGATGCGAATACCGGATCATGCCGCCGTAGCTGCCACTGTTGAGGTCGCTCGTAAGCGGATAGGCGAATCAAAAGCGAGTTTCGTTAACGCCCTTCTGCGAAGTGTGACGCGTAAATCAATCGATGATTGGTTTGAACCTTTGCTACATATCAAAGATCCAGTGCTAAGAATGTCCATTCAATACTCGCACCCAGAGTGGATTATTTCGGCCTACTACGATCTTTTAAAGGATTGGGAACAGGTTGAGGCCGCTCTTGCCATCAATAATATCCCTGCATTGCCAACATTGGTTTCGTGGCCTGGCTATTCAACTCAAGAAGATCTAATCGCCCTTGGTGCCGAGGCGACCACATATTCGCCGTTGGGTGCTAGATGGAAAGGCAATCCTGGCTCTCTCGAAATAATTCGCCATAGATTGGCAGGTGTTCAAGATGAGGGTTCACAGTTAGTTGCAACGGTATTTGCATCAGTTGCAGATGGCGCCGCATGGTTGGATCTATGTGCAGGTCCCGGCGGAAAAGCGGCCTTACTTTCATCCATTGCAGCGCAGCGTGGTATTAGTTTTACTGCAAATGAAATCTCCACCCCGCGTGCGGATTTAGTGCGTCGCGTTGTTCATGGTGCGAGAGTATGGACAGGTGATGGACGTGAAGTCTCCTCTCACAATGAACTCTTTGATGCAGTTCTTATTGATGCACCCTGTACAGGTTTAGGCGCGTTGAGAAGGCGACCTGAAGTGCGCTGGCGGCGAACACTAAAAGATCTACGCGAGTTGACTCAACTGCAACGCGAACTCATTGACTCGGCTATCTCAGTGCTCAATGCTGGGGGCGTACTCGGTTATGCCACCTGCTCGCCGCACTTGGCTGAAACGAGCGTTCAAATCAACGACATTATCAAAAACCATCCCGAAATGGAGTTAGTAGATGTAGCTCCCTACCTGCCGCAAGGTTTAGTGAATGCAACTCGAGGCGGCGCCATGGCTCTGTGGACACACCTTCATGGCACTGATGCGATGTTTTTAGCGCTCTTACGAAAGAAAAGTTAAGGTACTCCCATGGCACGAGAGATTCGAATTACTCCCAGCATTCTCAACGCTGATCTGAATAATTTAGAGCATGAGATCTCTCGAATAGCCGCCCAATCCGACCTTATTCATTTGGATGTCATGGATAATATTTTCGTTCCAAATTTCACCTTCGATTTTAATCGTGCCAGTGAAATTATCAGATCATGCCCGATTGGAGTGGATGCACATTTAATGGTTGCAGATGTTGATTCGATTGCTCCGGCTTATGCCGAAGTGGGATGTAGCAGCGTGACCATTCACGCTGAGGCGGCAACTGATATTTCGCAAACCCTTAGATCGATAAGAAAAGCTGGCGCACGAGCAGGACTAGCGTTGAAGCCAGGTACGCCCATGGAAGACTATGAAAACTTTATCGATGATGTCGATATGTTTTTGATTATGACTGTCGAACCTGGTTTTGGTGGACAGAAATTTATGCATGAGATGATGGCGAAAGTTAAACGTGCTCGAAAGATTATTGGAGACCGCCCTATTTGGCTGCAAGTCGATGGGGGAGTCTCATTAGAGACTATTTCGGAGGCGGCAGAAGCTGGGGCCGACGTGTTTGTCGCGGGAAGCGCAGTATTTAATGCCGATGATCCAGCTGCGATGATTCTCTCCCTGCGCAACTTAGCAAGCTCTGTGGCATAATAACGCCTAAGTTGTTCCGGGGGTCGGTGATAATTCCGAACCGGCGGTAAAGTCCGCGACCCGATCACATCCAGTGATCGGTTGATTTGGTGTAAATCCAAAACCGACAGTTAAAGTCTGGATAAAGGAACATACAGTTGGGTGCACCGTGCATCCAACTGTTCTGTTGCTTCCTGGAGCTTTTTATCCTAGGAAGGTACAACTGTGAATATTATTACCTGGCTTTTTGAAACAAATATTAGTTTTGGTAGCAAATCTATCGCCGTGCGCGAAATTGTCGGCGGAACGTTAGGTTTAACAAGTGCAATATTTGGAATGCGGCGCAAAATTTGGGCATGGCCAATTGGAATTCTCGGAGATGCTCTACTTTTCACCGTATTTTTAGGCGCCGTCTTTGCTTATGCAGATCAACCATCAGCTAATTTCTATGGTCAAGCTAGCCGTAATCTCTTGCTCATCTTCGTCAGCATCTATGGTTGGATTCGCTGGTCGCAGCATCGCAAGAGTCATGGCAATTCCAAACATGCCGTGACACCACGATGGACAACAACTCGGGAGAAAATGATGCTCGCCCCGATTATCGTTGTATTTTTCCTTCTCTCCATGCAGATTTTTAAGGCGCTAGGTGAGACTGGTACTTGGTTACTTGTAGATACTTGGATATTCACGGGTACGGCACTTGCAACTTTTGGCATGAGCCGTGGTTATGTTGAGTTTTGGTTAGTGTGGGTAGCCGTTGATCTAGTGGGCGTTCCCTTTGCCTTTAGCAATGGCTATTACCCGACGGGCACTCTTTATGCCATTTATCTCCCCTTTGTTATCTGGGGATTCATCTCATGGCTACGCATCTCTAAAGTCGAAGCAAATGGTCAACGTGTGGTTGTAGCTTCATAGTAAAGTAGCGACCATGAAATCCTTTGATGCTCTCTGGGCCGAGCTTGCAGCGACATTAGCAACTCGCCCAGAGGGTTCAGGGACAGTAGCAGCCGTTGATGCAGGCGTTCACAGCATCGGAAAGAAAATCTTGGAAGAGGCGGGGGAGGTTTGGCTCGCGGCCGAACACGAATCAGATGAGGCGTTGGCTGAAGAGATCAGTCAGCTCATTTATCATCTTCAGACCATGATGTTGGCCCGTGGCCTAACCCCTGACGACATCTACAAATACCTTTAAGAGAATCGAGTAAGCATGTTGCGTATTGCCGTACCAAATAAAGGCTCACTTGCCGATGCTTCGATCGCAATCTTAAAAGAGGCTGGGTATAACCAACGAAGTGACAGTCGTGATTTGATTTTAGTTGATAGTGAAAATAACGTTGAGTTCTACTATCTGCGTCCTCGTGACATTGCTATATATGTTGGTTCGGGTGAGCTAGAGGCTGGAATCACCGGACGAGATCTCTTAATCGACTCCTCGGCCAAGGCAACGGAGCTTTTGTCCTTAGATTTTGGCGGCTCAACTTTTCGTTTTGCCGGTCCTATAGATCGAGAATGGGTTTTGGGCGACATAGCTGGTAAACGTGTTGCTACGGCTTATCCTGGATTAGTCGCCGACTACCTTTCCTCAGTGTCGATAACAGCCGATGTCGTTCGCTTAGATGGAGCGGTAGAAAGCAGCGTTCGGTTGGGAGTTGCCGATGTAATTGCAGATGTTGTGAGTACTGGAAATACGCTACGCCAGGCAGGTTTGAAAATATTTGGCGATGTGATTTTAAAAAGTGAGGCAATCGTTATTTCGCGAACAGGCTTTGATATACCGGCGGAGTTGGAGGTCCTCATTCGCCGTTTGCAGGGTGTAGTGACGGCACGCAGATATGTTTTACTTGATTACGATATTCCTAAAATTAACGTAGAGGCGGCGTGCGCAATCACGCCTGGCTTGGAGTCTCCTACGATTTCTCCCTTGCAGAAAGCTGATTGGGTTGCAGTTCGTGCGATGGTCTTACGCAAAGATACAAACCGTGTTATGGATGAGCTTTGGAGCATAGGTGCTCGAGGAATATTGGTAACTGATATTCACGCCTGCAGATTATAAGAATTACTCTTCTTCGACAGCCTCGCGTGGAATGCCAAGCAGATACAGGGCTGAATCAAGGTAGGGACCGCTAAGAGAGCTATCTGCGGCCGCCTTGACTGCCGGTTTTGCATTAAATGCTATTCCCAGGCCAGCTGCTGCAATCATGTCCAAATCATTGGCACCATCTCCGATGGCCACAGTCTGATCCATTGAGATTGTTTCAAGCGCAGCGAAATCACGGAGAGCCTGTGCTTTTGCTGCGCGATCAATGATTGGACCGATTAGACCACCAGTTAGAAATCCATTTTCAATTTCAAGTTTGTTGGCGCGAAAGTGAGTAATTCCGAGCTCTGTTATCAATGGAGCAATAACGTCGATGAAACCCCCGGAGACAATTGAGATGCTATGACCTAGACGTTGCAAGGTGCGTATTAACGTTCTAGCACCTGGTGTTAAGACGATCTCGTTTTGAACTTCTGCCAGTGCTGATTCAGGCAGTCCCTTCAGTAGCGCAACTCTTGCCCGCAGTGAACTCTCGAAATCCAGCTCCCCGCGCATTGCCGATTCGGTTATTTCTATAACTTGGGGACCTACTCCCGCCTTCGCGGCGAGCAGTTCAATTACCTCTTGTTTTATCAAAGTTGAATCGACATCAAGCTGAACAAGTTTCTTAGCAAAGCGTAAATAACCACCAGCTTGCACTGAAATATCCACTCTATGCGATGCCGCCACGGGAGCAAGGGCTGCGGCGATTACCTCTTGAGGGGCACCTGAAATCACCAGCTCAATTGCTGTCACAGGAGTTGAGGCGGTGCGAGTAATACGCTCAATGTTTGCACCTGTCGCACTAATTGCTCCAGCAATCTGAGCGATAGCAAGCGGCAAAAGCTTTGTGCCGAGCAAAACGACATGCAGCAGGTCTCTCTTAGATGCAATGCTCGAACTACTAGTGGTTGCAAAAAGTGTTGCGATATCTACATCCATTTGTGTTGCGCATTCCAGCAAATCGCTCTCTATAGCCTTTTCATGGGCAGGGCTAAGGGCTATGAGCACGGTCAAAATCAGGCGGTCGCTTATGATCACCTGCTCGATATCTAAAATTGAAATTGAGAAGGGGGCTAGCGTGCTAAAAAGCGCTTCGGTTATACCTGGCCTGTCGACTCCGCTTAAGAGAATTAGACCCGTGAACTGCTCATTCTCGTTTTCTGCTGCCATGATGAGGAGTAGGTTATCGCGAATCACGCTGCGCCAAAGCAGATAATGGCCTCACTTCACCCCTTTACGCAGTATCTTTTTGCCCTATGGAGAGCACATCGGTTTTAGAAATCAAGGGTGTCTCTGTCCGTCGCGATGAGAAGATTATTCTTGGACCAATTGATTTTTCGGTTAGCGCGGGGGAGCGTTGGGTAATTCTCGGTCCCAATGGGGCCGGTAAATCAACCCTCCTTCAAATTCTTTCTACGAGGATTCATCCGACAACTGGCACTGTAAAAATTTTAGATAAAACCATGGGCCGCGTAGATCTCTTCGAACTGCGCACTCGAATCGGTATTTGCGGGGCATTAAACGCCGAAGATATTCCTTGGGATGAACTAGTACGAGATGTAGTTTTGACGGCCGCCTATGCCGTTCTTGGTCGCTGGAATGAGGTTTATGATTTATGGGATGAGTCTCGTGCAATTGCACTGCTCACGGTTTTTGGCGTAAGAGAGTTTGCAGATCGTCGCTATGGCACATTGAGTGAGGGAGAGCGCAAACGAGTCCAAATTGCGCGTGCGCTCATGACTGATCCAGAACTTCTATTGTTGGATGAACCTGCGGCCGGTTTAGATGTCGGCGGTCGCGAAGATCTGCTTCGCAGATTTGCTGAATTTTCTAATGATCCGAGTGCTCCGGCAACCGTTCTTGTTACACATCATATTGAAGAGATTCCTTTAGGGACCACGCACGCACTTTTGCTTAAGGATGGAACCATAGCTGTCTCAGGACCAGTCTTTGATGTAATTACCAGCGAGCACATATCTGCAATTTTCCAAACACCGATTGAAGTTACGAGCACAGCAGGTAGATTTTCAGCTCGCTCTAAGGCATAGCGTGAGTTTGTTCGACCAGTTACATTCAGATTGGCAAAGCGTCCTTGAGTCTTTGCGCCCGCAGCTGCTGGAGATTGATCGCACGCTAGAGGGTCAAGTGATTGCCCCGGAATATAGATACGTGATGAGAGCGCTCACAACTCCCATCGACTCTATTCGTGTAGCAATTATTGGCCAAGATCCATATCCAACTCCAGGGTTTGCTCATGGCTTAGCATTCTCGGTTTCTCAGGATATTGTGAAATTACCGGCCTCTCTTAAGAATATTTTTAAGGAGTTAGAGAGTGATTGCGGAGTTCCGGTACCAATTAATGGAGATCTTTCACATTGGTCCGAGCAGGGAGTGTTACTACTCAATCGCATTTTAACAACACGTTCTGGTTCTTCACTCTCCCATGCCGATATTGGATGGCAAGTGATCACTGATGAAGTTGCACGCATACTTGGTCAAAGATCGGTTATCGCTCTTCTTTGGGGGAAATCGGCACAAGAACTCGCACATTACTTCCCTGCGGAGTTAGTGATTAGTTCTGCTCATCCAAGCCCTTTATCGGCCTATCGTGGCTTTTTCGGCTCCAAACCATTCTCTGCTGTTAATAGAATCTTGCTAAGCAAAGGGCAACAGGAGATTAAGTGGTAAAAGATAAAGCCCCGCGGATGTTTCCGCGGGGCTTTATCTTTCGATTCTCTAGCTACTAGCCAATCCAAGAACTTATTGGAGAGGACAAGAAATAGATCATAAACAGACCTGAAACAAGTAGCATCAAAGGATGAACTTCTTTGCCGCGACCCTGAACAAGACGGATTACAACGTGTGTAATAAATCCAGCTCCAATGCCTACTGAGATGTTGTAGGTAAATGGCATCAGGATTATCGTTAGGAATGCTGGGATACCAATTCCTAGATCATCCCAATCAATCTTCTTGATCTGTGTCATCATAAGGAAACCGACAATAATCAAGGCTGGGGTAGCAGCTTCATAGGGGATTACAGCTACTAGTGGTGCAAGGAAAGTTGTTAGGAGGAACATAACTCCAGTAACAACAGAGGCAAGACCAGTACGTGCGCCTTCACCAACACCTGCCGCCGATTCTATGTAACTTGTATTTGAAGAGATTCCAGCAGCGCCTCCTGCAGCGGCCGCTATTGAATCCACCAATAGAATCTTCTGAATGTTATCTACATTGCCCTCTTTATCTGCAAGTCCAGCTTCGTGTCCGATCGCAGTAACTGTTCCCACAGTGTCGAAGAAGTCAGATAGTAATAATGTGAAGAGCAACAAGATTGCCGCAATGAGTGAGACATTATCCAAAGTAAATGCACCGAAGAGATCAAACTGGCCTGTGAAATCGAATTCAGGAACAGCAATAATATCTGTTGGCACAGAAGGAATGTTGAGTCCCCAACCACCGTCGACAATCGTTGGTGGATTTCCTGGCGTAAAACCGGGGGCAATGTTGTAGAGCTTCTGAATAATGATGGCGGCAACGGTTGCACCGACGATACCGATCAGGATTGCGCCTTTGACCTTTCGAACCATTAATCCGATGATCAAAAGCGTTCCAAAGACGAAGACAACTGTCGGCCAACCAACTAGATTTCCATTAACACCAAGGCCCACCGGAACTGGTCCTCCAGCGGTGCGACGAACAAAGCCAGCATCCACCAAACCAATAAGGGCAATGAATAGACCAATTCCAACCGAGATCGCTATTTTAATCTGGGGTGGAACCGCCTTGAATACTGCGACTCTGAAGCCAGTCAATACTAGAACCAAGATAATTAGACCTTCTAAAACGACAAGGCCCATCGCTGCAGCCCACGTCATCTGTGAGGCTATGCCGACGGCAACAAAAGTATTAAGTCCCAGACCAGTTGCAAGTGCAAGCGGATAATTAGCAACCGAACCCATGAGAATAGTTAATACACCTGCCACTAGCGCTGTTGTTGCTGCAACCATGGCTGGTGCAGGCTGCGCGCCGCCAAAGAGGAACTGACCGTTTTTATCTGGCGAGTAAGCCAAGATAATTGGGTTAAGGGCAACGATGTAGGCCATCGTGAAGAAGGTAACAAGACCACCTCTGACCTCTTGGGCGATCGAAGAACCACGTTCTGAGATTTTAAAATATGAATCCAGCATAATTGCAGCCTCTCTAATTTTGATAACGGGGGTGTTTAGGACCCCGTGTGCGATGAAGCGACCAGCACAACGGTCGGGGGATAGCAGGAGGCTATCGGCTACTTCTCAGTAAGACGGGCTACGACACCAAGGGCAATGGCGATAGATTGACCGATAAGCACGGCAAATAGAAGCGTTCCGAGGCCGACATTTCCTCCTAAGAGAGCCCCAAGGGCTACAACGCTGAGCTCTATCGCTAAGCGAACTCGTCCAACGCGAACCCCAGAGCGGTGATGAATTGCTGTCATCAAACCATCACGGGGTCCAGATCCGAGGCCACACGTAATATATAAACTCGTCGCCACTCCCACCATTGCGATGCCAAGAAGTGCGAAAATTACTCCCGATATAAAACTGCTCTGCAAAGGAATGATAGATGTTCCAAGTTGAATGGCGATTGCGATGATGATTAAATTTGAGAGAGTTCCAAATCCTGGCTTTTCGCGCAGAGGTATCCAAGCAAGAAGGACGACTGCGCTGATTGCGAAAGTGGACCAACCCATTGAGATATTTAGGTTGACAGAAATGCCTTGTGCCAACACAGACCAGGGACCGTTACCGATATTGCTCTGAATAACGAATGCATCCCCAATTCCAAAAATAAAGAGACCGATAAACAGGATAGCCACTCTAAGAAAATTTAGATCCCATCGACCCGTTGCTGTCCAAGGAGTGTGCGGAACCGATCTATGAGGGCGTAAGAACTCGGCGAATGCATTTACTGACACCATGGGAGCCTAGTCCATGTTGCGCCTTTAATCGATAATGCGTAACCTGCAGGAATGTTTCCAGGTATCGGCACTGTCATTAATGTTGTTGCAATCATTTGCGGAGGCTCCATTGGTGTGCTCGTTGGAAACCGCTTAAGTTTGAAGACTCGTACGTTGACCACTGATGTGCTGGGGCTAGTTACATTGCTTGGCGCAGCATCAGCTCTTATGCCCATGTGGTCGACGCAGTTTCGATCGGCTTTTCCAAGTGGTTGGCCTTTACTGGTTATCTTGGGATCGCTATTGATTGGTGGATTAATTGGAAGTTCACTCAAGTTAGAAGAGAAGTTAGATTCTCTTGGTGAAAATCTACGTAAGAAATTCAAAGTCTCTGAAAATGGAACATTCGTTGAGGGTTTCGTTTCAGCAGCGCTTCTATTTGCTATCGGACCTCTGGCTATTTTGGGATCAATCAGCGACGGTATGTCGACGGGTATTGATCAACTCTTATTGAAAAGCACATTGGACTTCTTTGCAGCCATGGCCTTTGCATCATCGCTTGGTTGGGGGGTCGCCGTAGCTGCTATTCCAGTGGCAATTTATCAAGGTACGTGGACCGTTATTGGCCTGTTCCTTGGTACGGTTTTAACTGACTACCAAGTAGATGCAATGACGGTTGTAGGCGGAGTAATGCTCATAACCATCGGCTTGAGTTTGCTCAATATTAAGAAGGTCGCTGTCGCCAATCTTCTTCCCGCTCTAGCTGTAGCTCCGCTATTCGCTTTAGCAATTCATAGTTTTCTATAATTATTAAAAGGTAGAACCATCGATCACAAATCGATACTTGACGTCACTCGCAACTGTTCGCGCATAAGCTGTGTCAGCATAATTCGCCTGGATAATCTCAACGTCGCTTACTATCGAGTGTTCTCCGCAGAAATTAAGCATCTCTTGCATTTCAGGAATTCCACCAATCATTGATCCGGCGATTCGACGACGTCCATCAAGCAGTGAGCCGACATTAACTGCATAAGGCTTTCCTGGCAGTCCAATAACTACCAATGTGCCATCTAAAGTAAGTAGATCTAGATAGAGATTGATATTTAGATCTGCGCTGACAG
>CAXNCU010000002.1:0-49865 GCA_964200985.1 Candidatus Planktophila sp.
AAAATAACCTTGCCATGAGAGCCAAGAAGCAAAGGTGTTGGTGACAAAACCCCATCCAATAAGCGTGCCGATTGCCATCAATGCAATCGAACTCTTATTCCACGCTCCATAGCGACCTGCTGAATCGAACAAATCAATTTCAGAGTAGGCACTCTTCCGCATCACGACATCGGCTACAAAAATCGCTGACCACACTGCAACTGGCACTCCAAGGGTTATCAAGAATCCTTGGAATGGGAAGAAGAAATTATCGGCAAACCAGACGATATAGATCGTGCCGGCCAACATGATCACGGCATCAATTGTAGCGGCAATGTGGCGCTTAACTGGAAGTCCAATAGAAACCAAGGTCAATCCAGATGAATAGAGATCAAGTATCGCGCCTCCCACTAAGCCGAGGATGGCAACCAATGCAAAGGGAATCAGAAACCACGTTGGAAGCAATGACGTCAGCGCGCCAATTGGATCCATTGCAATCGCATCGCTTAGATCTTTACTGCTACCGGCAAGGGCAGAGCCGTAAATAACCAAAATAATTGGAACGATAGATGCTCCAGTTACGGTCCAACCAATAACACTCGAACTCGAAACGCTACGAGGTAAATACCGTGAATAATCGGCTGCAGAGTTGACCCATCCTAAGCCAATACCTGTGACTCCAAAAATTAGTGCTCCAATAAATGCTTGATTGTTTCCATCTTTAATCGCACTAACTGCCGACCAATTAACTTGGTCGAGTGTTAGTCCAATGTAGAAAATCGTCATAGCGATTGTTATCAAGGTAAGCCACTTCTGTATTTTCATAATTGTAGAGAAGCCAAGCACTCCCCCAAAAACTGTCAGGGACACTGCAATTAAAAAACCAATAATGAGAGATAAATTGTGATCAATATGTCCGACTCGTGCAAAAACTGTTCCAGTTGCAAGCGTTGCAAGTGAGACCAAAACAGTTTCCCAACCCACGAAGATAAGGTAGGACAGGAAACCTGGAACAATATTTCCCTTAACACCAAAGGCGGCTCGAGATAAAATCATCGTCGGCGCATTTGATCGCTTTCCAGCTAGAGAGCTAACGCCAACAACTAAAAATGAGAGCACCGTTCCGATGATGGCAGCCCAGGTTGCCTGCCGAAAAGAAATTCCGAAACCGAGAAAGAAGGCGCCGTATGAGAGTGCTAAGAGCGAGACATTTGCCCCTGCCCATGGCCAAAAAAGACTGCTGGCCTTGCCAGATCGCTCTGACTCGGCAATAACGTTAGGACCGTTTAACTCTAAATCAAATATAGGCACTGACCGAGTCTACTTTGTGCGGCGCCTATCGAAGAGAAACCAGATGCCGATGACGGCAAATCCAAAGCCAAATTGAATCAAATGCGTGGTGTGACGTTGAAAGAAATTGTGGTGCGCATGCTCATCAACGTGAGTCTCGGGAGTAGTTGTTGTGGGAGCTATTGGAACCGGCGTCGGCTCAACGGACGCCGTTGAAGCTTCGGCGGAAGCGGTTCTACTGGGCGTGTTTTTGCTTTGGCTAGATTCCAAAGGTTCAGGAGAAGCCGCGATATCAACACCTGCGACAGTAAATGAAATGGAGCCTTCGACCGGATGACCGTCTTCGGATACAACACGGTAAGAAGCTGTGACGCGCCCATGCGCGTCTCTGACTCCGATCGTTGCAAAGATTCTCGCACCTGCAACGGTTGCATTACCAACCTGAAGTGTCCGACCAGAAGCGTCCTTAACAATCAAGGTATTTACAGTGGCTCCATCTAAAACAGTCAGATCGCCATCGAACTCACACCAAACTTCGGCGGGCATGGTTGCCAGTACAGCATTATTTTTCGGAGATGTGGCAGTGACTTGCCCATGTGCCTGAGCTGGAGCAGAGTTGAGAAACAGGAGACCAATGAGCATTACGGACGTCACAAATATTTTCCTCATTGATCCCCTGCCTTTCCTCGTTGGTTGATTAATTAAGCAACTGTTGTAACTGAGGGGGCTGGACCCCACTCGATTGTCGACTCAGCAGCCTTCGTTGTTCCATCGGTGATGTGCCAATTCAAATATAAAGGCAGCTTGCTTCCATCTGTTTGAGTTGCGTAGCAGATTTGCGTTGTCTTAAACGCAACTACTTGAGGCGCTTTATCCCATTTCACTTTTAGGCCAAAGTCGAAGAATGTCCCATCATCAATGACCCAAGATTTAGCCTTTGCAGTCCATGTCACTGTGTAGTAATCAGGAACCTTCAACGCATCAACCGTTGCAGATGCAACCACTGATGTTTTGAAGCCGTGAATGAATCCTGGTGTTGGCTTTCCTGCGATTTTTGGTACCGTGACAACAAATACGGACGTTCCATACTTATTCTCTTTATACGTGCAACCGTGCCCCAAGCTCAGATAAATACGGCTGGACTGTCCAGCTTGAAGCGTATTACCTCTGGTCTGAGTTCCTACATGTGCAGATGCCGGGTAAACACTAATACCCATTAGTAAAGCAACAACCGATACAGCTATTAGTAATTTTCTTTTCATAGTAGATTCCTTAAAAGTTAAAATGGAATCCGCTGCGCAGGCAACCTAGAGAAAGACTTTGCGGGTGAAGTTATTCTCTTAAGCGGCTGCCGAAGCAGGTGGTGCACGCTCAAAGAGATGAGATGCCAAAATCTCTGAGTTGATGCACCATATACGCGAAAAGAATCCAAGCTTTACGAAATCGACCAGCTTGATGGGGGTAAAAGTTATTGTCTGAGTTATGAATAGTTCGATACGGGCAATGAGCTCTTCAAAATGACGTACGAGATGAAAGGAAAGAAAAACTGCGATGGCATGAGCGATGGACATCCGTGTATCGCTATGGGGCATGGTGAAGCAGAGATGCCCTCCAATCTGGAAGATCAGTAAGAGCGAGGCCAGAGCTGGACCACTGAATTCGTTCGGGGCTTTAATGAAGAGAAAGAGGGCGCTACAAATAAAGAGGGCCGGTGCAAAAAGAGTTACCGTAAGCGCGCCGCCACCAATTAAGTGAGCCAGAGCCATGCTCAATGTAAAAAGAGAAGTAAATGCCAGCGAGCGAATCAGGCGCTGGATCAACATCCGGTGAGTTTAGTCTAGAAAAAAGTCCAGTAGGAAGTCTTTCGTACCGGGTGTTACAGAGTATTTCTCTAGATCGGTGATTCCTTCGGAGGCTAAAAGTTCGTCGTCGACGAAGAAGTTGCCGGTGCACTCAGTAGATGGGCGATTGAAAATAATGTAGGCGGCATCGGCCAAAATCGCTGGTGTGCGCCCTGCGCTGGCATCTATGCCTGGAATCATCTGCAGAGCTGCGGTATCGATAACCGTCCTTGGCCATAGGGCGTTAACTGCGATTCCGTCGCGCTTGAACTCTGCCGCCATGCCCAAAACGCACATGCTCATCCCATACTTAGCCATCGTGTAGGCGACATGGTTTTTAAACCAAATGGGCTTCATCGAAAGCGGCGGTGAGAGGTTCAAAATGTGGGGATTACGACCATCCAGCGCCGATTGACGTAAATATGGAATAACTGCTTGGGATGTTAAAAATGTACCTCGTACGTTGACATCAAACATCAAGTCAAAGCGCTTAGCTGGAGTTGCTTCAGTCTTAGTTAAGTTGATAGCACTTGCATTGTTAATCAAGATATCGATTCCGCCGAATGTATCGGCAGCGAGCTTCACGGCCGCTTCAATCTGGCTCTCATCCCGCAAATCGCATTGGATAGGAAGCGCCGTTCCCCCTGCCGCTTCGATTTCTGCTGCTGCTGAATAGATCGTTCCTGGCAGTTTTGGGTTTGCCTCGGCCGTCTTGGCGGCGATAGCAATCGATGCACCATCGGCTGCGGCGCGAAGTGCGATAGCTAAACCGATACCGCGCGATCCCCCAGTAATAAATATCTTCTTTCCAGCTAGTGTCATGATGAACCTTTCTTTGCCATGAATTTCATGAAGGCCTCCATCGCCTCATCTGATTGCAATGCTAATGCAAATATTTCAAACTCGGCCCTCATTACTGCGGCCACTGAATCATGGTTGCGTGCTTTTAGTAACGCCTTCGTATTGATAATCGCCTGTGGTGGTTGTTCGGCAATCTGATTGGCAATTCTTTTAGCACCTGCTAAAGCATCAGAATCTATCTCTGCAATTAAACCCATCTCAAGGGCCTCGGTTGCGCTAAAGGGTTGACCTGTTAAAAAAATCTTTGCCGCCCTTTGATAACCGACGAGTGCTGGAAACAGGAAAGTCGATCCCGCCTCTGGTACTAAACCAAGTGATACAAATGGCATGGAGAAGTTTGTTGAGGGTGAGGCAACTACAACATCGCAGTGCAAGAGCATTGTTGTGCCAACTCCAACGGCGTTGCCTTTGACGGCTGCGATTAAGGGCTTCGGAAAGTTAAGGAGGGCGGCTAGAAAGGTTGCCACTTCACTTGATTCAGCTGTTGGTGGATTATCCATGAAGTCGACAATGTCATTACCGGCCGTAAAGTGATCGCCTTCGCTAGTGATCACTACTGCTCGAACAGAGAAATCACCCGCAGCATCATTGAGCCTGAGTGCTAGCCCCTCATACATTTGGCGTGTAAGGGCGTTCATCTTCCCTGGGCGGTTAAAGGATAAGTAGCGAACGGCGCCTATTTGTGTGTCCAAAATTTCACTCATTAGGGCATCTTAGAGGTGGAATTACGATAAGTCTTGGTAGAGAATGGAGCCACCACGGAGAGGTGCCAATTATGGCTAGAGATATAACAATCACGACCCGAGAGCTTTCACCATTTGAGCAATTAGTCTTGCAGTTAGTGTGCGAAGGAAAATCAAACTCAGCAATTGCAACTCAAACCTCACATTCTGAGAAAGTAATTGAAAATACCGTGAGTCGAAGCGCACAGGTTTTTGGAATTAAATCTGATGGAGATACAAATTTACGCGTGTTGTTAGCGCTAGCTTTTCGCACACATTATGGTGACAAAGCATTCGATCAATTAAATGTTCCCTGTTCGCACATGGTTGTTGGACCAGATGGTCGGTCAATGTGCGACCGTCATATTGACTAACTCTTCATAGTCAGTTTCGCCTGAGCCTGAGGGCTATCCCTCGGTGAGATTAACGCCACTTCTTCGCGAGGGCTGACTCTCGCACTTTATTAACTATCCATTGCTTAGTAATAGTTGAATTAGCCCTGCACCGAAGTAATTGGTGCCTAAGAGGGAGAGAATCAAAAATGAAACGTACTACTTTTGACAAGATTGTAACTTTTGTAGGTTTTGGTCTTGGTGTATTTCTATTAATTGCTGCCGGTCTACTTAACTGGGGCGCAACTTTTGCAAGCGGAACCGTAGCCTCACAACTTGAGGCACAACAGATTGCAATTCCTGAGAGCAATGGCGACCCAGATGCAAGCGCTGATGTAGTCGCCTTCTTTGAGGAGAATGGAAAATCGATCATGAGCACCGGCAAGCAAGCTCAAATGTATGCCGATCACTACATCGGTTTCCACTTATCAAAGATGCCAACGTATGCCGAATCTACAGCTATAGCTCGTTCAGCTGCAGGAGCTGCAGCAATGGATCCAGAAAATCCAGAGCTGCAGGCGGCGCTAACTAAAGCAAATGCAACGGTAGAGAGTGTTTTCAAGGGTGAGTCACTACGTGGAATGCTCTTGAACGCATATGCATTTGGAACTTTAGGAATGATTGCAGGAATCGCAGCGATGGTAACTCTTGTCGGAGCAATCGTTATGTTCCTCTTTGTATTTGCAGGACTTCGTCATATTCGTCGTACTCCTTCGGATGCGACGATTTAACCCTCAACTCTCCGTGAGGGGTTAGAAAAAGCCCCTTGGCTTGATGCCAAGGGGCTTTTTCGTGAAGATTTTTTCTAGCCTTAACGCTCTAACTTTCCAGTGATGAAATCCTCAACCTTGTTGTGGGCCGCTTCATCGGTGTATTGAATTGGCGGGGTCTTCATAAAGTAACTAGATGGTGAGAGCAAAGCTCCACCGATCTTGCGATCAAGACCGATTTTGGCGCATCGAAGCGCATCAATGATTACACCAGCCGAGTTTGGTGAATCCCATACCTCTAGCTTGTATTCGAGGCTAAGTGGAACATCTCCAAATGCGCGGCCTTCGAGGCGAACGTAGGCCCACTTGCGATCATCTAACCATGGAATGTAATCCGATGGTCCGATGTGAACATTCTTATCTCCCATGTCATGATCTAACTGAGATGTAACCGAGTTTGTTTTTGAAATCTTCTTTGATTCAAGGCGATCACGCTCGAGCATGTTCTTGAAATCCATATTTCCGCCAACGTTTAATTGGTATGTGCGATCTAGATGTACTCCGCGATCCTGGAACAACTTTGCCATAATGCGGTGCGTAATCGTTGCACCAACTTGGCTCTTAATATCATCGCCAACGATTGGAAGTCCAGCATCTGCAAACTTCTTTTCCCAGACTGGATCGGATGCTATGAAAACCGGCAGAGCATTAACAAATGCACACCCTGCATCAAGTGCGCACTGTGCGTAGTACTTGGCTGCGACCTCTGAACCTACAGGTAGGTAGCAGATCAAAACATCAACGGCCTCGTCCTTTAGGACTTGTACAACATCAACGGCCGGAGCATCTGACTCTGTAATCGTCTCTTTGTAGTACTTTCCGAGACCATCATTTGTAACTCCGCGCAGTACTGGTACACCAGTCTTATCAACATTGCTAAATTTAATTGTGTTATTTTCGCTGGCCCAAATAGCATCGGCTAAATCTAAACCGACCTTCTTGGCATCAACGTCGAAGGCTGCAACGAACTTGATGCTAGAGATGTGATATCCCCCAACAACAGCGTGCATGAGCCCTGGTATCTCTTGGTCAATGGCAGCGTCCTTGTAATAGGTCACTCCTTGAACCAAAGAGTTGGCACAGTTTCCTACGCCAATTATTGCAACACGGATGTCGCCTTTACCGGTTGTTATGTTCACTTTATTTCCTCTCGGTTTTGATCATGTCTTCCAGCCAAGCGATCTCCCGATCAGCTGAATCCAGTGAGTGGCGTCGCCACTCTTCTAGATATTTATCGATTCCAATCGGTGACTTCTCGAGTTCACCGCGCAGAATCTCTGCCTTCTCCTTGAGGCGACGATGGCGTCCCTCAAGAATTCTCACTCTGTTCTTTGATGATGTTGGGGAGAAAAATGCGAAGCGAATTTCAAAGCCCTCGTCCTCCCATGTATCTGGACTAACCGTCTCTGTTAGATCGGAAAATCTCGTTAAACCTTTCTCAGTGATGGCATAGACGATTCGCGAGCGCCGAGATGTAGCCTCGACCAGCGTTTCGGCGATAAGCCCCGCCTCCATCATTCGACGAAGTTGTGGGTACAGGACTGAAAATGAGAGGGCGCGAAATGGACCAAAGATGCTTCCCATGCGCTTGCGCAGCTCATAGCCGTGAAGGGGGCTCTGGGATAGCAGGCCAAGGAGTGCGAACTCTAGAGAGTCACTACGTGAGCGCATCGGGCCTACCTCCAACTCTGACCTATCGGACTATATATCGATTCGATATATCGAACCGTAATGTAACTCGATAGTTCATTGGCTGCAACTCGACCTGAAAAAGGTGTGGCGTACGCCTCAGTAGCTCGCCGTGGCGCCGTACCCTCGGTTTTAGCGCTCATCAAAGTCGATGGGCCCTTAGGAATAGGACGATAGATGTCTCTACTTACATGGAAACTGCATGGAGATGGAAAATCAATATCCCAAGGCGCGGTCGTATCGACCGATGAACGCCTGACCTGGCCCCGTACGTTCGGTGTAGGCCTTCAGCACATCGCTGCGATGTTTGGTGCAACCTTCCTTGTTCCAATCATCACTGGCTTTCCCCCAACAACCACGCTCTTTTTCTCTGGCGTTGGAACACTTCTCTTCTTAGCACTTACACAAAATAAAGTGCCTAGCTATCTCGGCTCATCCTTTGCATTCCTAGCCCCTATTGCTGCAGCTAAAACTAGCGGTGGAATGTCGGCAGCCCTTGGTGGCGTAGTTGTTACAGGTCTGATCTTGGCAGCTGTCGGTTTAATTGTTCGCCAAGCTGGAATCTCTTGGATCAACTGGATGCTGCCACCCGTTGTAACAGGCACCATCGTTATGGTCATCGGACTTAACTTGGCAGGGGCTGCAAAAAATAACTTTGCTGCCGGTCCCGTAGTTGGCCTTATTACGCTGGCATCGATTGCATTAATCGCTGCGGGCTCTCGCGGTTTCTTAAATCGCATTAGCATCTTTGCAGGTTTGGTCATCGGTTACGCCGCAGCTTATGCGATGGGCGATGTCAATACTGATGGAATTGGCGCAGCTAAATGGTTTGCCCTTCCCTCATTTACATCCCCAACATTTGATGCCAAAGCGATCGTTTTATTCTTACCAGTTGTTCTTGTCTTAATTGCAGAAAACGTCGGCCATGTAAAGGCCGTATCTGCAATGACGGGTAAGAATCTCGATGATCAAATGGGAACGGCGCTTATGGCCGATGGACTTGCAACCACACTTGCTGGCATCGGCGGCGGTTCAGGCACGACAACGTATGCCGAAAACATCGGTGTAATGGCAGCTACACGAGTCTATTCAACGGCTGCTTATTGGATCGCTGGTGTAGGCGCAATTGGTCTATCACTCTCACCTAAGTTCGGCGCAGTCCTTAGCTCTACTCCAGTCGGTGCCCTTGGCGGCGTTGGTGTAGCCCTCTTTGGAATGATCGGTGTACTGGGTGCTCGTATTTGGATTGAGGGCAAAGTTGATTTTGCTAACTCAACTAACTTAATCATCGCAGCCTCTGCCTTGATTATCGGTATCTCAGATATGTCATGGACTAGCGGAGATTACACATTCAGTGGAATCATCAACGCTACATTGGTTGCCATCGTTGGCTACAGAGTTCTTCACTCAATTGCAGCAAAACGAGGTAACAACTAAACTGCATTCATGGTGATTCCATCGCGGCTATCTGAATACATCGTGGCCGCGATGGTAATCATGTTGGCACCAGGTCCAAGCGTCTTATTTACTTTAGCGCGTGCAATTGCATGGGGCCGAAAAACCGCTGTATTTACAGTTGCAGGCAATGCAATTGGAATGTTTCTCTTATCCGTTTTTGTCGCACTTGGTCTTGGACCAATCTTGCAGCGATCAGAGCTTGCATACACTGCAGTTCAATGGGGCGGTGGTCTCTACTTAATATATTTGGGAATAGATGCGATAAGACATAGGCGAGTACACGCCGCCGATATGACGAATCAAGGCGATATAGCACCTAGCATCCGACGTTCAATAAGAGATGGATTCTGGGTTGGAGCGCTAAACCCCAAGGCAATTGTTTTTTATGCCGCAGTATTGCCTCAGTTCATCGATCGAGAGCGTGGCAGCGTTACCGCCCAACTAATCCTGCTGGGTGCGATCTTTGCAATTCTGGCATTCCTCTCTGATGGCACCTGGGGTTTATTGGCCGGCACTGCAAGGACATGGCTGGCCACCGACTCTGCCCGATTGGAGAAGCTACGTGCAACGGGTGGAGCGATCATGATCATCTTGGGCCTTACTGTATTAATCGCAGCTATTGTCAGTGCCTAACGAGAGAATAAGCCCATGAATAAACCAGCCAAGCCAGCGCGCGAAAATATCTCTCCGTCAGATCTCACCTTTGGTCTATCAACATGTAAGCGCTGCTTATGGATTAAGTACTGGTACAAGTTAATAATGCCCGGTCAGTTTCCACTTGTTGGAACCTTTGCAAATATGCAGGAGGAGCATTTCCACCGTGCAGATATGCCAACTATTGATCCATCTCTTCGCCCTGGCACTGTTACTAAATGGGGCGAATGGGTTAAGAGCAAACCGATTCAAGTTAATGGCGTAGATACACGGTGGCGGATTCTTGGAAAATACGATCTTGTATCTACCAATGAGGATGGAACTATTGGTTTGATCGATTGCAAAGTCTCAGATAGCGCGCGCGATAATGGCGCCTTCTACTCTCCGCAGTTAGAGGCCTATGCATATGCACTAGAAAATCCAGCTGCAGGTAAGGCCGCCTCTGTGGCATCTATTGGCTTATTAGTCTGGAACCCAGTCTCGGCAAGTGGTGAGGATAAGAACTCGTATGGATTCTCAGTTACTCAAAAATACTTACCTGTCGAACGAGATGTTGCCAACTTCTTAACAACGATCGAAGAGTTCATTACTGTTCTTGAGGGCGATTTACCTGATGCAGGTTTAGAGTGCACCACCTGTACCTATCTCACCTCGAGAAACGCTTTAGATAAGCTTTAATCCTCTTCGCCAGAGACGTTTATATCCTCGGGTTTGCTCTTCTTCGGAGCATAGATATCTATATATTCCTGGCCAGACATCTCTTGAATCTTGTTCATAATCTGATCGGTGACAACGCGCAGGTACTGCAAATCAGTTGAATCGCCGTCGAAGTACATCGGCTCACCAAAAATCATTCCCACTCTATGAAGGTTAGGAATAACCTTTCCAGTTGGTTGAATCTTGTCGGTATTAGACATTGCAACTGGAATAACTGGGGCTCCAGATTCAATTGCTAGTCGGGCTATTCCAGTTCGACCTTTATACAATCGTCCATCGGGTGAGCGTGTACCTTCAGGATAAATTCCTAGGCAATCACCTTCGGCCAATACTTTTAACCCAGTGATTAGCGCCGCCTCACTTCGTCGCCCGCCTGATCTATCCACTGGTACCTGTCCCAGGGCGATAAAAGTTAATTTCTTTACGAGCCCCTTTGGGCCAGGTGATGTGAAGTACTCACTCTTGGCCAAGAAGGTGACTTTGCGTGGAACTACCAAGGGCATAAAGATTGAATCGCTGAAGGAGAGGTGGTTAGAGGCGATAATGACTGGCCCTTTCGCCGGGACGTTTCGAAGACCTTTGACCTTGGGTCTAAATGCGCTCATCAAAAAGGGCGTCAGAAATGCACGCAGTACGCCATAGGGGAGGTTGTTGAGCACCTCTCTAATTTACCTGTTATTGCCCCGTATGACACTATCTGAGGGTGAGCAAAGATCCGTTAAATCCGCTGGGCGATGAATCCGACGAGGAGGAGTTGATCCGTAGCGAGTTTGAGGCCATTGTCTCTGGCCTCTCCCTCGATGAGTCTGCGCCCACAACGTATCTAGATGAGCTCGATCGAAACGATCACTTCGTACCCCCTCGCCCTCCTTCACAAACTCCGCGCTCCTTTTATTATTCGGCCAAGCGCGCAGTTCTGCGTTGGTTCAAACGTCCCTTCCATGATGATGACGGAGTTGCACTATGAAAAATTTTAAGTGGGGAGTATTAGGAACTGGTGGAATCGCTGCGGCATTTGTCGATGACTTAGCCCTCGCTGAGGGACATGAGGTTGTTGCAGTTGGTTCGCGTACTTTAAAAAAAGCCGAAGAGTTCGCTAAAGATATTCCCACAGCAACTGCATATGGAAGTTATAAGGATTTAGTGAACGATCCAAACGTTGATGCAATTTATGTTGCAACACCTCACCCGTCACATGAAGAGCACACAATGCTGGCTCTTAATGCCGGCAAAGCTGTTTTGTGTGAAAAGCCATTTGCAATCTCTGCAAAGCAGGCACAGGCGATGATTAACTGTGCTAAAGAAAATAACGTTGCACTCCTTGAGGCGATGTGGACACGTTACTTACCTCATATTGCAGTTGTAAGAGAGATCCTTGCAAGCGGAGTTCTTGGAAAGATCGAAACGGTCGAGGCCGATCACGGACAACGCCTTGCCGATCAAAATATTGTGCGCATAGTAGATCCAGAGCTAGCTGGTGGAGCATTGTTAGATCTTGGAATCTACCCCGTCTCTTTCGCTCACCTTGTACTTGGTATGCCCACTGCTATTACTGCGCGCGCGGTCATGACCGATCGCAATGTGGATGCTCAAACAAGTGCAATTTTCGACTACGCCAGTGGTGCGCAGGCAATAATTAATACAACAATGATTGCCCAGACTCCCTGTCGAGCAGTTGTGAGCGGTCTGCTCGGTCGCCTTGAAATAGATCGCACCTTCTATAACCCCACTGCAATGCGCGTAATTCTCTTTGATGGCACAGTCACTGAATATCCAAATAACTATGTGGGTCATGGAATACGCGAGCAGGCGATTGAGATGGCACGTGTTGTTGACTCTGGAGCCCTTGAATCACCTTTGATGCCGTGGAGTGAAACTCTCTCTGTCATGGATGTCATGGATCAGATTAGAGATCAGATAGGCCTTGTCTATCCCTTTGAAAACTAGAGGCGTGCTAAATCGGCAACGCCTACAAGGCCTGCCTCATTACCCAGCTCTGCTGCGATAATTTGAGGATATGGATGTTTGCCTGCAAAAGGCATTGTGCGCTCTAGAGCCTCGCGTGTTGGTTTCAATAAAATCTCTCCTGCATCAATTACTCCCCCGCCGATAACTACACAGGCCGGATCTAAAATTACAGATAATGTCGCAATACCTGCACCAAGCCACTGTCCCGTTGTATTAAATGCAGCCAGCGCAACAGGATCGCCATCTCTCGCCGCCTCGGTAATGGCCTTGCCGGTTAAACCTTCAACGCTTCCATCGCCACGTGATAATAAATTACGTGCGATTTCCGGGCTTGCACTGATTGCTTCGCGTGCATGACGTAAAAGCGCATTGCCAGATGCATACTGTTCAAAACAACCGCGTGCGCCACATCCACATAGATGCCCATCGGGTACTACGCGCATATGTCCGAATTCGGCGGCGATACCAAATGCTCCGCGATAGAGCGCGCCATTAACGACGACTCCCCCACCAATACCTGTACCAACGGTAAGCATCATCATGTGGTCTTGATTTCGACCGGCACCAAACTTTGCCTCACCCCATGCCGCTGCATTTGCATCGTTTTCAATTATTACATCTAGGCCAATTAACTTCGTGAGCTCGGCATCTAAGTTAACGCCATTCCAATCGGCGATATTTGGTGTTGCCAGCATCGTCTTTCGATCTGATGAGACAAAGCCGGCAGCAGATACTCCTACTGATTCAATATCGTGGCTTTGTATTAACTCTTGTGCAATATCGGCGATGGTCTGCGTTAACGCACTACCACCTTGGCGAGGCGTATCTTTTCTAGCCGTTGCTATAACTTTCCCGTTTTCATCAACTACGCCACCTAATACTTTTGTACCGCCAACATCTATACCGATTGTGTAAGACATAAAATAAAAACTACGCCTCGAGCGTTGCTTTAAGTTGAGCTAGCGCTTGATCGATAGTTGTCTTTTCCGCCTTTTGTCGCATCATCGCTGGAATCGGCATGGAGAGTGAGACGGTCAGCTCATATGTAACTTCAGTGCTCTCCTCATCGATGCTCTTAATAATGTAAGCCCCATCCATGCCTGTTAAAAGATCGGCATCATCGAGTGAAAAACTCAATCGCGCCGGAGCCTCTGACCAGTCGTAATCCAAAATAACCCGATCCTTCATCATTCCGGCGTCAATGGTCATCTTGACCTTGGTAGCCCGGCCCTGATCGTCACGATTTACTACCTCAACGGATTTAATCGAACTAGACCATTTCGGGTAGTTTTCCAGCGTGAATAACGCCTGCGTGACTGCGGCTAATGGGGCATCTATCGTGACGGTGGCTCTGCTCGAATCGCTCATGTCTTAAGGTTACCCCTCTTCCCTAATTTATAAATCACACGCTAGCGTTAGCGCCATGAATGAAATTAACAATCCAGCCCTGGTCCCTGCGGCAACTGCCGGAAATCTTACAAATCTCATCGCAGAGCGCGCTTGGTTTGAACCAGAGCGCATCATCATGTCGCGTCCCCTCGGTGATGGCTGGCAAAGCGTCACTGCCAAAGAGGCGGAGGCTCAGATTCGCGAAACCGCCAAGGGCTTGATCGCCGCTGGTGTGCAGATTGGTGATCGCGTGGCGATTATGTCGCGAACACGTTATGAATGGACCATCTTAGATTTTGCAATCTGGTTTGCAGGCGGAGTCGTTGTTCCTGTCTATGACACATCTTCGGCCGAACAGGTCGATTGGATTCTTAACGACTCCTCAACAGTTGCAATCATTGTAGAAACTCCGGCTTTGCGTGAATTAGTTAAGAGCGTACAACCATCGCATACAAAGCATGTCTGGATAATGACTGAAGATGTATTGAGTACCCTCAAAGCGGCAGGTGCACATATCAGCGATGATGAGATTGATCGCCGTCGCAACGCACTAGTGCCTGACACGCTGGCAACAATTATCTACACATCTGGTACTACCGGAAAACCAAAAGGGGTATCTCTCACACACAGCAACTTTTTATCTGAATGTGGAAACGTTGTTCAAGGCGCCGCTGATTTATTTCTAAAGCCAGGTGGATCCACACTTTTATTCTTACCTGTGGCTCACGTATTTGGTCGCATGGTTGAAATCGGAGCAATCTCTGCCGGTCTTCATCTAGCTCACTGCAGTGATCCAGTGGGACGCTTGCCAATGGACTTGGCATCCTTTAAGCCAACTTTTGTTCTCGCCGTTCCCCGTATCTTTGAAAAAATCTACAACGGGGCCGAGGCACGCGCAGAGGCCGCTGGTAAGGGAAAGATTTTTCGAAAGGCGGCAGATGTTGCAATTGCTTACTCTGAAAGCCTTGATAAGAAATCAATATCACCCCTGTTATCGATCAAACACAAGCTCTTTGACAAGTTGGTCTACTCCAAGATTCGCGCTGGAATGGGCGGACGCGTTGAGGCTGCGATTTCAGGAGGAGCGCCTCTTGGGGTTCGCCTCGGCCATTTTTATCGGGGCGCCGGTATAACAGTTCTTGAGGGATATGGCTTAACCGAGACAACAGCTGGCGCAACCCTGAACCTCAGTGGTGCACACCGAGTTGGCTCAGTTGGGCGTCCGGTACCTGGAACATCTATAAAAATCGCAGATGATGGCGAGGTTCTTATTCGTGGCTCGATTGTGATGCGTGGGTATTGGAACAATGAAGCCGCCGATAAAGAAGTATTTACGAGTGATCGCTGGTTCCAATCGGGAGATCTTGGAAAATTAGATGATGAGGGCTTCCTCTACATAGTCGGTCGCAAGAAAGAGTTAATTGTTACTGCTGGCGGAAAGAATGTTGCACCTGCCGTACTCGAAGATCGTCTGCGGGCGCACCCTCTTGTTAGCCAGTGCATGGTCGTCGGCGATAACCAACCCTTTATTGCAGCCCTTGTCACAATTGACCAAGATGCATTGAAATCTTGGGTGGCAAACCACAAAAAAGAGGGTGCCTCTATGACTGATCTGGCACATGATCCAGATCTGATCTCAGTTATTCAAACCGCAGTCGATGATGCCAACAAGGCCGTGAGTAAAGCCGAATCAATTCGCAAATTTATTATCTTGCCAACTGATTTTACTATCGCCGGTGGGCACCTGACCGCAAAACTTTCGATGAAGCGAGCGGTAATAGCCAAAGAGTTTGCCAAGGAGATTGAACAACTCTTCACTAAGTAAAAATATGAGCGTTAATGAGCGAGTTAGACTCGCACAAGAGTTACATGATGGAATAGCTCAAGATCTAGTTGGGCTTGGATACTCCATTGACTCTCTCATTGCCACGCCTGGTACTCCAGTTGAGATTCGTAGTGAACTGCGCTCTGTGCGCTTTGCAATAACGGATTTGGTTGACAAAGTTCGCGCCGAAATCTTTGCACTGCGCGAGAGCACCGAAAGCCTGCCTTCACGATATGAGGCATCGACGAGTTATGAGCTGCAGAGGGTTTTTGCTGAGCTATTACGCAATGTGCAGGAACACTCACATGCAACCTCGATAACGCTCTCCCTTCACGATAATGGCGTCGGCGGAACCGCTCCAAAAAGTGGCCACCATGGATTAGTTGGCATCGACGAGCGAGTACGAGATTTGAATGGGAGCTTGGATATCCAATCAACTGATGCGGGTACGCATGTCTCCATAACCGTGCCTTGGGTAAATAAGTGACTAGCGTCGTTATTATCGATGACCATGCAGTTGTTCGAGAGGGCTTGCATCGAGCACTTACTACCCATGGTTATTACATTTCCGCCGAGGCGGCCAACATTGCCGAAGCGCGCGCGCAGATCGCCCACGTTAACCCAGATGTAATAGTTGTGGATTTAAATCTTCCAGATGGCAGCGGCTTTGAATTAATTTCATGGGCACGGGCCATCTCAAAAAGCTTAGGGATCGTCGTACTTACGCTTAATGAGACTGATGCGCATTTGTTGGCAGCCATGAATGCTGGAGCCAGTGCTTACATTCTCAAGAGTGCTCCCATGAGTGAATTAGTTGCGGCGGTCGAACACTCAGTTAAATCACCACTTAGTTTTAACGCTAAAGGTTTATCTGCAGCGATTAGAGCGAGCACTGCGAGCTTTGACTTAACTGCCAGAGAGTTTGACGTGCTTGGGCTTTTACCAAGCGGTGCCTCCACAAAGGCAATTGCTTCGGCGTTGTTTCTTAGTCAAGCAACGGTAAAGACGCATTTAGCGTCGATTTTTAGGAAACTTGAAGTCGAGAATCGAACGGCAGCTGTTGGAAAAGCGCGAAAACATAATCTAGTTGTTGATTAACTTCTCAAACTTCTCAGCCCATATCTGCCAGCGCCACTTTTCAACTATCCAATCACGACCAGCAATGCCCATCTTAGTTGCTTGCTCGGGATTATTAAGTAAGTTGATTGCAGCAACTGCGATGGCGGCACTATCTTGGCCATCTACGACAACTCCAGTAACGCCTTCAAT
Organism: Candidatus Planktophila sp.; assembly: GCA_964200985.1. Classification (GTDB taxonomy): domain Bacteria; phylum Actinomycetota; class Actinomycetes; order Nanopelagicales; family Nanopelagicaceae; genus Planktophila. The sequence goes on from CAXNCU010000002.1 coordinate 16,825, forward strand.
TACTGCATCTGGTGCACCGCCGGATGCACCAGCAATAACTGGCAGACCACATGAACTTGCCTCTAAATAAACGATGCCGAGGCCTTCAACTTCCAAACCCCGAAAACGTGAACGCGATGGCATTGCAAATACATCGCCGAGGCAGATGTACTTAGGAAGTTCAGCATATTGAATTCGCCCTATGAAAGTTACGTATTCATCCAGTGCATAGTTTTTTACAAGCTTTGCAAGATGATCGCGATACGGACCTTCGCCGACAATGACTAAATGTGCCTCTGGGATTTCGTGAACTATGGCGCTCATTGCCTCAATCAAATAATCCTGCCCCTTGCGATGGACTAAACGTCCGACTGAAACTATGACCCTCTTACCCGTTAATCCAAGTGATTCTCGGAGCATGGTGGCATCTACCGGCGCAAAGTGGTCGGTGTCGATACCTGGTGCGATTTTGACCATCGCATCGCCGGCTTCGGGAGTGAGCGCGGCAGAGATGGCCTTTCGCGTGAACTCGCCTAAGTATGTAAGGGCATCGGTCGTTGATCCGATCCGGCGCATCGCTACTGTAAATGGGAATACTTTCGACCACCACACTTCATGGCCATGAGTCAGTGCAATAATTCTTTGTACGCCTGCAGCTCTTAATGCAGAGGACATAATCGCTAGCGGTGCGGCGGCGCCAAAGGCCACGGTTTCAATCCCCTCGTTCTTAATTAGCTGTGTAACTGCGCGGCTAACGCGTGGTGTTGGCAAGAGAATCTTTGCCCGATCTCGAATAACTCGAACCCCATATTCTGCAAGCCAGGCGGCATCATAATCACGAGTATCACCTTGCGCAGACGTATAAACGGTCGTTGATCCATGCGGCAAACGTTGAATCAAACCAATAATGAAGGTTTCGATTCCGCCTGCGCGGGGACCAAAATCATTTGTAATAAATAGTGTTCTCTTCAATAGCGACGTGCCCCAACCAAAGCTTTGCGCCCCATGTTGAGAGAGGATGTAACTTTCACGCGAGAACCAGAGCGTGGCGCATGGACCATGCGACCACCACCTAAGTAAATTCCAACATGCGATACAGGACGGCCAAAAAATAGTAAATCTCCGGGCTTGAGTGCTTTGGTTGAGACTTGCTTTCCTATCCGCGATTGCGCCGATGATGAGTGCGGTAATGAAACTCCGGCAGCTTGATACGCGCGCATCGTTAACCCTGAGCAATCCCACGTAACAAGTCCGGCGGCACCGAAGACATATCGATCACCGATCTGCTTGAGTGCATACTTAAGAGCGATACCAGCTCGTCCTGAAATACCTTTGGCGCTCCGCGCAGCTGCAAGTGAAGAGGCTTGGTCGGCATCCTCTTCAGCGGCAGCTAACTTTGCTAGGCGCACTCGATCGGCCTTTTTTAACTTTGATAAGAGGACTTCGGCCTCTTTTAACTTCGCCTGCGCAAGGGCAGATTGTGCGGCAAATTTCTTTTGGGCCGCTCTGACGAGCGCTAACTTGTCATTAACCGTCAATGTTGTTGCATTAAGACGTTGGGTTGCCGCTTCATACTTTCGAAGTTGCGTAGATTTGCCTCGAGTGATTGCATCGAGTGTGCCGGCTGATGAGAGATAGAGCGTTGGATCGCTGGAAAAAAGAAGCTCTAATCCTTGACTCATCGATCCTGATTTATACTGTTCAACGGCTATGGCACCGAGTGATTTTTGCAGTGCAGATACGGTCGCTCCCTGCACCTCGGCCTTGGCCTTAATGCCGTTGAGTGTCTTGGTTAAAATACCGAGTTTGACCTTTGCCTCTTGGGCCCCTTCAGCAGCCGTCGTGGCATCCTCTTCCAATTCGCGAACTTTGGCTTGAACCTGTTGCAGCGTTTGAGCGGCATTGGCAGCGATTGGAGCCAGCAGCGCACCGATAACTGCGAGCCCACAAAGCAGGACTAGGGCTCGTTTAACTCCGGACATGGACTTAAGGCTAACTATCTTTGCCGCCTGGGCTCAACTCTTGAGCCTAAAATGGGCTGTGAAGTGGCCGAGAAACTGGGATGCTAGGCCGATGAGCACCTCAGCCTCACTGGTAGTCGGTGCCGACGGCTCAACCACCAAGGCGGGTTTATCTAGCGGAGTCAGTTCTGCAGCTGATCGATCCGTGTTTCTTGCCCGGCGCAGGCAGTTCGATCTGATTCTTATTGGTGGAAATACTGCGCGCACCGAGCCTTACACAGCCACGCCTATCCCCCTAGTTGTCCTCTCTCGGACAGATATTGAGGCGATTGCAGATAATCCAAAGGCGCAGCAATGGAATCTCTCTCCCAGCCAGGCGATAGCTCGAGCGCACAATGAGTTCGGCCCCCGCATTTTAATTGAAGGTGGACCCTCGTTAATGCGCGAACTTTTAGAGGCAGAGTTAATTGACGATTTTTTTCTTACTATTACCGAAGTGCAAGGTGGTGAGAATCCTATTGACTGGCGGGCAATACTCAATCATTTTACATCCGTTGAAAAAAGTGAAGTTGATGGGACGTTATTTTTCCACGCCCATAACTAAAAGGCTGAAATTAAGGCAACTCCGCTAACGGCAAGAACGATGCCCACATACTGAACTTTGTGTAAACGCTCGCGTAGAAAACCAAAGGCAAGAACGGCAGTAGCGATTGGATACATCGACCCAAACACCATTGCCACCGGTACCGAACCTTTGCTACATGCAACTCCTAAAAGTAAGTTAGCTAAGAAATCCGCAACTCCAATAAATATTAAACTCGGAAACTCTTTTTTAGAAAACCCTCCAGTGCTTCGAAAACGCACAGCGATAGCGATCGTTACTAGAAAGGTTGCTGCACGCATAGTAACCATTGTCAAAAGCGCACTCGACTGCGATCCAATAGAGATAAATGTCAGAGATATACCAAATCCAAATGCTGCTCCAATGGCTAAAAATAGTGGGCGCAAAGCAACTCCATGTGAGAGTTCTGGTCCACTTGCACAAAATGCACCGGCTAATGCAAGAACTACGCCAACCGATGAAATGAGCGAGAGTGAATCACCATGTAAGAGTGCATAGCTCAATGGAATCACGGCACTTAATGAACTTATTGGAGAGACAACCCCCATACTTCCCGATGCCAATCCTGCATAGAGGCATATGAGTCCGAAGTAGCCAAAAAATCCTGCACCGATTCCAGGAATTAAAAATCCGCCTTCACCAAGGGCCGGGGTGCTCCATTCGCCATACGCGATGAGCAAGCCAGCTCCAAAGAGCAGACCAATGATTTGAGAAAAGCCCAAAACAGCAATCGGCGCATGTCTCTTGCTCAATCTCCCACCCTCAAAATCAGCCGAGCCCCACAGCAAACTTGAAAGTAGCGCCAAGAGTGATGTCATGCATATGAGCCTACCGTCCCGCCTCCCGAGAATTCAGGTGCGCCTTATTACTCTAAGAACATGGATGCCAATGGCTTCGAAAGATTGTTAAACCAGCTACGCGAATTTACCCCTCGCTCCGAGATAATCCTTGAAGAAGTTCCAGCGCCACAAAAGTTAGCAACATATGCTTTTGCCTTTTCTGCCGATGTCAGCAATGGCAAGGTAGGAGATGATGAAGATGAAATCGCCTCTGGTCGCTTTGTTCTGCTGCATGAACCCGGTGGCCAAGAGACATGGGAGGGCGAGTTTCGATGTGTGAGCTTTGTGCGCGCCGATGTCGATACTGCAATGCAAGAAGATCCATCACTGCCCGAATTTGGATGGGGCTGGTTCTTATCGGCCCTTGATGCCGCCGGCTGCACAATCGCCGCCCCCAGCGGAACCGTTACTCGGGTTTCTAGCGCCTCATTTGGAAAGCTTTCACCGCGCCATGACGAATCTGAAATTGAGATTCGTGCATCATGGACGCCAGTAGTTTCCGATACATCTGAACTTATTAAACATATCTCGGGCTGGTGCACGCTCATCGCTGAAGTTGCAGGCCTTGAAGAGATTCCCGAAGGTGTAGCAACGATTAATTCATCCAGGGCTCGGTAATTTCTTTTATGGAAGACGGGTCACTGCCAGTTCCCTTGCTCGTGCCTGCTGGAGGAACTCCCCCAGTTATTAATACTGAAGCAGCCCTTAAAATTGCGATCGGCCAACTTCGTTCAGGTGTCGGGCCCTTTGCTGTTGATGCAGAGCGAGCCTCTGGCTTTCGCTACAGCGCGCGAGCATATTTAATTCAGATTAAACGCACCGGCGGTGGCTTGCATTTGATTGACCCGATTCCTTTCGGTCTTGAGAACTCTTTGATTGCCGAGCTCAATGAACTGCTCAATAGCGATGAAGTAATTTTGCATGCAAGCACGCAGGATTTACCGTGTCTTCGCGAGATTGGAATTAATCCGAGACATCTATTTGATACTGAACTCGGTGGACGCATCGCAGGTCTACCTCGAGTTGGACTTGGGCCACTCTTAGAGTCATTAATGGGAGTGGTTCTTGCAAAAGAACATAGTGCGGCAGATTGGTCAACGCGTCCACTTCCACAAGAATGGCTTACATATGCCGCATTGGATGTAGAGCTTCTTATCGAACTTCGAAATGCAATGAAGGAAATCTTGCACTCATCTGGAAAATTGCAATGGGCCGAAGAAGAGTTTGCATCGATTCTTCTAGCCCCTCCGCCTCCGCCGCGAATAGATCCATGGCGTCGTACATCTGGAATGCACAAGATAAAACGACGCGATCACCTTGCCATTATTCGAGAGCTCTGGATAGCACGCGATCAAATTGCTTCAGCTCAAGATATCGCCGGAGGCAAACTACTCAATGATGCAGCGATTATTGAATTATGTTTAGCAGCACCGACGACAAAGAAAGAGTTTGAAAAAGCGCTACGCCCCATTGGTCTTCGCGCACGGTGGGTAGAAAACTGCGCTCTGTGGCTTGAAGCGATTGCACGTGCAGTTGCACTTCCTGAGAGCAAGTGGCCAGCGATGCGTACTAACACCGATGCGTTGCCTCCGATTAAATTATGGAGAGATAGATTTCCGGAAAAGTTCGCTCCTCTTTCGCATGCACGTGCTCTCATCGACATCATCGCAACCAACAACTCCATTCCAGTTGAAAACCTTATTTCTCCCGAATCGGTACGACGCATTTGCTGGTCCCCGCCTCCCGGTTCAACTCTTAAGCGCGATGAAGCCGGTGTTCGCAGCGCCCTGGCATCCCTTGGTGCCCGGCTCTGGCAGATCGACCTGGTTGCTGGCGCCTTAGCCGATGCCCTCCTTGAGCGTGAACCGCTGATTATCGAGGAGCCAGTCGCGGTTGAAGATCCTGTGGCAGAAACCACAGCTGAAAGTGAGTGAATTACGCAACAAAAGAGTTGCGTAATTCCCCCTTGTGCCTTAGATTTTCCCCGTGCTCAGTTCATTCATCATCGCCCTGCGTGAGGGGTTAGAAGCCGCTCTTATAGTTGGAATTTTGATCGCCTACATCTGCAAAACCGGTAAGCGCCATTTACTGGCCTACATCTGGGGCGGTGTGGCACTTGCCGTAATTGCAAGTGGAGCAGTCGGTGCGATCTTGAGCTTTACTTCAGCAGAGCTGACTCCCCGAGGCGAAGAGTTATTTGCCGGCACTACCTCACTCGTAGCAGTTGCACTTGTGACATGGATGGTTTTTTGGATGAAGCGCACGGCGCGTTATCTGCGCAGCGAACTTGCGGGCAAAGTAGATCGGGCATTGATGGCCGGCCCGTATGCCCTTGCTGGAGCAGCGTTTTTCGCTGTAGTTCGCGAAGGGCTTGAGACATCACTCTTTGTTTACTCAAATTTTAAGAGCGTTGCCGATCCTGTTAGCTCTGCAATCGGTTTAATTGCAGGCTTTAGCCTTGCAATCGCCCTGGGTTACTTGATTTACAAGAGCTCAATTAACCTAGATCTTTCAAAGTTCTTTACCTATACGGGTATCGCATTAATTATTGTCGCAGCTGGCGTTCTCTCCTACGGTGTTCATGAGTTCCAGGAGCTAGGTGTGCTTCCGGGGGCCGACTTCTTTGCTTGGGATGTCACGTCAGTCATTGCAAAAGAATCTCTGCTCGGAGGCGTCCTATCTGGGACTATCGGCTTTGATACAACAACCTCATGGTTGCAGCTGCTCATCTATGCCATGTACTTAGCGACCATCTTGCCTGCTTACCTGACAAAAGCCAGCGCAAAAACGCCTGCTAAAGTTTGAGTTGTGGCTATCGCACAAGCATACTGACGGGTAACATAGCCGCTACACCGCTTAGTGAAGGATTACCGAATGTCACGTTCAGTCGTATTAGTCGATGCAGTCCGTACACCCTTTGGCAAGGCCGGCAGTTTGTATGCCGGAACTCGCGCCGATGATCTCATGGTGCGCGCTATCCGCGGGCTCCTTGATCGCAATCCACTTGTAGATCGCGCAACTATTGATGACGTTGCAATTGCAGCAGCGACACAGACTGGCGATCAAGGAATGAATATTGGCCGAAGCGCAGCTCTACTTTCAGGTCTTCCTAACACGGTGCCGGGATATTCAATCGATCGATGGTGCGCAGGTGCACTCACCGCAGTCACAACAGTTGCAGGTGCAATCGCAATGGGTGCTAATGAGATTGCAATCGCCGGCGGTGTTGAACACATGGGCAATCATCCAATTGGCGAGGGCCTAGATCCCAATCCACGATTTTTAGCCGAGCGAATTGTTGAACAAGATGCGCTGGCAATGGGTGCAACTGCCGAGCGTTTACATGATCGCTTCCCAACTATTACTAAAGAGCGCACCGATAAGTACGCACTTAACTCTCAAATTAAAACCGCTAAGGCCTATGAAGCGGGATTAATCCAGAGAGATTTAATTCCAACTGCTGCTCGAAGCGCCGAACTTGGCTGGGCAATTGCAACGATGGATGAACCACCGCGCCCCAGCACAACACTTGAGGGTTTATCAGGATTAAAAACTCCATTTCGTCCAGCAGGTCGTGTAACAGCTGGAAACTCTTCGGGTTTAAATGATGGAGCAACTGCAGCCCTCCTTGCTAGCGAAGAAAAAGCTCTCGAACTTGGTTTAACAATTAAAGCCCGACTTGTTACCTTTGCATTTGCTGGAGTTGAGCCAGAAGTAATGGGTTATGGACCAGTACCTGCAACTCTCAAAGCGCTCAAGCAGGCGGGTTTATCTATCGCCGATATTGGTTTATTTGAAATTAATGAGGCCTTCGCCGTACAAGTCTTAGCATTTCTAGAGCATTTCGGAATTGCAGATGATGATTCGCGTGTTAATCCTTTTGGAGGCGCAATTGCAGTTGGTCACCCTCTCGCCTCATCAGGAGTGCGCTTGATGCTCAACTTAGCGCGAAGTTTTGAAGATCATCCAGAGGTGCGTTACGGCATCACGACCATGTGCATCGGCCTCGGAATGGGCGGCACGGTTATCTGGGAAAATCCACATTTTATAGGAGCGGTGAAGTAAATGACGACAGATATTAAATTGCCAGAGGATGCACCGGAAGAAGTTATTACTAACGCTCTCGTGCGCGATGTTGATTTAGCTGCCTTTGGTGGAAAGGGTAGTTTGGCCCTGATCACTTTAGATAATGGCGCCGACCACAACCGCCCAAATACTTTCGGCCCAGCATCTTTGCAATCACTAGATGCTGCAATCACTGATGCAATTGCACGTAAGCCAGTTGCAATCGCTATAACAGGCAAGCCATTCATCTTTGCAGCAGGTGTTGATTTGTCCGCCGTTTCATATATACAAAATCGGGAGCAATCTCTTGCTATCGGCAAAATTGGACACGACGTCTTTCGCAGATTAGACGAATGCGGCATCCCTACTTTTGCCTTTATAAATGGCCTTGCACTCGGAGGCGGCCTCGAAGTTGGTCTGCACTGTAAGTATCGAACAGTTGCTAGCACAGCATTTACTGCACTTCCTGAAGTATTTTTAGGTTTAGTACCAGGCTGGGGTGGTGCAACAATTTTGCCTAAGCTCATTGGGCCAGAACGCGCAGTACAAGTAATTATGCTCAACGCTCTTAATAACAATACGATGATGAAGGCCAAGGATGCGCTAAAGCTTGGCGTCGTCGATGCCATCTTTGAACCAGCTGATTTTATCGAGCGCTCTATCGCATTTGCCGTATCTGTCCTTAGTGGTGAAATTAAGATTGAACGCAAGGATTACAGCAATGATCCTGCGTGGGAAAGCGCCCTTGCAACTGGTCGAGCAGCCGCCCTTAAGAAGTATGGCGGAGCGGAGATTGAATCCCCCATGCGAGCACTTGAACTCATTGCAGCGGCTAAGAGCAATACTCGCGCCGCTGGCTTTGATGCTGAAGATCAAACGTTGGCAGATTTAACAATGGGTGATCCGCTTCGTGCATCTCTGTATGCATTTAATCTGATTCAGAAGAAGCGCAAGAAAGTCGAAGGCGCACCAAAGCCCGCCCTTGCCCGCAAGGTTACAAAGGTCGGAGTCGTTGGTGCCGGTTTGATGGCATCGCAGTTAGCGCTACTTCTTTTGAGAAACCTTAAATGCCCTGTCGTCATGAGCGATATCGATCAAGAGCGTGCCGATAAAGGCGTGGCCTGGGTAAAAAATGAACTAGTTAAAGCAGTTGAGAAAAAGCGAATGAATCCAGAAACGGCTCAACGCCTATCGCTTTTAATCTCTGGTTCGGCCGATCAAAATATCTTTGCTGGCTGTGATTTTGTAATCGAAGCTATTTTCGAAGAGCTCTCACTCAAACAGGAGTTATTCAAGAAGTTAGAGTCAATCATCTCCCCCGAGTGCATCCTTGCAACTAATACATCTTCACTCTCAGTTGAACTAATGAGTCAAGGACTTAAGAACCCAGAGCGAGTTGTTGGTTTCCACTTCTTTAATCCAGTTGCGATTATGCCGCTACTAGAAATTGCTCGAACAAGTTCGACCGATGATGTAACAACGGCAACGGCCGTGGCAGCTGGCAAAGAGTTAAAGAAGACGATGATTATCTGTAAAGACTCCCCTGGCTTTGTTGTTAATCGTTTACTCACACGTTTCATGGGAGAGATTACTGATGCAGTCGATGAGGGAACTCCTCCAGCGGTAGCAGATAGTGCGATGAGCTCAATTGGTTTCCCAATGTCACCATTCCAACTTCTTGATCTTGTTGGTCCAGGAGTCGGTTTGCATGTTGCTAAAACACTCCACGATAACTTAGGTCCTCGCTATCGCATCTCACCAACTATGCAGGCAATGGTCGATCAAGGTATTCGAAACTTCTATATCAAGAGCGAAGATGGCTCGGTTTCGGTAAATCCTGCCGCCCTTGCAGTGATTCCGCATGCAGATTCACCATCTACTGCCGAGCAGGTTCGCACACGCGCATTAAGCGCTCTTGCGATTGAGGCTCGGATGATGCTCGATGAGGGCGTTGTTGCAACCGCTGCTGAAATTGATTTGTGCATGTTGATGGGTGCTGGTTGGCCAATGCACCTTGGAGGAATCCTGCCGTACTTAGATAGAGCTGGTATCAGCGAGTCTGTGTGCGGATCACGTTTTCATCCACCTGGGGTTGCATCTCTTCCTTAAAGCTACTGCTCCACTCAACAACACTGCGTGCAATGTTCTGAGCGGTAATTCCAATGTCGCTTAGAATCTCGTTGCGCTTTGAATGCTCCAAGAACTCAAGTGGAACTCCGATTGAGTGAAGTGGAACATGGACACCTGCATCACGTAATAACTCAGAGATTGAACTTGCGATTCCGCCATGTCGGATTCCATCTTCAAGGACAACAACACTTGTATAACGTTGGGCCATTGCAACTAAGGATCGCGGTAATGGCTTAACCCATCGTGGATCAATGACAGTTACGCCTACACCCTCCCGATATGCCTGTGAGGCAGCTTCCACTGCAAGGGCCGCCATCGCTCCGACGCTAATCATCAGGACATCGGCGCTTTCGCCGCGATATAAAACATCTATTCCATCTCGTCGCTCGAATGCTGGAATATCCACTTGCACGGCGCCTTTGGGGAAGCGGACCATGGATGGGGCATCACTAATATTTATCGCCTCGCGAAGTAGTTCGCGCAGACGTGCACCATCTCGAGGTGCTGCAACATGCATAGTTGGCACAATACCCGTCAACGCTAAATCCCAGATTCCATGGTGTGACGGGCCGTCATCGCCTGTTATCCCGGCTCGATCTAAAACAAAAGTTACTCCAGCCTTGTGGAGTGCAACATCTAGTAGCAGCTGATCAAAGGCGCGATTAAGAAAAGTTGAATAGACCGCAACAACTGGGTGAACTCCTGTGAAGGCCATTCCAGCAGCACTTGTGACGGCATGCTGCTCAGCGATTCCAACATCGATTGTCCGCTCTGGGAACAACTGGGCAAATTGATCAAGACCTGTTGGCCCAAGCATCGCTGCAGTAATCGCCACGATATCTTTGCGCTCTTTACCTATCTCAACGAGTTCGGATGCAAAGACCTTTGTCCAAGTCAGAGCGCTCTTAGAAAGCGGCTCACCGGTTTCAGCATCCACAATTCCTACCGCGTGGAATTTTTCAGCCTCATCGGCAACTGCCGGCTTGTGACCTCTTCCCTTTTCGGTAATCGCATGAACCAAAATCGGCGCACCGTACTCTTTGGCTTGTAGCAAGGCCCGCTCCATTGCAACGACATCATGGCCATCGATTGGTCCCATATATTTAAGACCTAAATCTTCAAACATACCTTGCGGTGCGATGATGTCTTTAATTCCCTTTTTCATACCGTGCAGAGTGTCATAAATCGGACCACCCACCACAGGTGTCTTATGAAGAACGTCCTTGCCCCAATCTAAAAACTTTTCATAGCCGCTCGTTACCCGAAGTGTCGATAGATAAGTGGCGACACCACCAATCGTTGGTGAGTATGAGCGTTCATTATCGTTAACGACGATAACTAAATTTCGCTTGTCTGCCGTTGCAATATTGTTAAGTGCCTCCCACGACATTCCGCCGGTGAGCGCTCCATCGCCTACAACTACTACTACATGACGATCTTCAATGCCTTGAACCGAAAAACCTCGAGAGATTCCATCGCCCCACGAAAGCGCGGTCGAAGCGTGTGAGTTTTCAATAACATCATGGACGCTCTCTCCGCGATTTGGATATCCGGAAATACCGCCGCGCTGGCGCAGTTGATCAAAGCTATCTGCGCGTCCTGTAAGAATTTTGTGAACATAGGATTGATGGCCAGTATCAAAGAGAATGACATCTTTTGGTGAATCAAAGGCGCGATGGATAGCGATCGTGAGTTCGACAACGCCTAAATTGGGACCTAGGTGCCCGCCCGTCTTAGAGACTTTTTCAATCAGAAAGCTACGGATCTCTTCGCTGAGCTGCTTTAGCTGCTCGGGACTGAGCCCAGCTAAATCTGCAGGAGATTTAATCGCTTCTAACATGTAAGATATTTTAGATGCTAAGACTCATAAGAGCGAACGCAACACATACTGCATGATGCCGCCGTGGCGATAGTAATCGGCCTCTCCCGGTGTATCTATACGCACCTTCGCACTAAAGCTCTTATCCCCTGCCGTAACGATGAGTTCTTTTGGAACCCCTCCTGTATTTAACGCAGTGATTCCGCTGATTGAAAATACTTCTGTGCCATCTAAGCCTAAGCTCTTGGCGCTTTCACCATCTTTAAATTGAAGTGGCAGCACACCCATTCCAATCAAATTTGAGCGATGAATGCGTTCAAAGCTCTCAGCGATAACGGCTCTTACGCCAAGCAAAGCAGTTCCTTTAGCGGCCCAATCGCGAGATGATCCAGATCCATACTCTTTACCAGCCAAAATCATTAACGGTACACCCGCGCTTTGATAGGCAGCCGATGCATCATAAATCGTTGATTGCGCGCCGCCGTTAAGGAAGTTGCGCGTGAAGCCACCTTCAACTCCATCTAGAAGAAGATTTTTCAAGCGGATATTTGCAAAAGTTCCACGAATCATTACTTCGTGATTACCGCGACGAGATCCATATGAGTTGAAATCTTTACGATCGATTCCATGCTCGGCCAAATATGCACCAGCTGGTGAGTCAGCCTTAATATTTCCTGCAGGTGAAATGTGATCGGTTGTTACCGAATCACCCAAGACTGCTAATACTCGAGCACCAGAAATATCGGTTACTGGCGTCGGAATCTTAGGCATGTCATCAAAATAAGGAGGTTTGCGAACATAAGTCGATTGTGGATCCCATTCAAAGGTCTTTCCGCTTGGAGTGGCAAGTGCCTTCCAGCGGTGATCGCCATCAAAGACTGAGGCGTAATCCTTTTTAAACATCTCGGATGAGATTGAGCTATCGATAACGGATTGAATCTCGGCAGGAGTTGGCCAAATATCTTTAAGATAAACCGGCTCTCCATTTAGATCATTTCCCAGTGAATCCTTTTCAAAATCATGATCCATGGTTCCGGCGATTGCATAAGCAACAACGAGAGGAGGCGATGCCAAATAGTTCATCTTTACATCCGGACTAATTCGACCTTCAAAGTTGCGGTTGCCCGAAAGTACTGCCGTGACTGCCAAATCACTTTCGTTAACGGCCTTACTTATTGCAATCGGAAGTGGGCCAGAGTTACCGATACAGGTGACGCATCCATAACCAACTAAGTGGAAACCAAGCGCCTTCATGTACTGTGTTAAATCGGCACGATCGTAATAATCGGTAACAACTTTAGATCCTGGTGCCAGAGTCGTCTTTACCCAGGGCTTAGATTTCAATCCCTTTTCGACCGCCTTTTTTGCAAGCAGAGCTGCACCAATCATCACTGAAGGATTAGAGGTATTAGTACATGAGGTAATTGAGGCGATAACAACATCACCATTTTTAACACGCGTGTTACCTGCAACTACCTCGCCTTGAGCTGTCTTGTCGGAGAAATATGTTGGAAGAATCTGCGCAAAAGCAGACTTTGAATCACTCAGTGAGATGCGATCTTGTGGGCGCTTTGGTCCAGAGATTGAAGGAACCACCGTTGAAAGATCGAGCTCGACAACCTGTGAGAAGCGTGGAGCAATAGCGGGATCGTGCCAAAGGCCCTGAACCTTTGCATATTTTTCAACTAAAGCAACCTGGTCTTCGCTTCTGCCAGTTAAACGCAAATAGCGCAGAGTCTCTTCATCTATTGGGAAGATTGCGCAAGTTGAGCCATACTCTGGACTCATGTTTCCTATGGTTGTGCGGTTAGCCATTGGTACAGATACGACTCCCGGACCAAAGAACTCTACAAATTTTCCAACGACTCCAACTTTTCTTAAAATCTCTGTAATCGTCAACGCCATATCTGTAGCTGTTGTTCCAAGTGGCAACTGACCAGTCAATTTGAATCCAACAACGCTCGGAATCAACATCGATACTGGCTGACCTAATAACGCAGCTTCTGCCTCGATACCGCCGACGCCCCATCCCAAAACACCAAGACCATTAACCATTGTTGTATGAGAATCTGTACCGACAACCGTGTCTGGATATGCTCGTACGGTTCCATTTACTTCACGTGTCATTACAACTCTTGCAAGAAATTCAATATTTACTTGGTGGACAATTCCAGTTCCTGGTGGCACAACTTTGAACTCATCAAATGCGCTCTGACCCCAGCGCAGAAAGCGGTAACGCTCTTGGTTGCGCTCGTATTCAATATCTGTATTTTTCTCAAATGAATCTTCCGTGCCAAAGACATCGGCAATTACCGAGTGATCAATAACTAACTCTGCAGGGGCAAGTGGATTTACCTTTGAGGCATCTCCTCCTAATTCAACTATCGCTTCGCGCATGGTTGCTAGATCCACGATGCATGGCACACCCGTGAAATCCTGCATGACAACACGGGCGGGCGTGAACTGAATTTCAGTGTCCGGCTCTACCGAAGGATCCCATTCGGCAAGGGCCTTGATATGGGCGGCGGTGATATTGGCGCCATCTTCGGTGCGCAGTAGATTCTCAAGAAGGATTTTCAATGAAAAAGGAAGGTTTTCAGCGCCTTGAATGGCTGAGATATCAAATATCTCAAAACTCTTTCCCGCAACCTCTAGATTTTTCTTTGCGTTAAAAGAGTTTTTGCTCATTAAGTTACCTTCCTAAAGCACAGTGTCAGAGGGCAATAATACCTAAGCTGGCATGAACAGTGCAACACACTCGACGTGGTGCGTCATGGGAAATAGATCAAAGGCCTTAATTTTCGACAGTGAATAGCCCAGCTCTAAAAAGTAAGCAGTATCACGTGCAAGGGCGGCCGGGTCACACGCGACATACACCACGGCTCTGGGAGTCAACCGTGAGATTTGAGCAAGTACTGTTTTCCCTGCGCCTTCACGTGGAGGATCTAAAACAACGACGTGAGCGGAATTTATTTGAGGTAAAAGTTTTGCAACATCACCAGTTAATATTTTCACCTGCGTCTTATCTGCAAAATTTCTGGCAGCATCGCCAGTTGCACTCTTACTTCCTTCAATTAATACGACACTTCCATCGCTACCAACTACATCCACCATGGCAGAAGTGAAAAGGCCGACACCGCCATAAAGATCTAATACATGCTCGCCAAGTTGTAGCTGCGCATAATCAAGAACAGCGTTAGTTAATATCTCTGGAGCCTTTACATGACTCTGCCAAAATGAATCTTGGCTCACCTCCAAAATTTTACCTGCGACTTTTTCATGGAGAACATGAGCGCCTTCAGTTAATCTGGCTTTGCCCTCTCCACGCTTGGGGGCAAGTGCAATATTTCGCTCGCCCATATTCGACGTAGCAATCTCTACACGAACATCGGGCTTCCATTTTCGCCCAACAAGCTCTGGCATATTCATCTCATCAACGGTTATGAGGCAGTCTTTAATTGGTACAACTGTGTGGCTTCGCGCCCCATAGAAACCAAGCTCACCAACGTTGTTTGTAGTCGCAATTGATCTTGTTCGCCAATGAAGTGGCGCACCCACCTCTTCTACTTGGACTTGGAGATCCATCTTTGCAATTCGGGCGAACTGCTCGGTGATGACATCGGCCTTAAGCTGGCGCTGACGAGTGAGCGAAATATGTTGAAAATCGCAGCCACCGCAACCGCTTCGATGAGCATATTGGCACGGGGCAGATACGCGATCAATCGATGGCTCTAGAACCTCTACGACATCGGCACGGTTAAATGAAGAACCCGTTGAAGTAATAACTATGCGACATTTTTCACCTGGTATTCCATGCCTCACAAAGAAAACTGTGCCCTCTTGTCTAACGATAAAATGTCCACCATGAGCTACTTTTTCGATTACCGCCTCAAAAGTATCCCCTACTGCCCAGCGCGCTTTCTTGCTTGATTCCATAGATGTAAGCCTATGGGTGTAAGTTAATGCATATGCACGTAGTCATCATGGGTTGCGGTCGAGTCGGATCTTCATTAGCTATCGAGCTTGAAGCCGCTGGGCATACTGTTTCAATTATCGATCAAGCCCGTGAGGCCTTTCGTCGACTTGGTCCAGATTTTAAAGGAAAAACCGTTACTGGCGTCGGCTTTGATCGAGATATTTTGCGCGAGGCTGGCATTGAACAGGCCGAAGCATTCGCCGCAGTCAGTAACGGTGATAACTCCAATATCTTGGCAGCTCGAGTGGCTAGAGAAATGTTTGGCGTCAAGAATGTTGTCGCTCGAATCTATGATCCAGGTCGGGCCGAGATTTACCAGCGCGTTGGAATTCCGACCGTTGCAACTGTTTTATGGGCCACTGATCAGATTTTGCGCAGACTTCTTCCTGAGGGGTCGCGCTCTGAATGGCGCGATGCAAGCGGCACAATTCAGCTCTGCGAAATTCATCCCCATGAGGATTGGTATGGTCGCCAAATTTTACTTATTGACGAGCTCACGAAGGCGCGCGTTGCATTTATAACGCGTTTGGGTTTTGGCATGATTCCGGACCAGCACACCGTCTTACAACAAGGCGACCTGGTGCACGTCATGGTTGCCGATGAAGATTTATCGGCAGTTGAGTCAATTCTTAACGCTTCTCCTGAAAGTGAGCGATAAATGCGGATTGCAATTGCTGGAGCTGGAAATGTAGGGCGTGCCATTGCACGCGAACTATTAGATAACGGGCATCAAGTCCTACTAATCGATAAGGATCCAAAAGCTCTTAAGCTTGAAAGTGTTCCTGATGCTGAATGGCTGATGGCCGATGCATGTGAGATAACTTCATTAGATAAGGCACACCTTAATAACTGTCATGTCCTTGTCGCTGCAACTGGCGATGACAAAGTAAATCTTGTCACTTCACTACTTGGTAAGACTGAGTATGGAGTACCTAGGGTAGTTGCCCGTATTAATCATCCTAAGAATGAATGGTTATTTGACTCCTCATGGGGCGTCGATGTGGCCGTCTCCACTCCTCGTGTCATCGCAGCCCTTGTTGAAGAGGCAGTTAGCGTGGGCGATGTCGTGCGATTGTTCTCATTCAAAAAAGGTCAAGCTAACTTAGTCGAGCTAACTTTGCCCGATGGTTCTGCATGTATTGGTAAAACAGTTGAAGAGATAGAGCTACCGGCCGATGCAGCCCTTGCCGCAATTGTTAGAGATGGGCGCGTAATCAGCGCAAAGGCACATGATGTTTTTGCCGCCGGCGATGAACTCCTATTTGTTGCATCAGTTGCGGCAGAGATCGAAATTAAAGCCTGCTTTATAGTTTAAATCTGAGTTTTATGTACTGGTGGCGCCGTTTTGATGATTAACCACGATAAATAAGCTGCGGCAAAGAACAATGGGTATCCCATCGCTAAATTTACCGTTCCTAATAAATTAACGTTTCCGCTTCGATAGATTGGATACTGCACCGCGATGCGCAGGTAGAACATAATTACCCAGATCCAACTTGCACGGGTATAAATTTTCTTTCGAGCGGGATCATTTCTCCACAAAAAGTTCTCACCCAAGAGCGGGCCAAGAACTATTCCGAGTACTGGCCAACCAACTAAGTTGGCTATTAGGTAGGCAGATCCGTATGCCAGATTTGTAAGCAGTTTTGGAATATAGAAGTCCGATGCATTTCCAGTTTTATTGGCAAAGTAGGCACAGAGTAGGACTCCGAATAAGCCAGAGGCGGCATGTTGGACAGTATCTTTTCTAACTAATCGCAAAATCGCAAGAAGAAGAGAGAGAGCAATTGCACCAGTTAGAGCCAGCTTTAGGTCATGCTTTACGTTAAAAAGAACTAGAAAAACAATTGCCGGCACTCCTGAATCAATGAGACCCTTTTTCCCGCCAAGGGCTCCCATTACTTTTTCGCGATCTTGATTATGCTCGCTCATGCGCTCCCCGTTGATCCAAAACCACCGCTACCCCGACTAGAACCAGGGAGCTCTGCAAGCTCAACAAAATTTGCGCGCTCTACTTTTTGAATGATTAACTGAGCGATGCGATCACCTCGTGTAAATGAGATAGTTTCGTGCGGGTCGTGATTGATAAGAATGCAGGAGATCTCTCCTCGATAGCCGGCATCAATAGTTCCAGGAGAATTAAGTACAGTAACTCCATTTTTAATGGCTAACCCTGATCTCGGATGCACGAGAGCAACGTATCCATCAGGAAGAGCGATAGCGATTCCAGTTGGAACAAGCTGGCGCTCCCCGGGAGCTAAGGTGAAATCGATGGTCGTTGTTAAATCCGCACCGGCATCACCACCCTTTGCATATGTTGGCAAAACCGCCGATGGGTCTATCCGAGTGATAAGTACTTGAACTCGTGCCATGCGTTAAGGGTTAATCTCAAAATCGGGATCTGCAAAAGCCATTAACTCTGGCGTTTTGGAGATCTGAGCAAGATATTCCTTCGGTGCATTATTTAAGAAATGCTCCATTGGAACTATGACGTAGAGGGCGGCGGCACGCACGACTAAGGGGCCTTCAGGTGAGTTAAGGCGGCCTTCAGCACTTGTATAGACCTTACGATTTACCTGTCCAGTAATTTTTGCCGTTATATGAATCGTTGAACCCATAGGAACAGGTTTTAAGAAATCAGTTTCAAGGCGTGCGGTAACTGCTGGCGCGCGCAAAAGCCACATTAATTTACCCAGTGCCTCATCAAAGGCCAGAGATAACAGACCTCCGTGCGCTAAACCAGGTGCACCTTGATGATTTTCGGTAACTGTAAATTGCGCAGTAATGTCTGCATCTGCACCGGCATATGCATCTAAGTGCAGACCCGTCGGATGGAGCTCACCACAACCAAAGCAATGGCCAAAATGTGATGGGATCTTGGAGCCAATCGGCGGCGCCTTGGGATGGCGCTCTGGAATCATCGCTCCCTCAGGTGGCGTGGTACTGGCGATGCGACTCATAAGTTAAGAGTATCCGATACCGTAACTCCTATGCGATATCGAGAAGTAATCCGTATGCCACTGTGGCTTCTAGCGTTGATCTACTTCTTTCTGCTCTCCTTGGTGCTTTCAATTTGGGCCGCTCTCGGCAATACAGCAGCATTAGTGTCATTAATCTCAGTAACAGCGCTAATGGGTTTTATCGCAGTTAAAACAGCGATGGTCATTGAAGTTGATGGGCAAGAGCTGCGTGTGGGACGAGCTCATATCGCGCTTGAGTATTTAGGTATGGCGCAATCCTTGGATAGTCAGGCAGTTCGTACACTTCGAACTCGCGATGCCGATCCGGCAGCATTTCTTGGCATTCGATTTTGGACTTCAACTGGAGTGCGCGTCGAAATTCTCGACTCCAGAGATGCAACACCGTACTGGCTAATAACGAGTAATAATGGTGATGAATTAGTTAAAGCTTTAACCTCTAATTAATTACACTCTTTACAAACAGCTTTAGCGCCTTCACCTTTTGCAAGTTGCGTGATGTGATGGACCAAGAAACAACGTGAACAAGTAAATTCATCTTCTTGTTTTGGAACTACGCGTACTGCAAGCTCTTCACCTGATAAATCTGCACCTGGAAGTTCGAGAGTCTCAGCAGCCTCTGCTTCATCGACATCTATCTGGCCGGATTGAGCATCAACACGTTTGGCTTTTAACTCTTCTAACGACTCCTCGTGTAGCTCTTCATCGGTTTTTCTGGGGGTGTCGTAATCTGTTGCCACTGCTCTCACCTCGCTTCCTTAAATAATCAAATTCATTAATGCCAATACGGTCCTGCGGGCGCATCATGACCTATTACATGCGTACTAGGTGCTATAACCTTCGGCGTGTCGGAGTTATTCCCCACTCACCTGGGCGATTTCTATCGCTTGTGCTAGCCCCCCGTCAACTCGAGCGTGAATCGCCGTTCCAGCCTCCACATACTCCTCTGAAAATATCTCTCCATGCTCATGTATCGCGTGAATCAGGTCACCTCTGCTGTATGGAATCACCGCTGTGATCTCAACACTCGGTCTTGGCAAGAGGCTTTCAATGGCATGAACTAAAGCATCAACACCAAATCCAGTTCGCACAGAGAATGCAAAACTATTGGGCTCTTTACGCAGAATCTCCATAACTTTTTCAGGATCGGCAATATCGACTTTATTGATTGCAATAATCTCAGGAATTTCTGCTCCGCCAATTTCGGCAATGACTTGTCGCACGGCCCGAATTTGTTCAAACGGATCAGTATGCGACCCATCGACAACGTGGACAATGACATCGGCGCCTGCAACTTCTTCTAGGGTGGATTTGAATGCATCGATTAATTGATGCGGCAAATGACGTACAAAACCAACGGTGTCGGTCAGCGTATAAACGCGCCCATCGCTGGTCGAAGATTTTCGAACCGTTGGATCAAGCGTTGCAAAGAGTGCATTTTCTACAAGGACTCCTGCATCAGTTAAGCGGTTTAATAGCGATGATTTACCTGCATTTGTATAGCCCGCAATTGCAACCGATGGAATATTAAAACGTTTGCGCTCTTGGCGCTTGGTGTCGCGCGATGTTTTCATTTGCGCGATTTCACCGCGTAGTTTCGCCATCTTGTCACGAATGCGTCGTCGATCTGTTTCGATCTTTGTCTCACCTGGTCCACGGCCACCAATTCCAGCACCGCCCGCTGCACGTCCACCAACCTGGCGTGAGAGTGAATCACCCCAACCACGAAGCCTAGGAAGAAGATATGCAATCTGGGCGAGCTCGACTTGAGCCTTGCCTTCTTTACTCTTTGCATGCTGTGCGAAGATATCCAAAATAAGTGCGGTGCGATCTACAACCTTTACTTTTACTTTTTCTTCTAGCTGGCGCAGCTGTGAAGGTGAGAGCTCGCCATCGCAGATGACGGTGTCAGCGCCTGTAGCTATAACGACTTGTCGTAACTCTTCAACTTTTCCAGAGCCAATATATGTCGCGGGATCTGGTTTGTCGCGGCGCTGAATCAAACCCTCAAGAACTTCAGAGCCTGCCGTTTCGGCTAACGCCTTTAGTTCGGCCAAAGAGTTTTCAGCCATCGTTGAAGTTCCTTCGGTCCAAACACCAACTAAGACCACACGTTCTAGCTGTAACTGACGATATTCGGCCTCGGAGATATCTTGAAGCTCTGTTGAAAAACCTCGTACACGACGCAGTGCATGGCGCTCTGAGAGTTCAAGAGTTGGATCTACTAACTCATCACTTTCAGATGAATCGTATTCAGCGGCAATGCGCGCACTCTCACGCATCAACGCTTCGAATTCATCTCCCACATCTTTATTAGGCATTAAGAAACTCCGAGATATCTACATCTCTGACAAGTACTGCAGGTCCAACTAATGTCGCATTCGAATGTGCATCAATCGATACTTCGAGTCGACCCCCTGGTGGATTAATGATCCACGTCGATGGCAAACGATCTTTGGTGTGCAGGACTGCCGCTAATGCCACAGCGCATGTGCCCGTTCCGCAGGATTGAGTCTCACCACTTCCACGCTCATATACACGCATAGCGAGTTCGTGATCACCGGTAATCTGCACAAACTCAACGTTGACGCCTTCAGGGTATGAGTCACGAGGTCGAACTACTGGAGGCTCATTTAATGGACCAACATCCTTCATATCTTCAACAAAGACGACGGCGTGCGGATTCCCAATACTGATGTTGTAACCATTCCAGATTAAGGAGTTAGTAGCAGCCGTAATCTCTTCGCCCTCATTGGTGACCTGCCCCATGTTGACAGAGATATCCCCCACCATTGGTACGCGCAGATGTTTGATTCCGTCCCGGGTATTAATTGCGAAGATGCCTTCAGGCATATGTCCGCGTTCGACCAAGTAACGTGCCATAACGCGAATACCATTTCCGCACATTTCGGCAAGTGAGCCATCGGCATTTCGATAGTCCATAAACCACTTGCCATCGCGCTTAATAATTCGAATCAAGCCATCGGCACCAATTCCACTTTCGCGGTTACAGATAGCGGCAGTTTGGGCAGTCGTAATCGAATGCTCATCACTTGGATCAAATACAAGGATGAAGTCATTGTGCGTGCCGTGCCCATATGTTGCGATCATTGAATTGAGTTTATCTTCTCAAGATGGGCCAGGACGGTCTCTAAGCGGGGTTGAATGGGAGATATCCAGGTGATGCGTCCATCACGAGAAAACCAGGTCTCTTGTCGCCTTGCATACTGTCGAGTCGCACGTTTGGTGTCTTCGCGCGCCTCATCTTCACTCATTAAACCCTTTCGAAAGGCGATTACTTGCGAATAACCAAGGGCAAGCTGGGCGGTGCGCCCCTGCGTTATTCCACTTTCCAAGAGTTGATCAACTTCACCTACAAAGCCTTGCTCCCACATGCGATCCACGCGCTCACTTATTCGAACATCTAAACTCGGGCGATCCATGACTAACCCAAATTGTCTGGCATCTGGATATCGAGAACTGGCCTCGCGCGGCAAGTTTGCGGTAAAAGGTTTTCCTGTAATTTCAATTACTTCAAGTGCTCGAATCACTCGACGTGCATTTGCTCGATCTATTGCTATCGCTGCCGCAGGATCTAACTTCTCTAATCGCTCAAAAAGTGCGCTTAAGCCAATCTCTTCCAACTCTTTCTCTAAACTCTCCCTCACGGCTGGATCGGTATCTGGAAAGTTGAGCTCGTCCAAAATCGACTTAATATATAGACCGGTTCCGCCGACAATAATTGCGCGCTTGCCACGATTTTCAATATCAGCAACTGCAGCGCGTGCAGCGCTTTGATACCAGGCGACGGTTGAGTCTTGATTTACATCTAATACATCCAATAAGTGATGAGGAATTCCTTGTCGATCTTCAACGCTCAATTTAGCTGTACCGATATCCATGCCTCGGTAAATCTGCATCGAATCTGCATTGATAATTTCACCGTCAAAATGATGAGCTAAGGCAATAGCTAACTCACTCTTGCCGGTAGCAGTTGCCCCGCAAACAACAATCAGACTCATCTTGATAATGTCGGCATCCCGAGCATCGTGGCAGTTCGAGATGCCTCTTTATTGCGCGCCTCATGTGCATCTGCGCCACGAGTTTTACGAATCGCACCTGGAGTTCCAATTAAATAGTGTGCCGATGCTTGTGTAATAACAACTTCAACCTCATCCCCCGGGCGGGCAGTTACAGAATTATCAAAGTGGACAAGTCGGAAATCTTCGCTCCGACCGGTAAGGCGATCCTGTGCGTTATCGCGACGTCCCTCATAATCACCCACTAATACTTTAAAGTTTTTACCAACGGCCTCTTGATTAACTGAGAGCGAAATCAACTGCTGGTGGTTGTGTAAACGCGTGTATCTCTCGCCCACAACTTCTGGAGTGATTTGATCGGGCATTGTGGCTGCAGGTGTACCTGGTCGAATTGAGTATTGATACGTGTACGCGGCGGCAAAGCGGGCCTGTGTGCATAAATCTAGCGTTGCTTGAAAATCTGCCTCAGTCTCACCTGGAAAACCTACGATGATGTCAGTTGTAATCGAGGCGTGTGGCATTGCAGTGCGTACTCGATCTAAGATTCCTAAGTATCTATCTGTGCGATAGGAGCGACGCATAGATTGCAGAATTGAGTTCGAGCCTGATTGCAAAGGCATATGCAGGTGCGGCATAACATTTGGCGTTTGCGCCATGGCGTCAATTACATCGTCAGTAAAATCACGTGGATGTGGCGACATAAACCGCACTCGCTCTAGGCCCTCCACTTTTCCACAATCCCTGAGTAGATTTGCAAATGCATGACGATCTCCGAAATCAACCCCATAAGCATTAACGTTTTGGCCAAGTAAGGTAATTTCAATAACACCTTGGTCTACAAGGGCGCGTACCTCAGCCAAAATCTCTTTAGCTCCACGGTCCTTTTCAATTCCACGCAAAGTAGGGACTATGCAGAAGGTACAGGTGTTATTACAGCCCACCGAGACCGAGACCCATGATGAAAAAGCCGATAAACGTCGGGCCGGCAAAGTGGAGGGAAAATGTTCGAGAGATTCAAGGATTTCAATTTGAGACTCTTCCTCAATTCGGGCACGCTCAAGCAGAACGGGAAGAGAGCCGACGTTATGTGTTCCAAATACGACATCCACGTACGGTGCCTTTTTCAAAATCGTGGCTTGATCTTTCTGAGCTAGGCAGCCGCCTACTGCAATCTGCATCAAAGGATTTAGCTTCTTAATCGGTGCCAGGAATGAGAGGTTTCCGTAAAGTTTATTGTCGGCATTTTCGCGAACGGCGCACGTGTTAAAAACGACGATATCTGCCTGTTCGCCTTCGACGACAGGAACGTACCCAGCCTCATCGAGCAGGCCAGCGATGCGCTCGGAGTCATGAACATTCATCTGACAGCCGTATGTTTCAACGCTGTAGGTACGGTTCATGTGCCTATCGTAGAGCCTTAATTAGAGGGCAATAACTTCAATCTCAAAGGTTGAACGATTAACAACTGCGCA
This sequence comes from Candidatus Planktophila sp., assembly GCA_964200985.1. Classification (GTDB taxonomy): domain Bacteria; phylum Actinomycetota; class Actinomycetes; order Nanopelagicales; family Nanopelagicaceae; genus Planktophila. The sequence goes on from CAXNCU010000002.1 coordinate 40,706, forward strand.
ATGGTGATTTTCTAGGCTCTTCCAACCAGGTTGATTCCACCCGCTTGAGGCAAAGAGGACGCCTTCTGGGGTAGGCAGGTATTTAATCTCATAGTAATCGGCAGGGGCCCAGTCTGGCTTCTTCGCACTGTTGTGCTCGCTTACTGTTATAAAGAAATCTCGGTTCATTATCATGCAGTTTAAGCTCGTTGTTTCGCCATGTTCTTTAATTATTTTTAGCGCACTTTTGATGCCATCTAATAGACCTAGCTTTTCTACTTCGGTCATTACTAAATAAAAATAACGCTCACTATCGGTATCACCGACAATCAGTGGAAGAAATTTGGGATCGATGAAAGGGGCAACTGCATCCGGTGGAAAAATTGAACCGTTGTGAATAAATGAATAGTCTCCATACATAAAGGGATGCGTATTATTTTCACTAATCGACAAGCCCTTTGTTGCCCAGCGAAGATGCAAGAGCGCGCCATCGGCCACATTCTTAGAAACAACGTCATCGAAGGTGCTGCTCTGTGCAGCCGCCTCCACTTTCTTCTCAAGAACCGTGTGGCTTCCCCCTTTGTCAACGGTAGAAAGACCCCAACCATCGCAATGTTGGGAGGAAAGCGCGACAAAATCCGAAAATTCACTTCCGACAAGCGTCGGAAACGAGGTTTTACTTGGCGACACGTAACCCATTAGCCGGCACATTTTCGCTAAAACCCCTATCGCTTAAGTCACACTATGAGGTAGAAATGCTACACCCGAAGAGTCTCAAGGAGGAGTACATCTTGGCAATTACAAATGATGATGAAAAACGGTTAGCTGAACTCGGATATAAGCAGGAGTTAAATCGTACCTGGTCGGGTTTTTCTAACTTCGCGATCTCATTCTCAATCATCTCGATCCTGGCAGGTTGCTTCACAACATTTGCTCAGGCATGGAACAACGGCGGACCTGTTGCAATTTCAATCGGTTGGCCAATAATTTCATTGTTTATTCTCATTATTGGTTTTTGTATGTCAGAGCTTGCATCTGCATATCCAACCTCAGGCGGAATTTATTGGTGGGCCTCTGCACTGGGTGGACCTAAAGCCGGATTTTTCACCGGTTGGTTGAACTTAATAGGCTTAGTCTCGGTAACAGCTTCGGTTGGCTATGGCGCAGCGAGCTTCTTGAACGTACTACTGGGCTCTCAGTGGCCAAGTTATGCAACTGACTTCCTAGGTGGCGACTACATCAAGCAGCAATTCTTCCTTTTTGTTGCAATCATTCTCGTAGTTACATTAATAAATATCTATAGTGGGCATCTACTTGCCCTCTTTAACAATATCTCTGTCTGGTGGCACGTATTTGGGGCGTTAATCGTTGTAGGAATTCTTCTCATTGTTCCTAGCGATCACCAAACCCTGTCATGGATGTACACAACAAGGATTAACAGCTCTGGATTTGGTGATAATTCATACTGGCTATATGTCCTGCCACTTGGATTCTTACTAACTCAGTACACGATCACTGGCTTCGATGCATCGGCTCATCTCTCGGAAGAAACGCATGGCGCGGATATCAATGCAGCTAAGGGAATTTGGAAATCTATCTTCTACTCTGCAATTGGTGGATACATCCTGTTGATGGCCTTCCTATTTGCTGCAACTAAGGTCGATACCATTAGTTCATTTGATCCAGCGGTGAACCCCTTTGGTGGAGGATCTGTAATTTCTATTCTCTACACATCACTCGGTGGCGGTATTGCATTTAAGACAGTCATGCTTATCACCACTGCAGGACAGATCTTCTGCGTAACAGCCTGCCTAACATCTTGTTCACGCATGATGTTTGCCTTCTCTCGAGATGGAGCAGTTCCCGGGGGCAACCTGTGGAAGAAAGTAAACAAGCACCATGTTCCACTCAACGCTGTTTTGGCCTCAGCTTTTGGTGGCATCGTGATGACGCTGCCAGCTCTTTGGAAGAGTCCAACCGGAGCGCCAACGGCATTCTATGCAGTTGTCTCCGTCTGCGTTATCTCACTCTATCTCGCATTCATTATTCCAATTTTCTTGCGACTTAAGGCTGGAGACTCTTTCAAGCCTGGTCCGTGGACACTTGGTTCAAAATATAAGTGGATGAATGTTATTGCAGTTGCAGAGATTGCAATTATCTCTGTCTACTTCGTTTTGCCATTCTCGCCTGCGGGAACTCCTGGTAATAAAGACTTCACCTGGACTGCAGTTAACTACGCACCGATTATCACTGGTGGTGCATTGTTAATTCTCTGGGCTTGGTGGAGCTTGTCGGCCAAGAAGTGGTTCACAGGACCACGAAGCAACATCAACGCATAATAAGAGAACTAACACTAAAAACCCCTGTCGCGAAAGCGGCAGGGGTTTTTCTTTGTAGATTTAAGGCTTGGGAGTAGATAGCATCACCTCATGAAATCAATGTCGATTGAAGCGTTAAAAGCAGGAGTAGCCGATGGATCCATAGATACCGTCGTAGTAGCAATGACCGATATGCAGGGTCGATTAACTGGTAAGCGAATACATGGTCAGTTCTTTATCGATGAGGTCTTAAAGCACGGCACTGAAGGCTGCAACTATCTCTTGGCCGTTGATGTCGATATGAATACCGTTGAGGGTTACGAGATGTCCTCATGGGAGCGCGGCTATAGCGACTTTGCCTTAGTGCCAGATATGAGCACTCTGCGTTTAATCGATTGGCAGCCAGGAGCGGTATTAGTTCTAGCCGATGTGCAGTGGCTCGATCACACCGATGTCGTTGCCTCACCTCGTCAGATTTTGCGCAAGCAGGTTAAAGCTCTGGCCGATGCCGGCATGGAGGCAATGTGCGGCACTGAATTAGAGTTTGTGGTTTACAAAGATACTTATGAAGAGGCGTGGGATAAAGGTTACAAAAACCTAATCCCAGTCAATCAATACAACGTTGATTATTCGATTTTAGGTGGCTCACGAATTGAGCCTCTCCTGCGCCGCATTCGCCTATCAATGGCACGTGCTGGAATGACCGTTGAGTCAGTCAAGGGTGAGTGCAACTTTGGTCAGCATGAGATTGCATTCAAATACTCTGACGCGCTTTCAAACTGCGATAACCATGTTATTTATAAGAACGGTGCCAAAGAGATTGCATCCCAAGATGGTTATGCATTGACCTTTATGGCTAAGCCCAATGAAAAAGAGGGCAACTCTTCCCATATTCACCTCTCATTCCGTGGCCTTGATGGCTCCATGGTGATGGCAGACGATAATGACAAAGAACAGGGCATGAGTGATGTTGGTCGTCAATTCGTTGCCGGACAGATTGCGCATTTGCGTGAAATGACACTTCTCTTTGCACCAAACATCAACTCATACAAGCGCTTCGTACCAGGATCTTTTGCACCTACCGCCATTCTTTGGGGTCGTGACAACCGAACATGCGCACTTCGCCTCGTAGGCAAGGGTGCAAGTCTGCGCCTTGAGAATCGAACTGCCGGTGGAGATGTCAATCCCTACTTAGCTGTATCGGGCATCATCGCTGCGGGATTAGATGGAATTAAAAAGAAGATGGTTCTGGAGCCAGCTTTCCAAGGAAATGCCTACGCCGAAGATTCAGCAAGGTTGCCATCTACGATGACAGAGGCGCTGGAGCTTTGGGAAAATAGCGCGTGGATTAAAGAGACTTTCGGCGCTGAAGTTCAGGCCCATTATGCCAACATGGCAAAGATTGAACTTTCTGCATACGGTAAAGCAATTACCGATTGGGAACTATTCCGCAACTTCGAAAGGTTTTAAATCAACCGTGTCTACTTCATACGATGTAATTAACCCTGCCACCGAACAAATCGTTAAGAATGTTCCTCACTTAGATTTAGAGGCAACTGATCATGTAATTTCAAAGGCGGCCAAAGCCTTTGAAACATGGCGTCACATCGCACCCGGTGAACGTGCCCGTCTTCTTCGCAGCTTCTCACAGATCGTCACCGATCACCGAGAAGAGTTAGCGCAGATAGAGATTACTAACTCTGGCCACACGCGCGGTAATGCGCTGTGGGAGGCCGACAACGTTGCAAATACTTTGATGTACTACGCAGCTGCCCCTGAGCGTTTATTTGGCCGACAGATTCCTGTTGCCGGTGGTATCGATGTAACTTTCAAGGAGCCCCTCGGTGTCGTTGGCATCATTGTTCCCTGGAACTTCCCGATGCCGATTGCAGGATGGGGCTTTGCTCCTGCACTTGCTGCAGGTAATACCGTTGTTTTAAAGCCAGCTGAATACACACCCCTTAGTGCTATTCGTTTAGGCGAGCTCGCACTGCTTGCAGGAATTCCTGAGGGAGTATTTAATGTTTTGCCGGGCAAGGGAAGTGTCGTTGGTAATCGCTTCGTGACCCACCCACTTGTACGCAAGGTCGTCTTTACTGGCTCAACTACCGTTGGAAAACAGATCATGGTTGGCTGCGCCGAACAAGTTAAGCGCGTAACCCTAGAACTCGGTGGAAAAAGTTCAAATATTATTTTTGCCGATGCAGATATCGCAAAAGCTGCAGCAGGTGCACCTGGAGCCGTTTTCGATAATGCCGGACAAGACTGCTGTTCACGCTCTCGTATATTGGTTCAAAAATCAGCCTTTGATACTTTCATGGAGCATTTTGAAGTAGCGGTCAAGAAGTTCCGCGTTGAAGATCCAAATCTTGCCACTGCAGATATGGGGCCATTGATTTCAAAGAAGCAGTTTGATGTCGTTGAATCATTCCTTGATGAGCCAATCGCCTTTAAGGGCAGTGCGCCAACTGGTCCCGGATATTGGATGGCGCCAACTGTTCTGCTTCCTAAAAATACTCAGGCCCGTTCTTGGCGGGAAGAGATCTTTGGACCAGTTGTATCGGTCATGACCTTTGAGGATGAGGCCGAAGCGATTGCAATGGCTAACGACAGCGAATATGGCCTATCGGGTTCAATTTGGACGCGCGATGTAGGACGTGCTCTGCGCGTCTCTCGTGGAATTGAAACTGGCGCGCTATCGGTTAACTCCAACTCATCGGTGCGCTTCTGGACTCCGTTTGGTGGATTTAAGCAGTCAGGACTCGGACGCGAACTCGGTCCAGATGCCCTTGATTCATTTACAGAAGTAAAGAACGTCTTTATATCTAACGATTAAGAATTAAATGAGCACAATCGGCGCGGTAGCGACTCGATCAAGAAATTGATCAACTAAGTCGTAGCCGCGCTGATTGCTTTCATATTCAAGCTCTTTGGTCTGCTTTCGCAGCTCCTCAACAACAACGCCCTCGGATTCAACTTCGGCGCATCCGCCATCCATGGCAAGCCACATATCTAGAACTTCTAAATCAATCTCTGGATGAAACTGCATTCCTAACGTGCGCCCATAAACGTAGGCTTGAGGACAGAGTTCATTGCGCGCAATCTCTGTAGAACCAGGCGGAAACGTAAAGCGATCCCAATGATATTGAAACCATGGTCCTCTAGGAATCAACGTTTCATCCACGCTTTCGATCTCATACCAACCCAGTTCTGCGCGCGGCGCACGTGAGACCGTGCCCCCTAAAACTCGTGACATAAGTTGCCCACCAAAACATATTCCCATAACTGGAATTCCAGCGTTGTGTACTTCGCGCATCTTTTTAACTTGTGGCAGTAGCCAATTCCCAATTCGTTCATCGTCATAGGCGGCAAAAGGTGCACCCATTACGACAACAACATCAAAGCTCAATAGATCTGGCCATACTGGCGTGACGTTTGGAGTTTTGGCATTGGCTTCATCGACGATGATGAACCGAGTTATTTCATATCCACGCCGCTCAAACTGTTTCCAAATAGGTCCACCTACGCTGACGTGGTCGTGCTCAATAAAAATTACACGCTTTTTCTGCCCACTCATGAGTACATCACTAATCCACCTGAAATATTCAAGTCTTCGCCAGTTGTGGCGCCAGATCGACTAGATGCAAAAAATAGAACACCCTGAGCGATATCTTCCTGCGTAACAAATTTGCCAGTAGGTACCATTTCTAACCACGTTGCCTTCATCTGATCCGACGTAACTCCTTGATCGCTGGCAACTTGGGCGATCACGCTATCTAAGCGAGGGCCAGCAACAAATCCAGGTGAGATGAGATTGACTCGCACTCCCTCTCTTGCGAGCTCTAAGGCCAGAGTTCGCATCATCCCAACCAAACCTAATTTGGAAGCGGCATAGACGCTGCGATTAACAAGGGGGCGCTTACCTGTTATTGATCCGATAAAGATAATTGAACCCGAGTTTCGCGAGATCATTGAAGGGATAACCGCTTTGGAAAGCAGGAATGGGCCTTTGAGATTTGTATCTATCGCCTCATCCCATTGCGATTCATCTAACTCCCACAACTTGGCAGATTTTCCAGTAATTCCGCTGTTGTTCACTAAAACATCGATCTGGCCAAAGCTATCGAGGGCAAGTTTTACTGCGCCTTCTATTGAAGAAGAGTCTAATAAATCCATCTGACAAACAAGTGGAGTGGGCCCAACATTTAACTCGGTAATTAACTTAGAGGTTTCATCGAGTGCGGCAAGGTCTCTGCCGGTCAAAACTAACTGAGCGCCGGCTTGTGCAAGCGTCAGGCTTACGGCGCGACCAATACCCCTGCTTGCGCCAGTAACGAGAGCGACTCTATTTTCTAATTCCTTCACTTTTATCCCTATTGCCGACAGTTAACTCTTACGAGATTCTATTCGGCTCTTGCCCACGAGCAATCATGCGCTCAAAATAGAGTTCGCGCTTTTCATTAAAACGAGATGCTTCAAGGCCCGTCTTATCAAGAAAGGCTACTAACTCCTCGCGGGCTTTTAGGCCATCTCCCGATAAATCGGTACGCTCAAAAACCTTCCATGCACGCAAGACTGGCGCGATTACCTCATCTAAATGCTGTTGCATGTCATAGATTCCAGCCAGTGCAATCTGAACTGCTTTGCGACCAAAGCCTGGCATGTTTGCCCCTGGCATTCCGAAGTTTGTAACAACATCGGTTATCGCACGCATAGATGCATTTGGCTCCATATCAAGGGCGGCGCCTAAAGTGTTGCGATAAAAAAGCATATGTAAGTTTTCATCCAGAGCAATACGTTGCATCATATTTTCTGCAATCGGATCATCTGAAATCTTGCCAGTGTTGCGATGGGAAATACGCGTTGCTAACTCTTGGAAAGATACATAAGCAATCGTGTGTAACATGTCGTTGACATATGGTGTCTGATAGCCGAGCGACATATGTGCCATACGCAAATCTTCGAGCTCGTATGGATCCACACCGCGAGTGGCCATCAAATAATCTCTAATAACGATGCTGTGACGTGCCTCTTCAGCCGTCCAGCGTTCGATCCATGTTCCCCAAGCGCCATCGCGTCCCATAGAGATTGCAATCTCGGTGTGATAGCTCGGCAAGTTATCTTCAGTCAGAAGGTTCAGAACTAGCGAGTCTTGAGCCACGGCCGTAAGACGTGAATCTTTCGCCTCCCACGCATCGCCATTGAGAGGCCCGGCAAAATCGCGGCCCTCTGACCATGGGACATACTCGTGTGGATACCAATTTTTCTGTACCGCTAAATGTCGCTCGAGCTCTACTGCAACAACTGGTTCGAGGTCGCGAATTAACCGTGCCTGAACTGATTCTGCATCACTCGTCATGGGGCGTACGTTACGGCAGAAATGCTATTACTCGCGAGTTACAGATTCTTATCGGCACGGCTTATGGCTTGAGCCGCACGCCATTTCGCGATTTCGCCGTGATTTCCACTTAATAAGATCTCCGGAACTGCAATATCGCGCCATACAGAGGGCTTAGTGAAATTTGGATACTCGAGATATCCATCCTCATTATGTGACTCTTCGCTCAATGATTCAGGATTTCCAAGGACTCCTGGCAGCAATCTGGTAATCGCTTCAATCATCACAAGAGAGGCAACTTCTCCCCCACCTAAAACATAATCCCCGATTGATACTTCATGTACACGGATATTTTTTGATGAGTACTGCTCGGACTCATAGTGTTGACGAACGCGATCATCAATTCCCTCGTATCGACCGCAAGCAAAGACTATGCGGTTAGCCTTTGAAAATTTCGCAGCCATCGGTTGATCAAAACGTCTGCCGGCAGGTGTTAAAACTATCAAATCAGTATCTGGAACCATCAATGGATCAAGGGCTAAGCCCCAGATCTCTGGCAGCATCACCATTCCGGCGCCACCACCATATGGTGTGTCATCGACTGCATGGTGGTTGTTGGTTGCAAAACTTCGTAAATCATGAATCTCAAAGTTAACGATGCCCGCATCGCTTGCTTTGCCAAGCAGAGATAATTTCAAGGGTTGAAAATAATCAGGAAATATCGTTACTACATCGATCTTCATTCGACTATTCCGCTCATGTCTGGAGGAATCACAACAATGCGCTTCGCCGCCACATCAACGATTGGTACAAGTTGATGGACAAAGGGAATCAATGCCTCACGTGTTGGAGTCTTAATCGCTAGCAAGTCCTGTCCTGGCAGATTAACGACATCAGTGACCTCACCGAATAGCTCACCGCTTTCAAGGAAGGCCTGACACCCAATGAGTTGTAAGACGTGGTAATCATCGGCATCTTCGCGCTCTTCGTTGATATCTACATCGGAGTACAACATGGTGTTGCGCAGTTTTTCAATCTGATTACGGTCGTTGTAACCGGCAAAACCAAGTAACAAAATACCGTTGTGAACGCGCCCCGAAGTAATGGTCAATATGCCGTGCTCGTCGGTCTGTAATTTTTCGCCGATTGCAAAACGAGTATCTGCATCATCGGTGCGCACCTCAATCGTGGCCTCACCAAGGATTCCGTGGGCTCGACCAATGCGCCCTACGAGTAAACGCATGGCTATGTGGATCTTTACTTAGTTAGGTTCGTCGGTCTCGACAAGATCTACACGTACTGTGCGACCTGCGAGCGCGCTAACAACGGTGCGCAACGCCTTAGCGGTGCGACCATTGCGTCCAATAACTTTGCCGATATCTTCAGGATTCACGCGAACTTCAAGCGTTGTTCCACGACGATGCGTCTTCTCTGTAACAACAACATCATTGGGATTATCAACGATCCCTTTGACTAGGTGCTCGAGAGCCTCATCCATCATAATTATTCGGCAGCCGCTTCTGTT
>CAXNCU010000003.1:0-42039 GCA_964200985.1 Candidatus Planktophila sp.
GCACCTGGAGGATCCATAATCACAAAGAGAGTTACAAAAGACTGGATTGCAAAGGTGATGGCGCTAATCTGAACTACTTTCATGCTCGAACCACCCTTCGTTGATCTGCAAGGGATTCTAGTTTTTCCCATTGTGCAGGAGCTGTCAAAAACTCACCCAGTGAATTTAGTTTACCGCTACCGTGGTAATCACTGGCCCCAGTTATTACTAAACCTAATTCATTGGCGATATTTCGAAGCATGGCGCGCTCATCTGGGTTTTGATCACGGTGATCTACCTCAATGCCATGCAGGCCCGCAGCTACTAAATCGGCAAAGTCTGATGCTTGAAGAATCTGCCCCCGCAATGATGCAAATGGGTGAGCGATAACTGAAACTCCCCCGGCTTGTGCAATCATGCGTATTGCTTCCACGGGGGTTGGCGCTGCATGTGAGACGTAGAAAACTGAATCATTATTGAGCATTCCTTGAAATGCTTCGTCGCGAGATTTGATAATCCCTTTATTGACTAATGCATCGGCTAAATGTGGCCGGCCTAACGTTGCTCCAGGTGGACGCGCAGCCTCAACATCATCCATCGAAATCTCTATTCCTGCTGCGCGCATCTTTTCAATCATTTTTCGCATACGGGGTAAACGCCCATCCCGAGTTTCTTCGAGCATGGTCTGCATCTCTTTATGCTCGCCATCAAAGAGCAAGCCCAACATATGAACGCTAATTCCATCATCGGTCAGGCATGAGATCTCACTGCCTAGTGCCAGGGAAATATTTGCGCGCACTGTCTGTATGGCCTCTTGCCAGCCCCCCGTTGTATCGTGATCGGTAACTCCAAGAACACTCATGCCAAGTGATATCGCTTTATTTACTAGTTCGCGGGGGCTATCGGTGCCATCGCTATTATTTGTGTGGGTATGAAGATCAATCACGGCGTGATCTCAACTTGCGCACTGCGCGTTCTAGTAACCACTAATACGCATCCAGTTAATATCAGTGCGATACCAGGCAGGATTCCGAGAGGTGGCTTTTGCCCTATCCACCACACTGCTAACACTGAGCTCACGGGAACTTCAAAGAAGATGATCAGTGAAACTACTGCCGGTGAGACACGCTTCAAAGTTGAATTAAACATTGTGTGTCCAAGAATTTGAGCACCTAAAATCAATCCGGCAAGAATCCACCACTCTCGCGCGGTGAAATTAATGAGTGAGTAGCCCGAAAAAATCACCAAAGGAAGCGCAGTCATTGCGCAGATAAAGTAGCAAATGGTCGTATACGTTGTAGTTTCGATGGTGCGTTGAGCTCTAGATCCAGCCATCACATAGAGGGCGGCGAGGGCTGCCGAAATTAGCGCTGCAATGTCACCTATAAATGAACGTACTGAGATATTTAGATCTACTCCTGAGATCAGTAATACTCCGGAGAAACTTACGGCCATTCCAAACCAGGCTTTAGATGGAATATGTCCGCCGCTCATTTTTACAAAGATGGCGGCAAAGATTGGTTGAAGTGCAACGAGTGCGGTACCAGCGGCAACTGTTGTCCAACGCATAGCGAGAAAAAAACAAAGGAAATGTGTTGCTAGAAGTATCCCCGCAATGACAGACCACTTAACGCCATTGCGATCTGCTCGATGACGCAGAGCGAAGGGAAGAGTTACCAGCGAGCCACCTAAATTTCTCCAAAATATTAAGGTTGGAATTGACATTGTGCTCATTGCAATCAAGGGCCCAGAGGTGCCAACGCCCAGCATTCCAAGGCTTAATCTAATGAGGTCAGGTCTGCCTGGGATGGCTGTATGGCTGTCCCGAATATGTTGTCCACCTTGTACTTCTTGGCCACCATTCATAGGAGAAAGGTACCCTTAAGACTGGGTAATACCGAGTTACTGCACAATTCCCAAGCGAATTCCGAGTAAGGACTTGCTTCGCTTAATAATTTTATCCGCTATTTCATAAAGAGCTACAGCGCTGGCTGATTCAGGATCTGAAATTACAACTGGAACACCGGCATCTCCACCTTCTCGAAGATCAATGCTAAAGGGAATCTTGCCGAGCAATGGAACATCGCTTCCAACTAATTGAGACAAACGCTTTGAAGTCTCTTCTCCGCCGCCGTTTCCAAATAGTGAAACAAGTGCGCCAGTGGAAGCATCGGTATATTCCGACATATTCTCAACAACCCCGATTACTTGTTGGTGAATTTGATGTGCAATACGACCTGCGCGCTCGGCAACTTCAGCCGCTGCCACTTGAGGTGTTGTCACAACTAGAATCTCTGAGGTTGGAATCAATTGGCCAAGTGAGATTGCAAGATCACCGGTGCCAGGTGGCAGATCAATCAGTAAAAGATCTAAGTCGCCCCAATAAGCATCGGATAAGAGTTGCTCTAGGACGCGGTGCAATAACGGTCCACGGTAAGCCACTGCATCGCTGCGCTCGGGTTTAAACATCTCCATTGATACTGTTTTAACACCAAAGGATTCAAGTGGAATAAACATTTGATCGATAGCCGTTGGACGTTGACCCATTAAACCCATTAAACGTGGAATTGAGTGGCCATAAACATCGGCATCGAGAATTCCAACACGTAATCCCTTTTTGGCAGCTGCAACGGCCAAGTTGACTGTTACGGAAGATTTTCCCACTCCCCCTTTGCCGGAGGCGATGCCTATGACGCGGGTAAGTGAATCGGGTTGTGCGAAGGGAATCAATTTTTCTCGGCCATTGCGCATAATTTTCTTCACATTATCGCGTTGGGCTTGAGACATCACTCCAAAACTTAAACTTACGCTCTTGACTCCAGCAACTGCCGAAATTGCAGTAGAGATATCGTTGCGCAATCGATCTTGCATAGGACATCCCGAAATAGTTAAAAGGATCGAGACTGTAACATCACCGTTTTCTTCGTTGAGATCCTCGACCATTCCAAGATCAGTAATTGATCGATGAAGTTCGGGATCCTGAACTGCCATAAGCGCTTCTGCGATTTGATCAATCAGACTCATATGAGATCGGGATCTATCCGAGGCTGAGGACGCGTAGTCTTAGTCACGGGTTTTTCCTCCATAAGATCGGCTAACTGTTTCTTAACAAATGTCTTCGGGTGCAGATCGGCGGGTTGAAGATTTTCAAAGCCCGGTCCGAGATTCTCTTTCAGCTCTGCCGTTGCCACTTGCGATAATTTACGAAGTTTTTTCAACATCTTGGCGGCTTCAACCGCGACTTTCGGAAGTCGCTCTGGACCAACCAGGACCATTGCCAATACGGCAAGACCGAGAAGCTCTCCGGCACCGATATCAAAAAACATGTGCCCAGCCTATCGGCATCTGCATAGTTAGTCTTTTGCGGCGGTTAAGGTAGCGGTGGTAGAGATTTCTTTGCCATCTCGCACATAAGTAAAGCTCACAGTGTCGCCAACGCTCTTAGCCCGAACGGCAACGATGAGCTCTTCGGGAGCGGTGATCTCCCTATCTTCAAATTTTATGATGATGTCTCCTGGCTTTACTCCCGCGATTTGTGCTGGCCCTCCAGCCATAACCCCAGTACTAGATTTTGCCACTTGAGCACCAAGTCCTGTGAAGTTCATATCTAAGGAAACACCCAAGACTGGATACGTTGCTTTTCCGCTCTTAATTAATTGATCTGCAGTCTTGCGAGCTTGATTAATTGGAATTGCAAAACCCAATCCGATTGAGCCAGTTTGTGCCGTCGAACCAAGCGAGGCAATTGCCGAGTTAACACCTATGACTGCTCCAGTGGAGTCAACGAGTGGCCCGCCTGAGTTGCCGGGATTAATTGCAGCATCGGTTTGTAGTGCATTAATAAATGAGTTTTCAGCTGCAGATCCTCCTGCAGTCACTGGACGGTTCTTAGCGCTGATAATTCCAAGAGTTACTGTTCCAGATAATCCAAGAGGGGAACCAATGGCAATGACTGGATCACCAACGGCAATTTTATCGCTATCTCCGAATTGAAGCGCCCTTAAATTTCTAGCGGAAATTTTTAGCACCGCTAAGTCATACGAGGCATCGCGGCCAACGATTGTTGCATTATAAACATCACCATTATTGAGAGTCACGCGCAATGAGCCTCCCGATTGAGCAAACAATGCAATGACATGGTTGTTCGTCAAAATATATCCATTACTATCGATTACAAATCCCGAGCCGGTGCCGCCCCCATCATTCGTGCGAGTAGAAATTGAAACTACTGATGGAAGAACCCTTGCTGCGATACCGGCAACAGAGTCTGGAGCTCGCTCAATAACACTTGAAGATGAGACTAAATTTGCCTGCCTAAATATATTGCCATCCGTTGCATTTGCACCGAGTAAGCCACCTATGCTTCCAGCAAGAAGTGCAACTAAAACAATGTTCCCGCGTGAATTTCTACGTGAATGAGAGCTTTCCCACCAGGCGGGAGGAAACTCTGTATTTTTCTTTCGAGGAAAGATCATGGTTTTATTCTGCTACAACTTAGTCGCAACTAACAATCCATCACCGGCTGGAATCAAGATACTCACCCAATTCTCTGTGTCATTCTTCACTATTTTCCCAGCATCTCGAAGCGAAACTGTCTTGGGGTCGCGTTGGGTAGGGTCGCAGACTTTGGAGCCTCCGAAAAAGTTATCAATAACAAGGGCTCCACCGCTTCGCAAGATGCGATGGGCCTCGCCAATAACAAATGCTAAATCCTCTGGATTATGGCGCAATACAACAAGGTCATATGCACGATCAGTGAGTTTTGAAATCACATCTAAAACGGAGTTGGTAATAAGGCGATATCGAGTTTGAGCAATGTCAGCATCGCTAAAGGCCATCTTTGCGATACGTGTATGTTCCATCTCATCGTCAATGGAGGTCAATGTGCCAGATGCCAGCATTCCATCGAGAAGCCAAAGGCTGCCAACGCCTGAGCCCGTTCCAACCTCAACAACTGACTGCGCAGATAATGTAAAGGCTAAATGTCGAAGGTAAGCACCAACGCCGGGAGTTACATCCACTGCGCCAAGCTCGACTCCACGGGCACGTGCTTGTGATTTAAAGTGATCTTCGGGAATAAAGTTTTCGGCGTATGAATGTGGGTCGGTCTTCATTTAAGTGAGATTATCCACTGCGTCAGCAAGCGAACTCCATAGCCTGTGCCGCCCTTTGGGTTTTCTCCCGCATCGACTTCGCTTCGGCCAGTTCCTGCAATATCCAAATGTAACCAGCGACGGTTGCCCGCGAAGTGTTCAAGAAAAAGTGCGGCAATAACTGATTTAGCCGAAAAATCCTCTCCGTGGGCGACGTGATTAAAATCTGCAACATCACTGTGCAAAGCATCTTTGTAATCATCGATCAAAGGCATTCGCCAAACACGATCACCCGAGTCTTGGCCTGCCTTGACAAACTCCGCGGCAAGTTTGTCATCACGTGTGTACATCGCCGCGAATTGCCGACCAAGGCCTACCGTGGCAGCTCCAGTCAATGTTGCGATATCTATCAAGTAATCCGGATCCAAATTAATATCGGCATAAGCTAAGCCATCGGCCAGCACTAAACGGCCTTCAGCGTCGGTATCAATAACTTCAACGGTCGTGCCGCCATAGTGTTTAATCACATCACTTGGGCGCTGGGCGGTGCCGGAGATTGCATTTTCTGCACACATCATTAGTGCGGTAACTCGCACATTTGGTTGTAACTCTTCAAGGGCTGTTAGCGTCGCAAGTATCGCTGCGGCCCCCGCCATGTCTGATTTCATTGCAATCATCAAATCATAAGGACGCTTAAGCGAGACGCCACCAGTATCAAAAGTGATGCCCTTACCTACTAAAACAACGTGCGGCAACGCTCCGTGAGAACTTTTTTTATTCATGGGAGCATATGAAACTTCGATAAAGCGAGGGCCTGGCTTTGGCGAAGAGTTACCTACCGCACGCAATCCACCAAACTCTTTAAGATCTTTGCCTTTAAGGACGTTTACCTTTAATCCATTTGATTGTGCGAAGGCTTGTGCTTGCGCAGCCATCCACTCAGGAGTCTTAATATTAGAAGGCGTATGGACCAGATCGCGAGCGCGCGTAATCGCTTTCGCAAGAATAGAAGCAGCATTTACAATCTCCTTATCATCACTTGCCACAAGAAAGTTTGGAACTTCAGCGGGCTTTCCGCTCTTTAAGCTCCAAAGATAGGCACCCATTGTAAGTGACGTCGCATGTGCGGCGATATCAGGATTCTTAACTGCGCATGCCGAATAGACAGTCAACTTCTTGCCGCGAACTTTCCGAGCAATGGCCGTTGCTGCAATACGAAAAGATGGAGTGGATGCATCCCCGATTGCGGTTAGGTAGATACGTTCCGTCACACAATTTTCTGCACTTACGGGGATTTCAAATATTTCACCCGCTTTGCCGCTTGGTGAAAAGAATGAGAGTTCATCAACTAAATCCACATCAAAGCAGCTCTCAATATCCCTGATGATTGTTCCCGGACCTTCAAAGCTAAAACTTCCAGCACCGTTAACAGCAAAAGCCACAGCAATAACATCGGCAGAAGTAGCTGCTGCGAGTTTTACTGGTGCGCTGGTGAGAGTGGAAGACATGCGTTAAAGGCTATCGTCTGAGGTGCAGTTACTTCTTAACGAGAGCGACCGCGGCATGAAGAGCGGCGCTGAGATTATTTGCTTCCTCCGGGTTGAGCTCAACTACTAGGCGTCCGCCGCCCTCGAGAGGGATTCGCATGACCAAAGAACGAGCCTCCTTGGTTACCTCCATTGGGCCATCGCCTGTGCGGGGTTTCATGGCTGCCATATGGAGACTCCTCTTAAAGATGTGGATGGGGAATGCAAGAGGAGAAGTATCTCGCACTAAGTCCATTAGTGGGAAATCGTCCCTATGGACCTAAAAGCGCGCTAAGTCTGGCCTTTCCAGAGGCAATTACCACCTCTACTGAGCGAACAGGCACCGACAAGCTCACAGCAATCTCGGCAGGCGCCATGGATCGCAGATAGTGCATCGTCAAGATGAAGCGCTCCTCTTCTGGCAGGGAGGCGAGCACCTCTGCCAAAGTCGTGGGCTCATTCATAGGACCAAGGCTACCCATCAAAGCGCTGGGGGCGGCCCTATTTCGAACTCAACGCAGTGAGCGCGCAAATCGAGCCAGAGAAATACGGACCCCAATGTAAAGCCCCGGCATCATAAGGATAAAGAGGGCGCGTGGGGCTATTACTTCTTCTGACCAATCAAAACGAGTGCGCGCAGCATCGATTGCAGTTAATTCAAATCGACCTGTGCCTCTAATAACTCGGCCAGTATGAATGACATCGCAGATATGCGGGGGTTGCCAGTTAGTAACTTCCATTGTGTCTAAGATTCCGAATTTTTTAATTCCAGTGAGCGCGCTTATTTGTGTTCCAACTCCGCTTTGAATTTTAGAAGTTACCCAGACTTTAGTTTGAAGCATCCAGTCGCTCTGTTTTTCCCAATTTGCTAACTCATCCCAAACCTTTTGTATTGGTGCCTCTATCTCAAGTGATATTGCTAAGTGGTTACTCGTCATTTCTTACACGCCGCAAGGGCATCTTTAACTGTCATTGTCCACGTTATCAATTCACGCATTCCCGGTTTGATAAAGTTCTCAGTCTCAAGGTGTGCTATTAACTCGTGCAGTGGCGAATAAATTCCAAAAGGATCAAGGATGACTACCGGTTTGTTATGGAACTTTAAGTAGCGTCCGACCCAAATTTCAAAAAACTCCTCGAGGGTCCCCGCACCACCAGGCAAAGTTATGAATGCATCTGAAATATCAGTGATCATCGCTTTGCGCTCGCCCATCGTCTCTACAACATGAAGCTCATCATTGTCATGATCGGCAAATTCAATATCAACTAACGCCTGAGGAATCACACCGACGGTTTTCCCTTTGGCTGCGCGCGCTCCGCGCGATACCGCCCCCATCATGGAGATGTGGCCGCCGCCCGTGATGAGCTCCCACGAACTAGACCCAATGCCTTCTCCAAGTTCATAGGCTAAATCAACATATTTTGGGTCGATGGTTGGAGATGAAGAGCAAAATACCGCGATGCGCATGCCTGAAAGAATAGGGGTTAGGCTTAGGACATGACGACCATTGCATCTGGCCACGCGATTACAACAATTTCTCATGGCAAACTGCTCGACGCTTGGTTCCCCTCGCCGGTGCTTTCACCACTAAATCCAGAGATTGCTCCCGAGTTAAACGCCCTAGTTGGCGTCGATAAATCACGTGATGTTACCCGCGAAATCGCAAGCATTGAAATTGATATCTCACAGCCGCCAACCTCAGCTTTGGATGCATATCTTCGACTTCATCTTTTATCGCATCGTTTAGTAAAGCCTCATGGCGCTAATCTTGATGGAATCTTTGGCCTACTAACCAATGTTGTTTGGACATCGGTCGGTCCATGCGCAGTTGAAAATTTCGAGATCACGCGTGCACGCCTAAAGGCAGCTCACGGCCATGTAACTGTTTTCTCAATCGACAAGTTCCCGCGAATGGTGGATTACGTTGTTCCGAGTGGAGTGCGTATCGCTGATGCCGATCGCGTTCGCTTAGGCGCGCACCTTGCATCTGGAACTACGGTTATGCACGAAGGTTTTGTTAATTTTAATGCTGGAACACTAGGTAGTTCTATGGTTGAAGGCAGAATCTCAGCCGGAGTTGTTGTTGGTGATGGCACCGATGTCGGTGGTGGCGCATCCATCATGGGTACATTGAGCGGCGGTGGGAAAGAAATTATCTCTATCGGAGAAAAAACTCTTTTGGGTGCTAACTCTGGCTGCGGTATTTCACTCGGAAGTAACTGCATTATCGAAGCTGGTGCATACATCACTGCCGCTTCAAAAATTCGTTTGCCCGATGGTGAAATCGTTAAGGCCTCGGCGTTATCAGGTGCTAACGATCTTCTATTTCGTCGTAACTCCTTAGATGGAGCCCTTGAAGTGGTCAGTCGAACAGGTTCATGGGGTGGACTTAATTCAATTCTGCACGCTAACTAAATCAAAGTAGGCAGAAGGTATCTTGGTTCGGCTTCTAAAAGTTTCCCCACGCAAAATCACTGTGTTGCCACTACTTGAAGTTGCTTGAATTTGAGCCACAGTTCCGCTCTCATTTCTACTTAAGATTTCTAAAGTAACAACATCCGGCAAGAGGAAGGCCGCGGCAACAATGCTTTGCGGCGTTTTGCGATCCCAACTGACAAATCGAGGATTTAACGTTAGATCTAACGAGCCCGGGTCTTCAACAATCTGCGTATAGCTGCGAGAGCTGCCCCAAGCATTTAGAGCAAGCTCACTCTTTCCTCCAGATGATGAGAAAAAATAGGCCGTAATAGGTATGCCGGCCTGGGTAATCGTTAATCCAGCTGTTCGAGTGACGGTCTCTTTCCAAATTGCACCAAATTTCTTTTCAATCTCCTTTGCATATCCCAAGAAAGTTTGATCAGATATCTCACCATATAGATCGCAATCACAGGCTTTTCGATAAATTCCCGCCTTGCTAAGGGCATATGTTCTTGATGCGATTGCCTGAGCCTCAATCGCCGCAAGTGGCCAATAAGAAGGCATTTCGCTCACGCCCCACAAATACTCATCGGCAAGACGAACCGAGTTAGTAAGTTCTAGCCGGTAACCAGAGGTGCTCTTTACCGCCCTGACTTGTATCTGCCCATACCGATACTTCTGTGTTATTCCGGTGTGATTGACTGAAACAACTGTGTCTGGGCCTTCCAAATATCTAGTACCGCTCCAACGAATAGTAAAGATTCTATTTCTTGGGAGCACTTGGGTAGTTTTCCCAATAGTTATTCTTGGGCTCACCGTTGACCCAATGATTGAAAATGATATGGAGTCTGCGTTTGCAAATACAGAATCAATACTTTGGCTTCCAACATCGCCCTGGCTTATTTGTAATGGAGAAGCTTTCGAAGTCGTTGTGATCTTTGCAGATGTGAGTAGATGTCCAATATTTACTCGCAGAATCTTTGAGTCATCGAGTGGTTCAATGGAAACATCCTTGTAGAAGTACTTCAGAATTTGCTCAGAAGTTTGACCAGACAGCGCCATAAATCGTGCACCCATTTGTGAAAGTCCAACACCATGACCATAACCAGATCCATGGAATGAGAATTCAGCAGGGATATCTACAGCCGATGCTGGTGTTGTAAGAGATGAAAAGAGAAAAAGTAGTGCAAAAAACCCTTTAGACATCCTCATCGATGGCTGCACTCTTTCCGACCTGCAAAAACTCTTGGTAGGCATTGATCGTCGCATGTGGCTCGCCACGTTGAACTAATCTGCCCTTGTGCAGCCACGCAACGTCATTGCAGACTTCTCGCAACGTCGCCATCGCATGGCTAACAAGAATCAGTGCCCGATCATCACTTCGCAGCTCTTTGATGCGATTGAGTGATTTTTCCTTAAATTTTGCATCCCCCGTGCTTAAAGCCTCATCAACGATCAAGATGTCCGGACGCACTGTTGCCGCTACCGAAAAGGCAAGACGAGAAAACATGCCAGATGAGTATGTTCTCATCGGTGCATCAATGGCATCTCCGAGTTCAGAGAAGTCGGCAATCTCTTGAAAGTGGCTCTCTATTTCATCGCGTGACATTCCCGCGGCCAGTCCTCCGAGAAATACATTGTCGCGACCAGACATCGATGGATTAAAACCGACTCCCAATGCCAGGAGCGTGCTCACGCTGCCAAAGACTTCGATGCGACCTTGTGATGGTGGAATAATTCCTGCAATTACCCGCATCATTGAGGATTTACCTGCACCATTTGTTCCGATGACGCCTAAAACTTGACCGTATTCGACATCTAGATCGACATTATCAAGTGCGCGAATCACCCGTGTCTGTTTTGTTCCACGCCCTAAAGATTTAAATCGCGCTTTTAAAGTCGGCCTGCGATCGATTGCAGTTTTATATGTAAGACCTAGACCGCGAACTGAAACTGCGATCTCGTTGGTCTTGTGAATGTTAGAGACGGACGGCAAATTCGCGCTCCCTTGATAAGAAGAAATAGGTTCCAATTATTAGAATTCCAACTGCCCATGCCAAGGCCGCCAATATGCTTGAGGCCTGTGGTGCTTGCCCATGCACAAGTGCTCGAGACCAACTATCTAGTAGCGGAAATAGCGGGTTAACAACTTCTATCGCTAATAGCTCTGGCTTGAGCGCTGATGCCTCGTAAAGAATTGGAGAGAGATATAAAAGTGTACGTGTTAAATATGGTAGAAAACTAGAAATATCGCGGAAGTAAACATTGATGCATGAAATTGTAATCGCCAAACCAAGTGCCAATAACATTGCAATGAGCAAGACCGGAAAGGCCCAAAGCATCTGCCAGGAAAAGGGCAGGCCTACAAGAGTGCGGATGACAAGAAAGACAACAAGTGTTGGTAGAAATTTAAATATTGCGATAACAACTGCAGATATTGGCAGCATGATTCTTGGAAATGCCGTATTTAGAATGAGCCGCTGGCCGGCGGTGATTGATTTAACACCGCCCGTAAGAGAGTTGGCTACAAGGTAAAAAAGAAAGAGTGTGGCCGTCAAATGGGCATAACGAATGCTGTCTGATGAGCCCCCGATAATTACAATCAAAAGAAAATACACAGCTGAGAGAAGAAGTGGGTTCAATACCAACCACAGCTGGCCAAAGACTGAATCGAAGTGTTGCTCGCGAAGCTCAGAGCGCGAATACTCAGAGATGAAGGTTCGGCGAGACCAGAGCGACTTCCAGTAACGAGTTAAAGGTGGCAGGCCCGCCTTAAATGGCTCGTAAACCTGCAACGGTGCGCTCATGGTCGCAAGGCTACCTTACGGTGCCAGCGACTTAGGCGAGGTAAGGAAGCCCGTCCCCCAGCTCATATGCATCGTCAGAAGAATCAGCGGCAGACACACAACTTCCCCTAAAGATTTGCCTATTACACACGATGCCAAAAGAATAAAAATCCCGTAGATGAGAGCTGGTAAAAGAAAGATAGTCGATATCGCAATTCCGAGAATTATCGAAATTAGTGTCACGATTACGGTGAAAGGAGGAGCGAGGTACCTAAAGTTAATCGTTCCTTCATGGCGACGTGAAACTACTCGACGCCAGCGGCCATACTCAAAGTACTGGCGCGCAAGGGCACTAACGCTTGCACGTGGACGGTATGTAACAACCAACCGTGGATCAAAATAGACAACGCCTCCGGCTGCACGCAGACGAAAATTTAACTCCCAATCCTGTGCGCGAGTGAAGCGCTCATCAAAACCACCAACAGCAAGTAGGGCCTCTTTTCTAAAAGCGCCTAGATAAACAGTGTCGACGGAGGCAGCTAACCCTCCAGTATGAAAGCGCGATGCACCAACTCCAAGCGGACTTCGCATCGCTCGTGCAACCGAACGTTCAAATAAACTCTTACCCGATGCCGCCATTACTCCACCGACATTTACTGCGCCACTTTCTGTGAGGATTTCAAGTACAAGGGATAAGTAATTCTGAGGAATCTCTGAGTGGCCATCCACGCGCACAATAATTGAATACTGTGATTTTTTAATCGCAAGATTTAAGCCCGCAGCAGTGCGCCCTGTTGGGTTGGCGATGATGACTACCCGTGAATCTGTCTGTGCCAGAACCTGGGCAATCTCCTCGGTGCCATCATGTGAGGGGCCGATTGCCAAAACCACTTCGAGTGAGCCGTTAAAATCCTGTGACAAAATCGCATTCACGGCATCGGCCAAATGAAGCGCCTCATTACGCACAGGAAGGATTACGGAGATTTCACGCCTCGGTGAGCCATATAACTCATTTGCTGATGTCGTCATAACCCCTCCACCGTATCGCTGAAGTAGTCTTCGCCTGTGAAAGCGACGCGACCAATTCGAATTATTACATCACTCTCGGTCGCTATCGTCGCCATTTCGGCTATCGCCTGGCTTGGCCTGGGTCAGGTCAGCGGCGCTATTGACCGAATCGATGTCTTTAGCAAACTCGATAAGCGCCCAGACAAACCTACAACTGCACTTAACTATCTATTAGTTGGCTCTGATACTCGCGAAGGTCTGACAAAAGAACAATCAAAACTCTTACGCGTTGGAACAACGAAATCGGCAGCTGGAGCACGTTCGGACACGATGCTTCTAGTGCACATCAGTAAAGCCCGCGATAAGGCTACGATTATTTCTATTCCGCGTGACTCCCTAGTCACTATCCCAGAACATCAATCCTCATTATATAAAGACAGAACCGTCGCTGCGGCGAAGGGAAAGATCAACGCCGCATTTGCTTGGGGTGGTGCACCGCTTCTAATTCAGACAATTGAAAATGAAACCGGCGTGCGTATTGATCACTATATTGAAATTGGATTTGCTGGCTTTGCTGGAATCGTTGATTCACTAGGTGGAATCGAAGTTTGTTCGAAGAGAGATATCAATGATCCAAATAGTCACCTAGTCATGAGCGCAGGTGTTCATACTTTGAATGGAGTTGAAGCGCTTAAGTATGTTCGAACTCGCGATTTTGATGGCATGGGAGATTTGGGCCGCATGCAACGGCAGCAGCAGTTCATGAGTGCGGTGCTAAGAAAAGTTACGAGCAGTGGCGTACTACTCAATCCAGTTAAAATGGTTAATCTTTTTAATGCTGCAATCGCAACTGTTAAAACCGATTCACAACTAAATAGCAGTGATTTGATAACCCTAGCAAAGCAGTTAAAGAATCTATCGGCCAGCAAGGTTCGCACACTCACGATTCCACTTGGCAATGCAAATGCCCGCGTTGCCGGACTTGGCTCGGTTGTTACATGGGACAAGGTTCTGGCCCCAGATCTCTTTAATCGCTTGCGTCAAGATTTGCCGCTGATCGATGAGGTCACGCCTTCGCCTTCGGCATCTTCTAGCGCTAGTGCAACACCGACGATGGTGGATAAGTTTAAGACTCGTACCGCCGATGAAAATCCGTGCGGAGCGCTGAAGTAAACTCATGGCCATGAACTCAAAACTCTCAGTTATTGGCTGCGGATACCTAGGCGCAACCCATGCAGCCTGCATGTCATCCCTTGGTTTTACGGTCATTGGAGTAGATACAGATCCCATTAAAGTTGAAATGCTCTCTCGAGGAGAGCTACCTTTTTATGAACCAGGGCTCGATACATTATTGGCCCAGGAGATAAAAAGTGGCCGCTTGACTTTCACAACTGATTTTTCTGCAGTTGCCGATGCCGATATTCACTTTGTCTGCGTTGGTACACCACAAATTAAAGGTGGCCTAGCTGCAGATCTCACATACGTTAAGTCGGCCGTTAGTGAAATTGCACGATTCTTGAAAGAGGGGGCGCTGGTGGTTGGAAAGTCAACGGTCCCAGTTGGCACCGCGCAAGCTCTACGAGAGCAACTTGCACAGTCGGCACCACAAGCTGACCTAGCTTGGAACCCAGAGTTCTTACGTGAAGGATTTGCAGTTGAAGATACTTTGACACCAAATCGTCTCGTTGTCGGAGTTGCTAACGATCGCGCAGAGGCGATACTAAAAGATGTCTATGCGCCGATTCTCGCCCTTGGAACTCCTTGGATTCGAGCCGACCTACCAACTGCCGAACTCGTTAAAGTCGCAGCTAACTCTTTCCTTGCGACAAAAATCTCTTTCATTAATGCAATGGCCGAAGTATGTGAAGCAGCTGGTGGAGACGTAACAGTTCTTGCAAAGGCAATCGGTTATGACCCTCGTATTGGTAGCCGTTTCCTGCAAGCGGGAATTGGATTCGGTGGCGGGTGCTTGCCCAAAGATATTCGAGCGTTTATGGCGCGCGCAGAAGAGCTTGGCGCAAAGCAGGCACTTGAGTTTTTACGTGAGATCGATGCAATAAACCTACGTGCTCGCCAACGTGTGATCGATGTTGTGCGAAGTGATCTTTCGGAGGATTTGACTCAATACAAAATTGCAGTCCTTGGTGCGACATTTAAACCGGATAGCGATGACGTTCGCGACTCCCCCGCGCTAGATATAGCTGTGCAGCTTCACGGCGCCGGTGCCAACGTAGTAGTGCACGATCCCAAAGGTATCGAGCCTGCCCGCAAGCGTTTTCCTAACCTGAACTTTGCCGAAACTGTCACAGATTGCGTGAAAGATGCTGATTTAATCCTTCATTTGACGGAGTGGAAAGAGTATCGTGCCTTAGATCCTGTGGTTATTGGAGCCCTCGTTAAAAATAAAATGATTATCGATGGACGTAACGCCCTTGATCGAGATAAGTGGCGCGATGGCGGTTGGAAGTTTCACGCACTAGGACGCACTGATTAAAGAGAGCGAAGTAATCGATGCCCTCCTAGCAATGAAGGTGTGGGCCATCGTTGGGCTTGGTAACAACCCTGATCGCGCCGCCTTTGGAGTAGCAAAGTTATTACAAGATAAGGGCCATCAAATAATTCCTGTCTACCCGCGCGCTGAAGAAGTGCACGGACAGATGGGTCACAAAACCTTAAGTGAAATACCAATCAAGGTCGATGTTGTTGACTGTTTTGTAAACTCAAACTTAGTTGGCAAGGTTGTCGATGAAGCTATCGCAATTGGAGCTAAAGCCGTATGGCTTCAGTTAGATGTAATCGATGAGGCGGCAGTAGCTAGAGCGCAAGCGGCAGGTCTGTTAACTGTAATGAACCGCTGTCCTGCAATTGAATATAAATCGCGTTAATTAAAAACCGGTCTTTTGATTTCGGCGAGAATTTAAGTTAGCTCCCTTGGCTTTAGCCTCTTCATTAATCTCTTGTAACCCCTGACTTACTTTGGCCGCTATCGAGGCATCAGAGATTCCCAAAATACGTGCGGCAAGAAGTGCTGCATTCTTAGCATTTCCTACTCCGACAGTTGCAACTGGAACCCCTGCTGGCATCTGCACAATTGAAAGTAGAGAGTCCATTCCATCTAGATTTTTAAGCGCGATCGGAACTCCGATCACTGGCAATGTTGTGAGCGATGCGACCATGCCTGGTAAGTGTGCCGCGCCACCAGCTCCGGCAATAATTACTTTATAACCCTTAGCCGCAGCGTTCTGTGCAAACTCGACCATTTCAAGTGGCATGCGGTGGGCAGATACAACATCGGTATCGTGTGAAATCCCAAGGCGATCTAGAAGCTTTGCAGCTTCTTCCATAATCGGCCAATCAGAATCGGATCCCATGATTATCGCAACATCACTCATCGACTTCTCCGCTCATATAATCAAGGGCATGCTGTACTTCGTGGGTTAATTCTACGACTTCATTACCTAAAAGAGTGACATGGCCAATCTTGCGACCCGGGAGTACATCTTTCTTATAGTGATGAAACTTTAAGGCTGGATTACGCGCCATTAAGTGCAGGTAAGGTCGATACATATCTTTCTTACTCGATCCTAGGATGTTTCCCATTACTGCAACGGGCGCCGTCATTGATGTATCACCTAACGGTAAATCTAGAACCGCACGTAGATGTTGCTCAAACTGTGACGTCACCGCGCCCTCGATAGTCCAGTGGCCCGAGTTATGGGGACGCATTGCAAGTTCATTAATGAAGAGTTCGTCGCCTTTAACAAAAATCTCAACTGCCATTACTCCAACGGCTCCGATTTCTTGTGCAATATCCAACGCTAACTTCTGAGCTTTAGCGCTTAACTCTGGAGTTAGTTGAGGAGCCGGCGTAAGCGTCATCGTGCAGATCCCATCGACCTGAACAGTCTGTGTGGGCGCCCACGTGCTGGCCTGCCCGTGAGGAGAACGGGCAACCATAACCGCGATTTCATAATCAAATTCAATGAGCTCTTCAATGAGAACTTTACCAACCTGTGCGATTAAATCACTCAACGCCTTCTCTGATTCAACTCTCCAAACTCCACGGCCGTCATACCCGCCGGATATCGTCTTAGCTATCAGTGGGTACCCGCTAACACCTACTGTGCTGGAGACGACCTGAGATTTCGGTGCATGAAAATTACTTAAGCGCTGGCGCATCGCAGCCTTGTCTTGAGAGTAAATAAATGCCTTCGAACTTGGCCTTACAACTATGCCAGCGGCTTCAACTGCTTTTATGACACTTAAAGGAATGAGCTCGTGCTCAAAAGTTATAACATCACATTTTTTGGCAAACTCAAGAACCGTTTCTAGATCTTTATAATCACCAACAATGTGGTTGGCGATTTGGGCGCCGCTATCGCTGGCATCCTGGGCTAGGAGAAGAAGATTTACACCGAGGGCTGCGGCCGATGAAACACTCATGCGCGCGAGCTGGCCCGCACCTATGATGCCAACGGTAGGGAAAGTCTCACTCACTGGATTATCGTAGATGAACTATGTCGCCGGCCTGCACAAGAGCCCCGGAATCTAAAACCAACTCTCCTTTAGGGCTTATCGCCACCGCCAGAGCGATTTCTGTGCGGCCATCTGGATATTCAACGCGAACCTTACTTCCAACCGTTGCACTCAATGCTAGGTACTGCTCTGCAATTTCATTATCTCCCTGATCCCAAGGAGTGAAATTTCCTTCAAATGTATTTAGAAGATCGGCCAGTAACTGATTACGGGTTAGGTTTTTTGCGCCTTCAATTAAAAGTGAAGTAGCCGTTGGCACGGGAAGTTCTGAGATCGCCATGGCAACATTTATTCCGATTCCAATAACGACTCCATCGCCTGCAACCTCTGCGATGAGACCCGATACTTTTTTATCATTTATTAAAACGTCGTTGGGCCACTTCACTTGAGCTCCATATTGAGAAAGAGTTTGGGCAACACTTGCTCCGGCAATGAGAGGGAGCCATCCCCAATCTTGGCGATCTCTCTGCGGTTGGATATAGAAAGAGAATAAAAGTGCAGTGGAATGTGGAGCATCGAAGCTGCGATTTAAGCGGCCTCGTCCCGCACTTTGAAACTCTGTGGCAATTACATCTCCTGTTTGGGCATTTCCTTTCTGTACCTGTGCCACTACATCGCTTTGCGTCGATGTCGTGAGTTCAACCACGCTTACTCGCCAGTACTGCGTCACGGCGGCATTGATTATCGAACTATCAAGGGGCGTACTTAGCATTTCTATCTCCACGACTAGTACCGTAGGGGTATGAGCCGTGATCTGCATACAACCGCCGGAAAAATCGAAGATTTACGAGCACGTGTCGAAGAGGCTGTCCATGCTGGTTCGGCACGCGCA
Source organism: Candidatus Planktophila sp. (assembly GCA_964200985.1). Classification (GTDB taxonomy): domain Bacteria; phylum Actinomycetota; class Actinomycetes; order Nanopelagicales; family Nanopelagicaceae; genus Planktophila. The sequence goes on from CAXNCU010000003.1 coordinate 18,180, forward strand.
GTAGAAAAGCAACATGCCAAGGGCAAGAACACCGCCCGCGAGCGCATTGAGATGCTTGTCGATGAAGACTCTTTCACAGAGATCGATGAGTTCGCGCGTCACCGTTCGACTCAATTCGGTATGGATAAGAACCGTCCATACGGTGATGGCGTTGTCATTGGTACCGGCACTGTAGATGGCCGACCTATCGCGTTGTATTCGCAGGACTTCACCATCATGGGAGGCTCTCTTGGAGAGGTTCATGCTGAAAAAATCGTGAAGATTGCAGCCTTTGCATTAAAGAGCGGAATCCCGTTGATTGGAATCAACGATTCAGGTGGTGCACGAATTCAAGAAGGCGTTGCCTCTTTATCTGGCTACGGTAAAATCTTTCGCCTCAATACACGCTCCTCAGGTGTCATTCCGCAGATTTCACTAATTCTGGGCCCTTGCGCAGGCGGCTCGGCATACTCGCCAGCTCTGACTGACTTCACTGTCATGGTCAATGAGACATCACATATGTTTATCACTGGGCCTGATGTTATTAAAACCGTTACCGGCGAAGAAGTAGATATGGAAGAGCTCGGTGGCGCTCGAACACACAACACTAAGACTGGTAACTCGCATTATTTAGCCGAGAATGAGGCCGATGCGATCGACTATGTGAAGGCATTGCTTTCCTATCTGCCATCAAACAATATGGATAGTGCGCCGCATCTTCCACCAACTCAATCCTTAGATAAAACAGCAATAGATTTTGCACTCGATACCTTAATTCCAGACAATACGAATCAGCCATACGACATGAAGGTTCTCATTCAAGCCTTAGTTGATGAGGCCGAGTTCCTCGAAGTTCATGCCTTGTATGCACCAAATATCATCGTCGGTTTTGCGCGAATTGAAGGCGAGTCGATTGGAATTATCGCTAATCAGCCTTCACAGTTAGCTGGCACACTCGATATCAATTCGAGTGAAAAAGCCGCTCGCTTCCTCCGTTTTTGCGATGCCTTTAATATTCCAATTCTCACCCTGGTTGATGTACCTGGATTTCTACCCGGCACAGAGCAAGAGTGGGATGGAATCATTCGTCGCGGAGCCAAACTTCTCTATGCCTATGCCGAAGCCTCTGTGCCACTTGTAACTCTGATTACTCGCAAGGCTTACGGCGGTGCATTCATCGTTATGGGTTCAAAGTATTTAGGCAGTGACATTAACTTTGCTTGGCCGAGCGCCGAGATTGCAGTCATGGGCGCACAAGGCGCAGTAAATATTCTCTACCGTAAAGAGCTTGCGGCTGCAAAAGATCCCGTTAGCAAACGTGCCGAGTTAGTCGATGATTACAATGAGTCGTTAGCAAATCCATACTTAGCCGCAGAGCGCGGAACAATCGATACGGTTATTGAGCCAAATCAATCACGTGCATATATAACAAAGGCATTTAGAACTTTAAAAACCAAGCGCGATACATTGCCAGCGCGCAAACATGGAAATATTCCGTTGTAATGGAGTATTCAATCATTAAGGGTGAACCGACTACCGAAGAGTTAACAGCAATCGAGTATGCAATATCCCTGCACAAGCGCGAAGAGCTTGTCCCCGTGATCCGGAAAAGTACCTTTGGCCTGCCACAACTTCGCAAGCCACTTCATAATAATTTTCGCTTCGGCCAAAGGAACTAAAACATCAATGCCAAAGATTATCCTTGCTTCCGCGTCCGCTTCGCGTCGCCGACTTCTCGAATCTGCTGGGCTTAAACCAATTATTATGGTCAGTCACGTCGATGAAGAGACCGAGTTTTTCAACTCGCTATCTCCCTCAGACATGGTGATTGCTCTTGCAATTACCAAGGCTCATACGATTGCAGAGACGATAGATTTTCCGGCGATTATTATTGGGTGTGATTCAACATTTGAGTTTGATGGTCAATCCCTAGGCAAGCCTGGCACGCCAGAGATTGCACGTGAGAGGGCAAAACGTGTCCAAGGAAATTCAGGTCTATTGCACACAGGCCATTGCATTATTGATACAACAAAAGACCGTGAAATCTCTAGCATTGTTACGACTAAGGTTACTTTTGATCAAATGAGCGATGATGAAATCAACGACTATGTTGCAAGCGGTGAGCCTTTGCATGTGGCAGGTGGTTTTACTCTTGATGGCTTTAGCTCCCCATTTATCCCATCCATTGAGGGTGATTACACAAATGTTGTTGGTATTTCGATGCCATTTATGCGAAAGGCCTTCGCACAGCTTGGCTATTCATGGCCAGAGGTTAAGGTGATGCAATGAAGCGCGTATTAGTAGCCAACCGCGGTGAAATTGCAGTTCGTGTAATACGAGCATGTAAAGATCATGGATTAGAGAGCGTTGCCGTTTACTCTGATGAAGACCGAACAGCGATTCATACCGGCATGGCAGATTCTGCCTATTCACTTGCCGGAACAACTGCTACACAAACATATTTGAATATAGAAAAACTAATTGCAGTTGCAATTGAATCTGGCGCCGATGCGGTTCACCCTGGTTATGGATTTTTATCTGAAAATGCACACTTCGCCCAAGCGGTAATAGATGCTGGCCTCATTTGGATTGGACCACCACCAGCTGCAATCCGTGCCTTGGGAGATAAAGTCTCAGCGCGCAAAATCGCAGCAAAGGCCGGGGCTCCTCTAGTTGCTGGCACAAAAGATCCAGTTGAAGGTCACGAAGAGGTTACCGCGTTTGCTAAAGAACATGGACTGCCTGTTGCGATTAAAGCCGCTCATGGCGGCGGCGGACGTGGATTAAAAGTTGCACGCACAATGGAGGAGATCCCAGAGTTGTTTGACTCCGCCGTCCGTGAGGCGATTAGCGGTTTTGGACGAGGCGAGTGTTTTGTTGAGCGCTATTTAGATAAGCCCCGTCACGTCGAAACTCAGGTTCTTGTTGATATGCATGGTCATGCAGTTGTGGTCAGTACACGCGATTGTTCGCTACAGCGCCGCCATCAAAAACTAGTTGAAGAGGCGCCTGCGCCATTTTTAACCGATGAACAAAATAAAGAGCTGTATCGCTCTAGTAAAGCAATCATGAAAGAGGCTGGCTACATCGGCGCCGGCACGTGCGAGTTCTTAGTTGGCCTAGATGGCACAATCTCATTCCTAGAAGTAAATACACGGCTGCAAGTTGAGCACCCAGTCAGTGAAGAGATTACCGGTATCGATTTAGTGCGCGAGCAGTTCCGAATCGCAATGGGTGAATCACTGGGATTTGATGATCCGATAATCCGAGGTCACTCAATTGAGTTTCGCATCAATGGTGAAGATCCAGGACGGTCGTTCTTGCCAGCTCCAGGGCGCATTACTAAATGGGCAACGCCCAATGGCCCGGGTGTACGTGTAGATGCAGGTTTTAAAAATGGTGACACTATTGGCGGCAACTTTGACTCACTTCTTGCAAAGTTGATTGTTACGGGCGCAACTCGAAAGCAAGCAATTGAGCGAGCACGCAGAGCTCTGGCAGAGTTCACAATCGATGGTTTGGCAACAGCCCTGCCTTTCCACCGCGCAATAGTTGAAGATCCGGCATTTACCGAAAATTTCAAAGTTTACACAAGCTATATTGAAAACGAGTTTGTAAATGACATCCCTGCCTTCACTGCAACTGCTGAGCCACTGCAAACACACATGGCCCCTGAACATTTGGTGACTGAGATAAATGGAAAACGCTTTGAAATTCTTGTTCACGCTCCCAAACCTGTTGTTAAGCGACATAGAGCCAAGGCCGGCATGTCGGGCGGCTCTGGCGGTTCAGAACTTTCGAGTCCGATGCAAGGCACGGTTGTAAAGATTGCCGTTGAAGTAGGCGCTATCGTTGAAGCCGGCGATTTAATCATTGTTCTTGAAGCCATGAAGATGGAGCAGCCTCTGATGGCTCATAAATCAGGAGTTATCGCTAATCTCACTGCAGTTATCGGAGCAACGGTTTCTAGTGGAACCACACTCTGTGACATTATTGATGCATGACATCGAGCGAACTTCTCTATAGCGATCCCATGGCTGCTGCAACCGCGGCGGCACAAGAAATTATCGAACGCACTGGAGTGCCATCTCACGATGTTGCCCTCGTTATGGGTTCAGGTTGGGTGAGTGCAGTTGATGCACTTGGTACCCCTGTCTATGAATGTAACGCCGAAGAGTTAACTGGTTTTTTGCCACCAACGGTTGAAGGACACTCTGGAAAAGTTCGCTCGTACAGTATTGAAGCTGACGGAAAAAAACTTCGGGCTCTAGTTTTTCTGGGACGAACACATCTATATGAAGGCAAAGGTGTTGAGCCAGTTGTTCATAGTGTTCGCGCAGCAGTAAAAGCAGGTTGTAAAATTATCATTCTGACGAATGCATGTGGCGGTATTAATACGAAATACAGTGTTGGACAACCCGTCTTAATTCGCGATCACATCTCTTTAACTGCAGTTTCACCACTTTCTGGTGCAACTTTTGTAGATCTAACAGATCTCTATAGCAAGCGCATCCGCGAGATTGTTAAACGTGAGGATGCATCCCTGGACGAGGGTGTCTATGTTCATTGGCGCGGACCAACGTATGAAACACCGGCTGAGATCCACATGATGCGCACTATGGGTGGGGATTTGGTGGGAATGTCGACCGTCCCAGAGGCTATTGCCGCTCACGCACTAGGGGCCGAGATTCTTGGTATCTCACTCGTAACAAATGCAGCCGCTGGAGTCACTGGTGAAAAGCTCAATCATGAAGAGGTTATTGCCGCCGGTAAGGCAGCTGCCGATCGGATGGGCGCACTTCTCAAGGCCGTAATTCCAAAGTTATTCTAAGCACATGGAGCTAAAGGCCGAAGTACAAGCATGGATCGCCGATGATCCAGATCCCGTAACGGCCGCCGTCTTACAGGGTTGGCTTGATACAGATAATGAAGTTGAGCTACGTACTTCATTTTCAGGTTTTCTACAGTTTGGTACAGCGGGTCTGCGTGGACCGGTGCGACCTGGACCTTCAGGAATGAATCGCGCAGTTGTTGGCCGCACAGCCGCTGCAATAGCTGCATATATGAAGGAACGAAAATTAACATCGGTAGTTATTGGGCGCGATGCGCGTTACGGCTCAGAGGATTTTACAGAAGAGACTGCCCAAATTATGAGCGGTGCTGGCATGACGGTCTATGTTCTCCCCCGGCCACTTCCAACTCCAGTCTTGGCTTTTGCAACCAATGAATTGAAGTGCGATGTTGGAATCATGGTCACGGCAAGTCATAATCCGCCACAAGATAATGGATACAAAGTTTATTTAGGCGGAACCGTCGATGGAATTCATTACCGCGGCTCTCAAATCGTCTCTCCCACCGATGAATCAATTGCCGCACATATTCAAGCAATCACCACCTTGGCCAGCCAACCACGGGGCCATTCCTGGAGTATCGTCGATGAAGAGATTATAAGTAAGTATGTAAATATCACCGCCGCGATTGCCAACAAGCCAGGTGACTTGAAGATTGTTTATACAGCGATGCATGGCGTTGGCACCGAAACTCTTCTGCAAGTTTTTCAGAAAGCTGGTTTTGCCTCACCAATTTTAGTAGCTGCTCAGGCACAACCTGATCCAGATTTTCCTACTGTGGCATTTCCTAATCCAGAAGAGCCTGGCGCTATCGATTTAGCGCTGGAGACTGCACGCGCATTTGATGCAGATTTAGTAATTGCAAACGATCCCGATGCCGATAGGTGCGCGGCAGCGGTCAATGATCCAGTAACTGGGTGGCGAATGCTACGCGGAGATGAATTAGGCGCTATTTTTGGAGAATCTATTGCACGCAATACGAAAAAAGGAATTCTCGCCAATTCAATTGTATCTTCCACCATTTTGAGCAAGATTGCAGCCCATTATAATTTAGAGTTTAAGCAGACGCTTACAGGTTTTAAATGGCTAGCAAAGATTGATGGACTGACATTTGGGTATGAGGAGGCACTCGGTTATGCCGTTGATGCCATCACCGTAAATGATAAAGATGGAATTTCGGCCGCCATTAAGCTAGCCCAAATCGCAACCGACTTAGCTACAGAGGGAAAAACTCTTTTAGATTTACTCGATGAGATCTGGACTAGGCATGGATTTCATGCCACTGAACAGATTTCAATTCGCCTAACTGATCTTTCGCAGGTGGGCCAGATAATGGGTCGCCTTCGGAAAAATACCCCTACTCACATAGCGGGTAAAGCCATTACCTTTGTTGAAGACTTAGAAAAACCTACAGATGATTTACCACCAACTGATGGACTACGAATTTGGTTAGATGGCACAATTCGAATAATCATTCGTCCTAGCGGGACCGAAGCAAAGATGAAGTGTTACATTGAGGTCATAGAAAAAGATTCAGCGCGAGCGCAAATCGTTCTCGATCAATTACGAGCACCATTGAAGGAATTACTATCGTGAGTTTTTACGGCTTAGTTGATGGCAGTGATGCCTCGCTTAAGAAGTACTTGGGCGCACTTTCGGGTGTAGATCAAGTTGGTGCCGATGCACGCGCCGCCATGTTAGCAACGCGAAGTATTAAAGCGGCCTCTAAACGCTGGGCGATTGACACTGCGATTTCGATGGTTGACTTAACAACTCTCGAAGGCGCCGATACTCCAGGAAAAGTTCAGGCTTTGTGTACTAAGGCTGTGCGCCCTGATCCAACGGATGCAACGGTGCCAAGCGTTGGTGCAGTCTGTGTCTATAACGACATGGTGGGTATCGCACGCAAGCATCTAGATCTAATTGGTGGTGCCCATGTTGGCGTCGCCGCAGTCTCGACGGCATTTCCTTCAGGTCGAGCTTCAATGGCGGTAAAGATTCAGGATACGCAAGATGCCCTCGATGCTGGTGCATCTGAAATCGATATGGTCATCGATCGTGGTGCTTTCTTAAGCGGTGATTACATCGGTGTCTTTAATGAGATTGTTCAAATCCGCGAACTCTGCGCAGATCGAGCACATTTAAAGGTTATCTTTGAAACAGGCGAACTCGTCACCTACGACAATGTTCGCAAAGCCTCATTTCTAGCGATGGCCGCTGGTGCCCATTTCATTAAGACTTCCACTGGCAAGGTTGCACCGGCTGCTACCGCCCCAGTCGTATTAGTAATGCTTGAAGCGGTGCGTGATTTCTACCAAATGACACAGACGCGGATCGGCGTTAAGCCGGCGGGTGGAATCAGAAATACCAAAGATGCAATTAAGCAGTTAGTACTAGTCAATGAGACTGCTGGACCAGAATGGCTCACGCCATCGCTCTTTAGAATCGGTGCTAGCGCCCTGCTCAATGATTTATTAATGCAACGCATGAAAATGGATGATGGCTACTACGCTAGCCCTGCCTACGTAACGATCGATTAATGGAGACCCAAGTGAGCTTTGAATACGCACCAGCACCCGAATCGCGCTCCGTTGTCTCGATTAAGCCCAAGTATGGCCACTTCATCGGCGGAAAGTTCGTTGCGGGCCGTAAGCACTTTCCAACTATTAATCCGGCAACTGAGGAGATTCTAAGCCAGATTTCACTAGCGGGTGTGGCCGAGGTCGACGCAGCTGTAAAGGCGGCACGCAAGGCATACACAACAACGTGGTCAAAGATGAGCGGTAAAGAGCGCGGAAAGTACTTATTTCGTATCGCCCGCATTATGCAAGAGCGTGCGCGCGAGTTTGCCGTCCTTGAAACTTTAGATAATGGAAAACCAATCCGTGAATCGCGTGATGTCGATGTTCCATTAGCTGCAGCGCATTTTTTCTATCACGCAGGCTGGGCCGATAAATTAGAGTTTGCAGGTCTTGGAACCTCTACGAAACCTCATGGCGTTGCAGGTCAGATTATTCCTTGGAACTTTCCATTATTGATGCTCGCATGGAAAGTTGCGCCAGCCCTTGCCGCCGGTAACACGGTTGTTCTCAAACCTGCCGAAAATACATCTCTCACCGCACTTCTATTTGCTGAAGTCTGCCAACAAGCAGAACTTCCCGCAGGCGTGGTAAATATCGTTACTGGTGATGGATCAACAGGCGCACTTATAGTCAACCACCCTGGCATCGACAAGATCGCATTTACTGGTTCAACTGAAGTGGGCAAGATTATCGCCCGGGCGGTTGCGCCAACCCACAAGAGCGTAACGCTCGAACTCGGCGGCAAAGCAGCCAACATCATCTTCGAAGATGCGGCAATCGATGAAGCTATCGAAGGCATCATCAATGGAGTTTTCTTCAACCAGGGCCATGTCTGTTGCGCAGGCTCTCGACTAATTCTGCAAGAGAGTGTCGCTGACGAGGTAGTAGACAAACTCAAGAAACGGATGGCTAAGATCCGTATTGGTGATCCACTGGATAAGAACACCGACTTGGGTGCGATCAATAGCAAAGAACAGCTCTTAAAAATCCGTGATCTTTCGGCAACGGGTGATACAGAGGGCGCCGAACGTTGGAGTGCTCCATGTGATCTGCCTGCAAAGGGTTTTTGGTTTCCTCCAACTATCTTTACCGGTGTTACGCAATCTCACCGCATCGCGCGCGAAGAGATATTCGGGCCAGTGCTCTCAGTCCTCACCTTTAGGACCCCACAAGAGGGGATAGATAAGGCTAATAACACTCCTTTTGGCCTCTCAGCCGGAATCTGGAGTGAGAAGGGCTCACGGATTTTGTGGGCGAGCCAGCAACTTCGCGCTGGAGTTATCTGGGCAAATACTTTTAACAAATTTGATCCAACATCTCCTTTTGGTGGCTACAAAGAGTCTGGCTGGGGTCGCGAAGGCGGACGACATGGCTTAAGCGCATATTTGAAGGGGGTCGGCCATGAGTAATCGCATCGATGTCAAAAAGACATATAAGTTATTTATCAATGGTGCATTTCCACGCACTGAATCGGGACGTACCTATGAGATTAAAAATGCAAAGGGAGCCTTCATAGCAAACCCATGCTTGGCATCTCGCAAAGATTTAAAGGATGCTGTTGTTGCAGCTCGTGCTGCACAATCTGGCTGGAACAAGGCTTCGGCATATAACAAGGGACAGATTCTCTATCGCATCGCTGAAATGCTAGAGGGCCGTCGTGCACAGTTTGTCGATGAGATTGTCATGGTAACGGGTGTGACAAAGCTAAAAGCCGAAAAGGAAGTTACAGATTCGGTAGATCGTTTAGTTTGGTATGCGGGTTGGAGCGATAAGCTCTCATCATTATCAGGTGCACTCAATCCTGTCGCTGGTCCTTACTACAACTTCACCGTCCCAGAGAGCATGGGTGTCATTGCAGCGATTGCCCCTGAGTCTCCTTCATTGCTTGGACTCATTGATGCTATCGCACCCATCATCGTTGGTGGAAATACTGTGATTGTTTTAGCAAGCACTAAGGCTCCACTCTCTGCGATGAGTTTTGCAGAAGTGATTGCCACAAGTGATGTACCGGCTGGAGTTATCAACATTTTGACGGGCAAAAAAGATGAGATTGCACCATGGATGGCATCTCATATGGATATAGATGGTTTTGATATCTCAGGTCTTGCCGCTAAATCACATGGCGCAGTTCGCGTTGCAGGGGCTGAAAATCTCAAGCGAATCTATAGTTTTAAATCCGCCGATCCGGGTCGAATTCTGGCATTCTTAGAAAACAAGACTGTCTGGCATCCAATAGGGCTCTAAGACCAGCGCTTTTCAATGGTTTTAAGCCATAACTGGCGCACGCCTTCAACATCTAGATCCATCACAACCCGCACTTTCGCCGAATCCTCAAGCCCTAGAGGTTCAAGATCTTTAAGAAAAGCATCGCGCCGATCGCAGATTGTTTGACCTCGTGCTGGGCCAGATGATGTATCCACAACGACATCAAACATTTCGGTAGTAAATAGTTCAGGGTGAATCGCCGCAGCAACAGCCCCGTAATCACCCAACGTAATTGGGGAGATATGTAAGCGTTCGATGAAAGCCTCAATCAGGGAGCCGGCAAACTGCGCAGCGGGTGCCGTAGAGTTTTTTAAGACAAGCGCCTCTTCGCTGGTAATGCCAGGACGCATAAAGACATCAAGGCCATACATTGTGATTGGGACTCCGCTTTGAAAGACGATCGCTGCAGCCTCAGGATCATGCCAAACGTTAAATTCTGCTGCGGCCGTTGCATTACCTGCCGACGCCGATCCGCCCATCAAAACAATTCGATGAATCTTTTTGGCGCTCTCTGGAAATGCACGCAAAAAAAGCGCGATATTTGTAAGCGGTGCAACAGGGACCAAAGTCACTGGATCTTTTGATCCCTCAATCAGATCACGAAGTAATTCAACGGCTGAACGGGGATCGACTTTTCTAGTCGAAGGTGCGATTCCAAGATCACCCATTCCATCGGCGCCATGTACATATTCGGCATACTGAGAAACTCCAAGCAATGGCCGGACAGCTCCTCGAGCTACAGGAATATCTCCAGCACCTGCGGCATCTAAAACCTTTAAGGTATTTGCAACAACTTGATCAACATTAGTGTTGCCATCAACGCAGGTAATACCCAAGAGGTTAATATCAGGATGTAAGGCGGCAAAGAGAACTGCAAAGGCATCATCGACACCAGTATCGACATCGAGAATCATTGAAGTTTTATTCATAACGAGTAGCCTAGCGCTATGAGTAAAGCAGTGGTCGCAGTCGTCGGAAGTGCCATGATGGATTTAACGGCTTATGCGACAGTTTTGCCAGAGGCTGGACAGACACTCGTTGGCAATCTCTTCACCACTGGATTTGGCGGAAAAGGAGCCAATCAGGCTGTTATTGCCGCTCTTTGCGGCGCCGAAGTTCACTTTATCGGCAAGTTAGGTCGCGATCTTTTCGGCGACTCAATTGCGGCAAACTTTTCAGCCCTTGGTATTCAAACACAATCTGTAGAGCGCTCAGATTCTCCAACCGGTGTCGCCCATATCTGGGTAGATGGCGCGGGCGAGAATAGAATTATTATTATCCCTGGAGCAAACCATGAGATTGAGAGCGCAAGAGCGGTGGTTGCTATCAATAGCATTGAGAATCTATCTGTGGTGATTGCCCAATGTGAGGTCAAACAGGAAGTTACTCTGGCCGCATTCAGGGCGGCTAAAGCGCGCGGCTGTATAACTGTTTTAAACCCGGCACCATATCTACTGCTCTCGCAGGATTTATTGGAAATGTGCGACTGGATTATTCCCAATGAAACTGAGTTTGCTGCCATTCATGGACAGCTTCCAACTAGCGATGAAGTTCTAAAATCTTTTAGGTCTGGCAAGAATTCAATAGTTACTCTTGGTGCTCTCGGTGCCGTTTTAATCAATTCCGACGGTTCCATCAATCGAGTATCGGCGCCAATTGTCACTGCAGTTGATACGACCGGTGCTGGGGATGCCTTCGTTGGAACATTTGCATATGGCTTAGCATCTGGGATGAGCCCTATCGAAGCGGTCGAACTTGGAATCAAGGTTGCATCTTTGAGTGTTACAAAAAAAGGCGCACAATCCTCTTATCCAACTCAAACAGAAATCTCTACGCTCTCATAACCACGTAAGACAAAAGTTGGGCGGCGCACTGGCTCACTTGCGAGTGACATGTTTGGATATTTCTCCCAAAGTGCAGGTAAAGAGACGCCCATTTCTAAGCGAGCAAGTGGAGCGCCCAAGCAAAAATGAATTCCTGCACCAAAGCCGATATGCGGATTGGGATCTCGAGTCAGATCCATCTCATCGGCATTTTCGAAAATAGAACTATCCCTATTGGCAGAACCAATCAGTGCGGCAATCTTTTGACCCTCTGATATTTTGACGCCCCCGAGCTCGGTATCTTTCGTAGCTGTACGCTCAAATAACTGCAGTGGGGCATCAAATCGCATGAACTCCTCTAGCGCCGTTTCTGTGAGGCCTCGTGGATCATTTCGAAGAAGTGCGCTTTGATCTGGGCGACGCAAAGCTTCAACCATCCCATTTCCAAAGGCATTCACACTTGCCTCATGCCCGGCATTTAGGAGCAAGACGGCGGTGGCGACAAGTTCGTGCATGTTTAGCTTCTCGCCATTTTCTTCAACCATGGCTAAATCAGAAATTAAGTCACTACCCGGATTCTTTTTCCGCTCCTCCGCCAATGCCCTCACGTAATCTGCGAACTCACCGGCAGCTTTCTTAGCCTCACTTTGATACACAAGAGTCGGATTGACTTCATACATTTTCACAATCGCTTGCGACCACGGGCGCAGTAAGTGTTCTTCAGACTCTGGGAAGCCCAGTAAGTCAGCGATGATTTTAACTGGCAGGGGTTCGGCATAATCTGCGATCAGATCAAAGTTTTCTCCGGAGCGAACTTTCACATCAATTGCATCTAGAAGCTCGGTGGTGATTCGTTCGATTGCAGGGCGCATCCCTTCGATCTTGTTTCGGTTAAAGGCTTTAGCGACCAAGGCTCGTAAACGAGTATGTTTAGGTGGTTCGCTATCTAAAATTGAGTCTGAGTGAAGCCAATTGAAAGTCTCCCATTCAAACTCAGGTTTTTTATCTATAAAGATTCGCCCCAAAGATTTATTGCGAAAGACATCATTGGCGTTGCCGTGGCACACGGCCAAAAATATTCCTAAGCCCTCATGCCAGACTGGCTTGCCGAAGCTGCGTAACTCCTTTAATCCGGCATATGGATCTGCAATAAATGCCGGATCGTTAAAATCGAGCATTACTCCGCTGATATTTTCTGATACCCGGGCTTAATGGTTCCTTCAATAATCTTCAGACGATCTGGATAAGGAATAAAGGCACTCTTCATTGCATTAATTGTTACGCGTTGGAGCTCTGTAAAGTCCCAACCAAAGGCTTTGACCGCCTCGCTCATTTCAAATGACATTGATGTCTGACTCATGAGGCGGTTATCGGTATTAAGAGTCACGCGAAAACGCAGCTTTGCCAAGGCTCCAATAGGGTGCTCGGCATAGCTTTTTGCCGCTCCCGTTTGAAGATTTGATGTCGGGCAGAGCTCTAGCGGAATTCTGCGATCTCGAACATAGGATGCAAGCTGACCCAAAACCGGCTCTGGTCCCGAGAAGTCAATGTCATCGATGATCCGCACGCCATGTCCTAGACGCTCGGCCCCGCATAGTTGAATCGCCTCCCAAATCGATGGCAGACCATAGGCCTCACCTGCGTGAATCGTAAAGTGCGCATCTTCCTTGCGCAGATAATCAAAGGTCTCCTTTTGATCACTTGGTGGAAAGCCATCCTCGGGGCCAGCGATATCAAAACCAACAACACCTTTATGGCGATACCTAACTACGAGCTCTGCGACCTCTTGAGAGCGTTTGTTCTGTCGCATTCCGCAGAGAAGTGAGTACACGGCAATCTCATGACCCTCAGCCTTGGCCTCTGCCATTCCCTGCTTGTATCCTTCAAGAGTTGCTTCAACGACATCGGCCATCGTGAGGCCTTTTTCAGTAAATAGTTCGGGTGCTCCGCGTACTTCAGCGTAGACAACACCGTCGCGGGCAAGATCGATTGCGCACTCGCGAGCAACGCGGATAATATCTTCGCGACGTTGCATGACGGCGATAGTGTGAGAAAAAGTCTCTAGGTATCTGACCAATGAACCTGAATCACAGGATTCGCGAAACCATGTTGCTAGTTCTTCAGCATCATGGGTGGGTAATAACGTATAGCCAATCTCGGCAGCGATATCAATAATCGTCTGTGGGCGCAATCCGCCATCTAAGTGATCGTGCAACATGACTTTAGGAATACGCTTGATTTGATCGGCACTAGGCGTGCTATTCATTGCCATTTTTATCCAGTAGCCCCTTAATCAGTAATTCTCTCAATTATAAGTGGCAATCTATCTAATCTCCCACTCGATGGTAAATCACCGATTATCACTGAGTTATTGAGCGACTCCTGTGCTCTTGCAAAGGCAGCGGGGGTATCGGTATGCAACGTAAACAATGGTGCTCCCGCCTTTATCGTCTCACCTGGTTTGGCGTGGATTTCAATGCCAGCACCAGCCTGTACTGCCTCGCCTTGGCGCGATCGGCCGGCACCTAAACGCCATGCAGCTAAGCCAACTTTCATCGCATCCATACTTAAAACCGTTCCAGATGATTCTGCGGTAATAGTTAAATTCTCCTTTGCAACTGGAAGCTTTGCATCGGGATCACCACCTTGGGCACTAATCATCTGGCGCCACACATCCATAGCTTTGCCATTCTTTAAAGCAGCGGCAGGATCGGCGCCTTTAATTCCTGCAATCTCTAACATCTCTTGCGCAAGAATGACGGTCAATTCCACGATATCTGCCGGGCCTCCACCTGCAAGCACTTCGATAGATTCGCGTACTTCTAAAGCGTTACCAGCTGTTAGTCCAAGAGGAACATCCATTGCCGTGACAAGTGCCAAAGTCTTTACTCCTGCGCGTTTTCCAAGACCGACCATTACGTGTGCTAACTCTGCAGCTTTTTTAGGATCGCTCATGAATGCACCGCCACCAGTTTTAACATCTAGTACAAGTGCGCCAGTTCCTTCAGCGATTTTCTTACTCATAATCGAAGAAGCAATAAGTGGAATCGCCTCAACCGTTGCCGTTACATCGCGCAATGCATATAACTTCTTATCGGCCGGGGCTAGGCCTGCTCCCGCTGCGCAAATAACTGCTCCACAATCCTGTAGAACTTTCAGCATCTCTTCATTAGACAAAGATGCGCGCCATCCAGGAATTGACTCCAACTTATCTAGCGTGCCGCCAGTATGTCCAAGTCCGCGACCTGATAACTGTGGAACCGCAGCACCGCATGCTGCAACTAAGGGCGCCAATGGCAAAGTGATTTTGTCGCCAACTCCCCCGGTTGAATGTTTATCTACCGTCGGGCGAGATAGCGCCGACCAGTTCATTCTCTCGCCACTATTGATCATCGCATCGGTCCACCGTGAAATTTCGCGTAGATCCATACCGTTTAATAAAATCGCCATCAAAAGCGCAGACATCTGTTCATCTGCCACGGCGCCCCGTGTATAGGCATCGATAATCCAATCAATCTGCGGATCAGTGAGTGCGTGGTGGTCTCGCTTTACCGCAATGACTTCAGCGGCTGAAAATGCTTCTACCTGCGACATTTACCGCTCGTTACGGTTTAAATCATCTGGACCAAAGGCCCACGGCAACATGGCGGCCATTGTCTGTGGTCCATCATCGGTCATTAAAAGTGCGCTAGATCCGCCATGCTCAAATAGTAATTGGCGACAGCGTCCACATGGTGCCAAGTGATTTCCCTGCCCATCAACACATGAGATTGCAATTAAGCGTCCACCACCAGTTGCAATCAGATTTGATACCAGGCCACACTCTGCACATAAACCTAATCCATAACTAGCATTTTCAACGTTACAGCCCGAGACAATACGACCATCACTAACAAGGGCTGCAACACCTACTGGAAACTTTGAATACGGTGCATAGGCGGTTTTCATCGCTGCAACTGCGGCAGTATGCAGTGCATCCCAATCTATAGCCTTCATCACAATCCGCCGCGACGGTATGGAATACCGTCGGCTGCTGGCATTCGTAGGCGTTGGGATGCTAGAGACAAAACAAGAAGAGTTGCAATATATGGTGTCATTGTTACTAACTGTCCTGGCAGAACATCAACTGCTAAGTAGAACCACATAAAGCCAGCTGACATCACGCCACTAATTGCTGCAGAAAGATAATTACTCTTGCGCACATCACGATAAACAAGGTAGGCAAGAATGGCAACAATCAAAAGAATGAGGGCATGGATAGCCGCTGAATCACGTAATTGTAACGCATCGGCAAAACCGAACAAACCAGCACCCATGAGAATTCCACCTGGACGATAATTTCCAAAGAGCAATGCAGCAAGACCGATGTAACCGCGTCCAGCAACTTGATTTTCTTGATAGTGATTTGCTGCAACAATCGCTAAGAACCCACCACCTAATCCAGCTAAACCACCTGAGATTAGAACACCTGAATACTTCATTAGGTAAACATTTACACCCAATGATTCAGCAGCAATTGGTGCCTCGCCAGCGCTGCGTAGTCGAAGTCCGAAAGATGTTTTCCAAAGAATAAAGAATGAGATTGGAACTATCGCAACTGCAATAGCAGTCACATAAGAAAGATCTCCAGTAAAACCACGAATGATTGAGGCTATGTCAGAGATGAAAAACCATTGTTTTTCAGCGATTGGCGTCAATATATCAGGACTCTTCCAGCCAAAATAAGTTCCACCTGAAAGCACAGGTAAACCATTATTTGAGATTGCACCAACATCTGGTGATTGCGATGGCCCTGGCCACGATCCACCTTGGTACAAGATTGTTGAAAGATAGCGAACTAATCCAGCGGCGATTATGTTAATAGCAACACCAGAGACTACATGATCAACACCGAAAGAAACTGTTGCGATTGCATGCACAAGAGCACCTACTGCGCCAAAGAAAATTGCACCTGCTAAACCAAGCCATGGTCCGTGCTTGGAACCAATGAATCCGCCAGCCCATGCACCAAGAATCATCATGCCTTCAAGGCCAATGTTTACGACACCTGAGCGCTCAGAAAACAAGCCACCTAGTCCCGCTAAAACAATTGGTACCGAGAGCAAGAGCGCCGCAGAAGCGGTTCCAATGCTAGTTAAGTCACTTGCTCCAGTGATTAACCGTATTATTGACATGACAAGAATGAGAAGTGTTGCATTAAGTAAGAGCTTGGTTGCTTTAGTTTTCATGCTGTCACTACCTTTGCAAGCTCTTTGCTTTGCAGTGTTATTTTGTAACGGCGTATAACCTCATAGGCAATAACCGAGCTAAGTAAAATAGAGCCTTGCATAATCACATAAGTTTCAGGAGCAATATCAATAAGTTCGAGAGCTCGTGAGCTCACTTCAAGGAAACCGAATAGCAATGCACTGATTGCCATTCCTACTGCGCCATTTCGACCTAGTAGCGCCACAGCAATCGCTGAGAAGCCAATTCCAGATTTAAAACCCATAGTGTAGGAATGAGTGTCCCCAAGAATGGTTGGTAATCCAGCCAAGCCGGCGATTGCACCTGAAATAACTAAAGCAATAAAAGTCATTTTCTTTGAATTAACTCCGCTAACTCGCGCCGCAATTGGATTAGAGCCTGATGCGCGTAATTCAAAACCAAAGCGTGTGCGGTTAACAATGAACCAGAAGGCGATTCCTAATGCAATTGCAACTAGCAACATTCCGTAAACGCGGCCTCCAGGTTGATCTTCTACCCCGAATTTATTCAATAATGGCATTAAATCCGGAATGTGTGCAGAGGCTGGAAGAATTTTGGTTGTTAAATTATTAGAGCCTTCAATAATCTCTGCAAAGTACTGAGCGAAGAGAAATGAAGTTAAACCAACGGCAAGTGAGTTCAACATAATAGTTGAAATAACCTCGCTTACGCCCCGCTTAACCTTTAGGTAGGCCGCAATAGCTGCCCATAACCCACCAACGGTCATAGCAATCACGAAGGTTGCGAGCACGTGTAGCACGGGTGGTAAAACAAACTTAGCTGCGAAGTAGGCACTAAAAAGGGCACCTAAACGTAGTTGGCCTTCAATACCAATATTAAATAGACCGGCTCTAAAAGTTACAGCGATAGCTATAGCTGCTATATAGTAAGAGGTTGCCGTATTGAGCACTTCAAATAAAGACCCTGCTTGAGTCCCAAACTCCCACATAGTTGTGTAGGCATCCATCGGAGATTTCTTAGAAGCCAAAACTGCAAAACTAGAGACAACTATTGAAACTACAGCTGCAACTATCGGCGCTGCAACTGCAAGAAGGACCCGTGAAGTTGAGAGTTTTTTCATTGTGCACCAGTCATCGCAGAGCCAAGTTGCTCAGGAGTTGTCTTTTGGGGATTAAGTTCAGCGGTAATAGCACCGCGCAGCATTACTAGAAGTCGATCAGACATTCCAATGAGCTCTTCAAGGTCAGCTGAAATCAATACTATGGCCATTCCCTTTTCACGTGCACGGCGAAGTTCTTCCCAAATTGCAGCTTGTGCACCAACATCCACGCCACGAGTTGGGTGTGAAGCAACAAGGAGCGCCGGGGCTTTACTCATTTCACGTCCAACGATAAATTTTTGCTGGTTACCACCAGATAAGGCTGCGGCCAAAGTGTGTGGACCCGGTGCGCGAACATCAAACTCATCCATGATTAATCGCGTATCTGCAATTGTGGCTTTCTTATCCAGAATAAAACCACGCATGACTGGCTTACTTCTTTGATGCCCAAGAATTCTGTTTTCCCACAGTGGTGAGGCCATCATTAATGCCTGTCGCTGGCGATCCTCTGGAATCAAGCCAATACCTGCATCATGGCGGTGGGCCACGGTGTAGTGATCTATGTTTTCGCCTTTAAATTCAATCTGGCCAGTGTAATCGCGCAGCCCCATGATTGCTTCAACTAACTCAGCTTGGCCATTTCCTTCAACTCCAGCTATTCCAATAACTTCGCCTGCTTGCAAGTCGAAGGAAATATGAGAAATCAAATCGCGGCTTCCTGATTTAGTTGGGACCGAAACATCCTTAAGCGAAAGTGTCACTTCAGGCCTGCGAGTATCTCCATGAGTAGTTGGCTGTGGAAGTTCGCTGCCCACCATAAGTTCAGCTAACTGTCTTGCAGATACATCTTTTGATTTCACTTGGGCAACAGTTGAGCCCGCACGAACCACAGTTACATCATCGGCAACGCGCAATACCTCATCAAGTTTGTGAGAGATAAAGATAATTGCCATACCTTGGGCGCGTAGACCTTTGAGTGCATTGAATAGGTCATCAACTTCCTGAGGAACTAATACCGCTGTTGGTTCATCAAAAATCAAAATTCGAGCGCCGCGGTAAAGAACCTTCAAAATTTCTACACGCTGGCGCTGCCCAACGCCCAGCTCTTCTACCAAAATATCTGGATCAACATCTAAACCGTAAGCGGCAGACATATCAGCCACTCTTTTGCGGGCAGCAGCAAAATCAATTGTCATACCGTGCTTAGGTTCAGCCCCCAAAATAATATTTTCTAAAACTGTGAAGTTATCTGCAAGCATAAAGTGTTGGTGAACCATGCCAATGCTGGCTTCGATTGCATCATTCGGGTTTTTAAAATTAACGGCTTGGCCGTTGACCAAAATTTCGCCACCATCTGGGCGTTGCATGCCATACAAAATCTTCATGACCGTGGATTTGCCTGCACCATTTTCACCAACGAGGGCATGTACAGTGCCGGTTTCAACGCTCATCGAGACATCTTTATTGGCGATGACCCCAGGGAAGCGCTTGGAAATGTGCCGCAGTTCGACAGCTACAGACACGTCTTTAATCTCCTTTGGATAAAACTCTCAATTAAAAGCATGTGGCCCAACAAGGAGATTTAACTCCATTGTTGGGCCAAACGCCACTACTAAAAGCCGATTATGGCTTTGTTGGAACTACGATCTTTCCTGCCTTAATTGCAGCTGCTGCCTTATCGATCTGGGCCTTGTACTTATTGATGTGACCACCAGAGTAAGAGACGCCAACACCATCGATGGCTAGGCTGTATTGACGGCCATAGATACCAGCTTTGGCATCTAGAACATCGTTAACTGATGAACCGGCAACAGATGTAGCAATTACGTCGTAGACAGCACGGTCAACGCGCTTCAACATTGATGTAAGCATGTTCTTCTGCTCATCGGCAGATGCTGTTAGGTACTGATCAGCGTCAACGCCGATAGTCCAAACCTTCTTGCCAGCCTTTGCTGCATCTAGAGCAGCTGCAAAGTTACCTGCACCAGAACCGCCAGCTGCTGAGTAAATTACATCTACACCCTTATCGATCATTCCCTTAGCGATAACCTTTAATTTAGCTGGGTCATTGAAACCAGAAAAATCAGGGAACTCAGTCACGTACTTAGCGTCAACTGTTGCACTCTTCTTGGTTGCCTTTACGCCGGCAATGAATCCTGCTTCAAACTTCTGAAGTAGTGGTGTGCGAACTCCGCCGATGTACCCGACCTTACCTGACTTTGATGCAAGTGCAGCGGCAATACCTACTAGGTAAGAACCCTGCTCTTCTGAAAATACGAGGCTTGCAACATTGAGTAGATCTACTGATGAGTCATCGATGATTCCAAATTGAACATTTGGGTAATCAGATGCAACACCCTTGATAGGACCTGCATACAAGTAACCAACTGCGATGATTGGGTTGTATCCAGCCTTAGCAAGCAAGCGGAGCTTGTCTGCGCGCTCTGAGTCTGAACCAGTAGTGACAGTTACCTCTTTAGCGGTAACGCCAAACTTCTTCTTTGCTGCATCAAGACCAGCTGCTGCTGAGTCATTGAAAGACTTATCTCCACGGCCGCCGATGTCATATGCAAGGCCTACTTTTACCTTTGATTTTGCTGCTGTTGCCGATGGGGCAACAAATGCAGTAACTGCAAGAGTTGTTGCAGCCACGACTGCTACAAGACGAAATATCTTCTTCAATTTTCCTCCAAGGGGTCTTCTATGGGGCCCGCATGGGTGACATAGAAGGTTGATGTGTACTGATGAGCCTAGTCTTTAGGCCTATAGAAACTCAACACGAGGGGCGTCGTTTTGATGTCGTTGATGTAACATTTTGGAAAACTCTCAACCTAGCCTTGATAGTGCTAGCCCTCGCTTTAAGCGACTGTTCCAAGCCTTTTATAGGCCTTTTCTAGGGTTCCAGCGGCCACTGCGCGCGCTTTAGCTGAACCTAAATGAAGTAGATCGACTAAGTGCTTTTCATCCTCTAATAATTCAAGGGCGCTAGTACGAATCGGACGTAAATACTCAACTACTACTTCGGCTACTGCGGCTTTGAAATCGCCATAACCCTTACCCGCAAACTCATTTTCAAGGGCGGTGATTGAAATCCCAGAAAGTGCGCTGTGAATACTTAAGAGATTACTTATCCCTGGCTTTTCCTTCTCATCAAATCGAACCTCGCGCCCAGTATCGGTTGCAGCGCTTTTAATTTTCTTCGCATTTGATTCAGGAGTATCCATAATCTCCAAAACTCCAGCGAGTGAGCCCGATGACTTACTCATCTTTGCCGATGGATCTTGTAAATCCTGAATCTTTGCCGCGCTTTTTAAAATGTAATTTTCAGGGATGGTAAAAGTTTCACCGAAGCGCGTATTGAAGCGGCCCGCTAAGTCTCGTGTTAGCTCAATGTGCTGGCGCTGATCTTCTCCTACGGGTACCAGATGCGTTTGGTAGAGCAAAATATCGGCAGCTTGAAGCATTGGATATGTAAATAAACCAACGCGAGCCGAGTCTGCCCCACCTTTTGCCGATTTATCTTTGAACTGAGTCATACGACTTGCCTCACCAAAACCGGCCATGCACTCCATTAACCAACCGAGCTGATTGTGTTGCGGAACTTGTGATTGAACAAAGAGCGTTGATGTTTCCGGAGAAATTCCGAGTGCAATGAGTTGGGCGGCAGATGACAAGGTTCGCTTTCTCAGAAGTGTCGGCTCAATTTCGCCCGATAATGCATGTAAGTCAACGATGCAGTAAAAGGCATCGTGTCCATCTTGAAGTTCAACCCATTGCTTGAGTGCGCCTAAATAATTACCGAGATGAAAGGAATCACTTGTGGGTTGAATGCCCGAAAAGACACGCTTCATACTCATGGCGTGATTCTTTCACATACAGAGTGATTGCCGTGAACTATTGAGTCCAGATGGCAGTTACTTATGAGCTAGAAAGCCCGGATTGGGCGTACGTAGAAGGTGTCTTGTTTGCCTTCGCTGCTCGCAGAACTCCCGATGAAGGAACGCATCCACCCATACGATGCGCCGATTTCAGATGAGGACCAGTAAATGCCGGCCTCGAACCCTCCGACAGTAGCCTTGGTTAAGTAGAGTGCATCGAGCTCATCATATGATGGCAGGTACCAGTCGCTCTTGCCGCCTCCGTTATAAGAGGCTGCCATATTGGCAGCGCCAAATGTACAAGAGCCCATCATCATCTTTGTATTTGAAAAACCCCTTCCGATTCCTTCTGAAGTACTTTTACTAGTATTAACGCCTGTGCTGGAAGAGGCGGCGAAATTCAATATATTTGAACACCAGGCAATTGTTGGATCAGCAACTCCACCACTCCAAGTATTTGGTGCCGCCTCCAAGTAACGCCACGGTGTATCAGCAGTGTTCGGCCTTGCGCTTATGTAGAAAACAATTCCTCCACCCGGACCGGTATTTCCAATGGCGCATGTTCCGCCTTGCGCACATGTCAGAGTTGCATTAGTTCCATTAGTTCCATTAGTTCCATTAGTGCCAGCCGCGCCAGCTGGACCAGCAACTGTACTTGCAGCACCGGTCGCACCTGTTGCGCCTGTTGCACCAGCAGGACCTCTTGCACCTGTTTCACCTATGCCTGGCGGACCAGTCAGGCCTTGGTCACCTTTTGGACCAATCAGTGTTACACCAGCTGGCCATGTTCCATCAAGATTTTTTGGACCATAAAGAGTAAAAGTTTTCGAGTTGATATAGATGTCACCTGGTTGACCCCAAATATTTTCTGGATCCCCAGTTCCATTCCATATCGTCTTGCCATCTTTACCAGATATGCCAGTAGGGCCAGGTGCGCCAGTTGCGCCGCTTGGGCCTTTAGCACCAAGATAGAAGTAAGTGGAGTTCTGCCCGCAATCTCCATTATTCCCCATTATATGGCGAACAATATTTGTTCCAAACTCTAAGCACATTTTGTAGCCTGCTGCATATGAGCCCGCTTCGGAGGTTTTGGCGGTTGTTAGGGTTGTGTAGTTTGTGGTTCCCTTTGCAGTGGTAGCGATGCTAAAACATTTGGATTGAACATTTTTACGAACGGCGATTTTTTCAGAACCACCAGAGTATAGATTTCCTGTTTTTATATCCACGCACGTGTAGTGGTGGATCTTCTCGGCAGAAATGTCAGTGACGTATAGGACTTGATCCTTGCCTTTACAAGTCCCAGCTACTTTTTCATAATAAATGGGATTGTAGAGGTCTAATGTTTTAGGATTCACACAAAAATACAAATCTTCAGTTTTTGGTGACTTTGTATGAGCGGTTAAATTGTTTACGACAGCAATATATTTTGAATTCGGTCTACAAATTGCTCCTCCACTGCCTCCATAGGAGAGAAAATTCGTGTCTATATCTAGGCAAAAGAAGTGAACTCCTGAATTATCTGAATTAATAATAATGTTTGTGGGGGATGTGGTTCCCTTTGTAGTGGTAGCGATGCTAAAACAATTAGATTTTGTCTGCATAACTGGAATGCTTCCAGAACCTCCATCAGTGAAGTTTCCCATTTTTAAATCTGCGCAAATAAAGTGATGGTTATTGGGGAACTTTGCAGGGTCTACTTCTGTGACATAAATGTTAGTAATTCCCTTACAATTATTGCTTGATTTTGTATAGTTCAAAGGCAAGGAGAGACGTAAGTTGTTACCATCTACACATAGATACAAACCATTAACGCTTGTAGTCAATTTGGGAGGGGTCGTAGTAGCTACAATGCCGAAATTATCCGAATTGAGTTTGCAGATTGCATTAGTATTAAATTGTCCGTAAAAGAGGATTTTCGTTTTTATATCTATGCAAATAAAGTGACCAGGTGGATTGATATTTGAATTGATAACAGTTGGACCAGTTAAAGGAATCACTCCACCACTTTCAACAAGAATGGGTGCTTGACCAATTAATTCTGTTGCCTGTGCGCTAATGCCACCGACGACAAGGGCTAGCACTAATAGGGCCAGACTTGTCTTATTACGGGTAAGGGCAAAGGTATTACGTGGCATGGGGTCTCCGTGAAGGTAGTGTGACGATTCTGTGCGCATAT
>CAXNCU010000004.1:0-35774 GCA_964200985.1 Candidatus Planktophila sp.
TTTGACAGCTCCTGCACAATGGGAAAAACTAGAATCCCTTGCAGATCAACGAAGGGTGGTTCGAGCATGAAAGTAGTTCAGATTAGCGCCATCACCTTTGCAATCCAGTCTTTTGTAACTCTCTTTGTGATTATGGATCCTCCAGGTGCAACTCCAATATTTTTAGCTCTCGTTGCGCATAAGCCTGCCAGGGAACGGCGTATTTTGGCCATCAAGGCGGCGGCAGTTTCATTCTCGGTCATTACTCTCTTTGCATTATTTGGTCGTTTTATTCTTAGCTACCTCAATATCTCAATGGCCGCCCTTCAAGCTGCCGGAGCATTACTTCTCCTACTTATCTCACTCGATTTATTAACGGGTGGAACTGGCGGAGGGAAGAGCGAGAGCTCCGATTCGAACATCGCTCTTGTTCCGCTTGGCACGCCACTTCTTGCCGGTCCTGGCGCCATTGTCGCAACGATGATCTTTGTTCAGAACGCCAACACCACACCAATGTATGTAGGTTTGATTGCTGCAGTCGTCGGGGTTCATATTGCGATTGCTGCCGTACTAATGGCCTCTACAACTATTTTAAAGGTTATTAAAGAGGCTGGAGTCACGTTGGTTGCGCGCATCGCTGGCTTATTACTTGCCGCTATTGCCGTTCAAATGCTTGTTGATGCAATCCGAGTATTCGTCGCTGCTTAGCTGTCTTTAAACTTCTTAGTCCGTGTTCGAGTGCGCTCTACTTTTTCCTTTGGTGGCGTGGCCTTGCGAGGGGCAACGTCCCTACGTGGAGTTGAAGAGCCCTTGCTTTCTACTCGCACAACAGGCTTAGCCTTAACCATACGTCCAGTAGACCCTGTTGGAATATTAAGAACTTCAAAGAGATGTGGTGAAGAGGAGTAAGTCTCTTCGGGTTCGGCTAAACCAAGTTCAAGTACTAGATTAATCATCTTCCAACGTGCGAGCTCATCCCAGTCAACAAAAGTAACGGCAATTCCATCAGCGCCCGCACGCGCAGTACGTCCGATACGGTGAACATATGTCTTCTCATCCTCTGGGCATTGATAATTGATGACGTGCGTAATTCCCTCAATATCGATTCCTCGAGCGGCAACGTCGGTTGCTACTAACACATCTGATTTACCTGCTTTGAAATCTCCCAAAGCTTTTTCGCGTGCACCTTGACCTAAATCTCCATGAATAGTGTCGGCTCTAAAGCCACGCTCCAGGAGATCATCGGCCGTCTTTTGGCAGGTGCGCTTTGTGCGACAGAAAACAATTGTCGGTCCCCGTCCATCGGCCTGTAAAATACGGGCGAGCATTTCAATTTTATCCATTGCATGTGCGCGAAGAACGTGCTGTTCAATGCGGCTGACTACTGCGCCTTCATCTTCACTATCTTGAGTTCTGATATGAATTGGCTGATTCATAAAACGCCTAGCCAAAGCGATTATGTCCCCAGGCATCGTTGCCGAGAAAAGCATCGTCTGTGTTCGCTTAGGAGTATTTGCCAAGATCTTTTCAACATCTGGCAGAAAGCCAAGATCGAGCATCTCATCGGCCTCATCAAGGACAAGGCGGGAGACTTCCTTTAACTTCAACTGACCTTGGCGAGATAGATCTAAGAGTCGCCCAGGTGTTCCAACAACTATTTCTACGCCAGCTTGAAGAGCCTCAATTTGCGGCTCAAAAGCGCGACCACCGTATACGGCAAGAGTTCGAATTCCTCGGTTACTTGCTAACTCTTCAATATCTCGCGTGACTTGGGTGCATAGCTCTCGCGTTGGTACAACGATTAACACTTGCGGCATTCCCTTAGTTGCAAAATCGGCCCACTCGGGATCCTGTGGAGCAATCACTCGCTCTATGACGGGAATTCCAAAAGCTAGAGTCTTTCCAGTACCAGTTTTTGCTTGACCTATGACATCGCCATCGCCAAGAGCGATAGGCAGAACCATCTCTTGAATCGCAAATGGTGCAATAAATCCATGGGCATGCAAAGCCTCAATGGTTTCTGGGCGAAGAGGAAGTTCGGCGAAGGTGAGTGACACTAAGCAGCGCCGAAACCGACTCGACGCGATGCGGATTCGCCGACTTCGACGAACCCAATCTTGTCTGCCGGGACGATAATTTCATGACCGCGAACATCGCTTAGAGTCAGTGGCTTACCCGTAGTGAGCGCCTCTGTGACGGCGCTCTTAATATCAGTTGTACTCATTGCGCTCTCGAAAACGATGTCGCTGGCAACGCGGGTAACAGCGATGCGAACTTCAGATTTTACGGCGACTTCATTCTTCTTAACACTCATAGGGTTAATCCTATCGGCCTTTTAATTGCGAGGAAAACCAGAAATACCTCTCCACATGAGGTTGTTAACGAGCTCAACTGCTTGTTCGCGAGTCAGTGTGCTGTCTCGATCCAACCAGTGACGTGCCGTGACTTGGGCATATCCAATCATTCCGACTCCGAGGAGCATTGCCGCCTCTCTCGGAAGTCCTGTATCGATTGAGATAACGGCGCTAGCTGCGGCTGCGCAGTCATATGTCATGCGATTGAGGCGTTCACGAACTGAAGGTTCGACACTCATATCGCTTTCAAAGAGCAACCTAAAGGCTTCGCCCTCTTTTTCGATGAAGGCAAAGTAAGCATCAACCGTTGCGTGCACGCGATTGGCATTATCTGGTGTCGATGCAATCGCTCTTTGTATTTCAAAAACAAGTGAGTCGATATGAAGATCTAAAACCGCTAAGTAAAGATCAAGCTTCGATGGAAAATGCTGGTAAAGAACTGGCTTACTGACATTGGCTCGGTCGGCAATTTCATCCATAGCCGCAGAGTGATAGCCAGCAACCGTAAAGACTTCAAGGGCTGCCGATAGCAGGAGTGCGCGACGCTCGTCGCGAGGCAAACGAGCTTTATTTGTAGCATCTGCAGTTGTCATTAGAGTAATCGTAGACGGCTTTACATGATTTGCGCCAATACCTAACCCCAAAAAGTAGCGACATGAGGGTGGTTACGGCAGAATTGACGCCTCATGAAAATTCCTCCACTCGTTGATATAGGTACGCCTCTCACTAGTGATGAAGAGCGAAGGTATAGCCGTCACACGGTCATTCCGCAATTCTCCGCACAGGGCCAAGCTCGCCTAAAGAACGCAAAAGTAGTGTGCGTTGGTGCCGGGGGATTGGGTTCTCCAATATTGATGTACTTAGCCGCAGCCGGAGTCGGAACTCTCGGGATTGTTGAATTTGATACTGTCGATGAAACAAATCTACAGCGTCAAATAATTTACGGGCAGAGTGACATTGGTAAAAGTAAAGCCGAAACCGCTAAAGCTAAGATTGCCGAAATAAATCCCTATGTAAAAACCATAACTCATGAAGTGCGTTTAGATAATTCAAATGCAATAGAAATCTTCAGTGATTATGATTTAATAATTGATGGAACCGATAATTTTGCGACACGGTATTTAATAAACGATGCCTGTTTTCTCTTGAAGAAGCCTTATGTCTGGGGATCTGTACTTCGCTTTGATGGGCAGGCTGCGGTTTTCTTCTCTGAGTACGGTCCATGTTATCGATGCCTACATCCAAAGCCATCAGGGGATGCCCCTAATTGTGCCGAAGCTGGAGTTCTAGGAGTTCTCTGCGCATCTATCGCATCGATTCAAGCAACCGAGGCGATCAAACTCATTTCGGGAGTTGGAGAATCGCTGATTGGATCTCTTGTTGTTTACGATGCATTAGCTATGAGTTATCGAACGATAGATATTTCTAAGGATCCTGAGTGTGCACTTTGCTCAGATAAGCCTTCTCAATTGAGCCTACTAGATGATTATGATGCTTTTTGCCTTCCAGAAAAGCCAACACAGATAACCGTAGTTGAACTTAAAGAGAAGATGGATAGAGGCGAGGATTTTCTATTAATTGATGTACGCGAACCACACGAGTTTGAAATCGTAAGAATTCCTGGCTCGATCTTGATTCCACTTTCTAATTTCATAGATGGAAGTGCTATACCCACTCTGCCACGGGATAAACAAATAGTTATGCACTGCCGTTCTGGTGTTCGATCAGCAACGTCGCTAGGAATACTTAAAAGTGCGGGCTTTAGCGATGCGACACATGTTGAAGGCGGCGTATTAGCGTGGGCGCAGCAAATCGATCCGACATGTACGGTGTACTAATGAAAGATTCATATGCAGGTTATCGAATTCTCTTGGTGCACGCCCATCCCGATGATGAGACGATTAATAACGGTGCGACTATGGCGCTATATGCAGCACGCGGGGCTCAAGTCACACTCGTAACCTGTACACGAGGAGAAGAGGGCGAAGTTCTTGTTCCCGGACTCTCTCACCTTGCAAGCTCGCATGAAGATGGACTCGGAGCACACCGCGAAATTGAGCTCGCCAATGCGATGATTGCGTTGGGTGTAAGTGATCACCGTTTCCTAGGCAGTTTTCGAGATAGCGGAATGATGGGCACTGATTCAAATAATCGCCCCGATGTATTTTGGCAGGCCGATTTAGATACTGCTGCCCAGTTACTGGTGAGCATCATCGATGAAGTAAAACCACATATTTTGATAACTTACGATGAAATAGGTGGCTATGGACACCCGGACCACATCAAAGCTCATCTAGTTGCCATGCGCGCTAGCGAACTTTCTAAGTGGCAGATTAAGAAAATTTATTGGAACACAATGCCAAAATCAGTGATAGCTGCGGGCATCGCGGCGATGAAGGAAATTGGCTCTGATTTCTTCGGAACAGATAATGTAGATGATATTCCCTTTGCAAAGGAGGATTCATTTGTCACAACCTTGATTGACGCTAATGAATTCGTTGATGCCAAGATGGCTGCAATGAAAGCCCATGAAACTCAGATCGCACTGGATGGTCCATTTTTCGCACTATCGAATAACTTAGGCCTACAAATATGGGGACATGAGTACTACACGCTCGTACGAGGAGAAAAGTCTTCACCCTTTGATGAACAGGGCCGAGAAAGTGATTTAACCTCTGGAATTTCTCTCTAATGCGCTTTATCTACACCTTAATTATTGGTGGAGCATTAGGTGCCGGCTCGGTTTTTCTACATGCCTCTCTGCCACCTTTTGGACTCATTCTCTCTCTTGCGGCAACGTGCGCTGGAATTTGGAGTATTGGTCGAATGTGGGGCGGTCGTAACCTTCGAATTATTGGATCTCTTGCGTGGACTGCCGTTGTACTTCGCGCTGGTTTTCCAGGTGCAAGCGATGAATACCTAATCGAGGCAAGCTCAGTAGGAACATCACTCATTAATGGAGGGTTTCTCATTCTTGTTCTTGCTGTGCTTCTTCCAGCTTAGCGCCAACTCCACTCTTGCCCTATAGCGCTATCTTTAATCTCGAGTCCAGTTGCCTCTAATTCAATTCTTAACTTATCGCTTTCGCCCCAATTCTTTTCCAAGCGCGCAGTGTGTCGGGCATCGAGGAGGTCTTGCTGTTCTTTAGAAATATTTTCACGCGAATTGACTCGCATTAAATCAAGAGCCAGAACCCTATCGGCGTAGATAAACATTGCGCGTTTGTCAGCATCGCTTATGTCATTACTCTTTTCAACTTCTCGAACTCTTTGTAATGCTCGCGGAGTATCCAAGTCATTCTCAATTGAGTTCAGAAATTCTTGATCTACGGCTTGCTCGAAAGAATCTCCCCACTGAGCGGTTTTCTTGCGCCACTTAGTCAATTGTGCGTTGGCAATTTCAAGTGAATCCCAGGTTAAATCCATCTGTGAACGGAATCGGTTTTCAAGGAAACATAGGCGCGCCGAAAGTGGGTCTAAACCCCGTGCGATCAGATCTGAGAGCAAAATTACATTCCCTGCACTCTTGGACATTTTGCGTCCTTCGAATAGAAGATGTTCGCCATGAACCCATAGATCAACTGCTTCAGTGCCAGTGGAGGCGTTCGACTGTGCCCTTTCATTTTCATGGTGTGGAAAGCGAAGATCGATACCACCAATGTGCACGTCGACATGCTTATGTAAAAACTCCATCGACATCGCAGAGCATTCAATGTGCCATCCTGGAAAACCTTCGCCCCATGGTGAATCCCAAATCATCTGCCTGCGATTTCCTGCGGTTTTCCAAAGCGCCCAATCGGCGTGAAAACGTTTTCCACCCTCGTCGCTGTATTCATAGCGGTGACCGGGTTTTAATGACTCCAATCGGTTGCCGCTGATGTGACCATAATCTTTATATGCGCGAGCATCGAAATACACCGAGAGATCCTCGCCAATGTAGGCAAAACCATCGGCTAAAAGTTGGGAAATCATTGTGATCATCAACTCGATTGATTGACTGGCACGAGGATATTTATTGGCAACTCGGACATTAAGATGTTCTAGATCCTTATGGAAATTCGCTTCATACATTCGAGCAATCTCAAATGGATCCTTCTGTTCGCTAGCTGCTTGAGACAGGATTTTATCCTGGCCAACTACGTCCTCAGACATATGTCCGACGTCGGTAATATTTTGTACAAGCTCGACCACGCCCCCAGTAATCTCAATAGTTCGACGAATAAGATCTGAGAGTACAAAGGTTCGAAGGTTTCCTACGTGGGCATCGCGATAAACAGTTGGCCCACAGCAGTACATGCTTGTTTCCCCGTTAAGGGAAGGCACGGGCTTTACAGTTCGAGTCAGCGTGTCATAGATAGAGAGTGTCATATCTTGGCAATGACTTCTCGCCAGATAAAAATATCATCATGGTTGAACTCGATAAGCCGCCCGTGTCTGTTGCGCAGAGTGTGAGTACTTTCTAAAATGCCGACAATATCGCGAAAGCCGCCCTGCGGATCATGCAGGCGTATCGTAAGGCGTTTGCCGATAAGGGCCTCAAATCGCCCTTGGAGCTCACTTGCCATGGCATAACGATAAACCTTTACTTCAATATCGCGCGCGGGAAGGCTTTGCGATTAGAATCATCCCAGTCCAATTTATTAGTACCTGGAGGAAAACGTGACCTACATAATTGCAGAGCCATGCGTCGATGTGAAAGATAAATCCTGCATCGAAGAGTGCCCAGTGGACTGTATTTACGAGGGCTCACGAATGCTCTATATCCAACCCGATGAGTGCGTCGACTGCGGTGCCTGCGAACCAGTCTGTCCCGTCGAAGCGATTTACTATGAAGATGATGTACCACCACAGTGGAAGGACTCACTCAAGATTAATACTGAGTTCTTTGTAGAGATTGGTTCACCAGGGGGTGCAGCCAAGATGGGTCCAATTAATACCGATCACGCACAAATAGCAGCCCTTCCACCAAAGAGCGAGTAACTCTCCTTGCGTGAGCAGCTCCCAGATTTTCCATGGGATGCATTAGCACCTTTTGGAGATATTGCGCGTAGCCATGTTAATGGAATCATCGACCTCTCTGTAGGCACTCCAGTTGATCCAACTCCAGAGTTCATTCAAAAAGCCTTTCGGGAAGCATCTAACTCCCCGAGTTATCCAGTAACTGCCGGAACTCCCGAACTTCGCGCGGCTATAAGAAAGTGGGCAACGGATCGGTTGGGAGCAACGGGTGACTTTGATGTACTTCCTTTAATTGGTTCGAAAGAGTTAGTGGCATGGCTTCCAACAATTCTTGAATCAAAAGAGGTATTGATTCCTGCGATTGCATATCCGACTTATAACGTAGGTGCATTGATCGCGCAGGCAAAGTCGATTCCAGTAGATATTGATGCCGATAAATGGCCTACCGCCGATTTAGCATGGCTGAACTCTCCATCTAACCCGACGGGCAGAGTTCATAGTATTGGTGAAATTCAATCGGCGATTAACTGGTCAAGGCGCAACAATGCCCCTCTGATTTCAGACGAGTGTTACCTTGAGTTTGATGACACTGCTACTTCTTACTCAGTTCTGTCGCAGACTGATGGGAACAATACAAATATTCTGGCGCTCCATTCGCT
This sequence comes from Candidatus Planktophila sp., assembly GCA_964200985.1. Lineage (GTDB taxonomy): Bacteria > Actinomycetota > Actinomycetes > Nanopelagicales > Nanopelagicaceae > Planktophila. The sequence continues at coordinate 7,951 of CAXNCU010000004.1, forward strand.
CTCCAAGCGCTCTTCAATGGCTGGGTACCGTGCCGCTTTTATGGTGGGCGATTCTGCCCTTATCGCTCGAATCCGCGAGCTTCGCAAGCACGCCGGAATGATGGTGCCATTGCCGGTACAAAAAGCAATGACCGTAGCCCTTGCCGACGACACACATGTTTCTGAGCAACGTGCCAGATACAACGCAAGGCGCAATGCATTACGCCCTGCCCTAGAGGCTGTTGGTTTTCGTATTGAGTTTAGTAACTCTGGTTTATACCTTTGGTGCACGCGCAACGAGGATGCCTGGACAAGCGTTGAATGGTTAGCCCATCGCGGAATCTTGACCACACCTGGCAGCTTTTATGGTGCTGCAGGCGCACAATTTATTCGTTGTGCGATGACGGTTACAGATGCGCAAATTCTCGATGCAGTTTCGCGCTTGAAGGCTTAGAGCGATGACCGTTGGAATTCTCTTGGTTGGGGGCTTTGGCACGCGCCTCATGCCGCTAACTAAGCAGACCCCTAAACCCATGCTCACGGTCGCTGGTTTGCCCGTCACAGAACATCAATTAGCCATGGCCCGCAACGCAGGTATAACCACTGTCGTACTTGCAACGTCCTATTTATCTGAACTTTTCATTCCATATTTTGGTGATGGCGCTAAATGGGGAATGAAGTTGTTATATGCCGTTGAAAAGGAGCCGCTCGGTACGGGTGGAGCAATTGCTAATGCTGCAAAACTACTAGCTGGCAATGAATCGGTAGTAGTTTTTAATGGCGATGTTTTAAGTTCACACAATTTGCATGAACAAATTCGCCAACACGAAGCAAACTCTGCAGATGTCACCTTGCATTTAACGGCCGTTGAAGATGCTCGCGCTTATGGTTGTGTTCCAACGGACTCCGATGGACGGGTAACTGCCTTCTTGGAAAAAATGGATAAGCCAATCACTAATACTATTAATGCCGGCTGCTATGTTTTCAATCCGAAAGTTATTCAATCAATTCCACTGGATACAGTGATCAGTGTTGAGCGTGAAATTTTCCCTGGTCTTATTGCAGCCCATGGCAAAGTATTTGGATTTATAGATGACTCATACTGGTTAGACATAGGTACCCCTAAAGCGTTATTAAAGGGTTCGCGCGATCTAGTCAGTGGGCTAGCCGATGCCAGTGCATTGAAAATTGCAGATGTTTCTATCCATACTGAACAGGCATTAATAATGAAAACGGCCACTGTCGATGCCAGCGCCATTATTGACAAGGGATCATGCATTGGGGCGGGGGCCACAATCGGGGCTGGAGCCCATGTCTCTGCATCAATTATCGACAGCGGTGCCATAGTCGGTAGTGGTGCAGTGATTAATGATTCATTCGTTGCAACAGGTGCAATAGTGAGTGAAAATTCACATATAAATGCCGCATTCGTCACAAGGGATGAGATTCTGGCTATTCCTGCCTAGTTTTTCTCAAAATAGCCTGGTGTAGGCGCTCATTTCACTTGACATATTCGACTTACACGCGTGTAATTCACTCTTAAGTATGTCTTTTCCAAGAGGGATCAGACACGAAGCTATTAAGGAGAATCGGTATGCCGATCCGACCTGAAGCCACAAGCTCCCAAGGCCCGACATCTGGCCCAAAAATAACCCTTGCTAGCGGCGAGAACCTCGAACTCTCTTGGCAGGAGCGCTCACTCTGTGCGCAAACCGATCCTGAGGCTTTCTTTCCTGAAAAGGGTGGCTCAACGCGCGAGGCAAAGCGTGTATGCCTTTCATGTGATGTTCGCTCAGAGTGCTTGGAGTATGCCCTTGCACACGATGAGCGTTTTGGAATTTGGGGCGGACTATCCGAGCGCGAACGTCGCCGCTTAAAGCGCCGCACTGCGTAAGTTCGCAGCCTTTCAAAGGTTAGAACTATGGCTTCACAAGCCTCACTAGATCGCCATCGCGTCAGCGCGATTATCGTTACACACGACGGACAAACATGGCTACCTGAAACTGTTGCAGCTCTCACTTCTCAAACGCGAGCTATCGATATTATTATTGCAGTAGATACAGATTCACAGGACAACTCGCTACAGTTATTGAAATCGGCACGGATTCAAGTTATTAATGCCGAACGTACCTGCGGATTTGGCGAAGCGGTCTCAATGGGAGTCGATTCATTAAAACCAAGACATGCCGATGTCATTGAATGGATTTGGTTAATTCACGATGACTGCGCACCGGCACCCACTGCACTTGAATTTTTATTGGACGCAGTCAATGAACGTCCACAAGTTGCGATGGTTGGTCCAAAACTCTTAGGTTGGCATGATCGCACTCACATACTTGAAGTGGGCATAAGTATCGCGGGTAATGGCGCAAGATGGACGGGACTGGAGCCACTCGAATATGACCAAGGCCAACATGACGGTATTCACGACGTTCTCTCAGTCAGCACGGCGGGTGCACTTATTCGCAGAGATATTTTCGAGGAGATCGGTGGCTTTGATAAGAACTTAGCTCTCTTTCGCGATGATGTGGATTTTGGTTGGCGCACACGCGTTGCTGGCCATACGGTAGTTGCAGCTACCAGAGCAGTTGTTTTCCATGCACAAGCCTCGGCAACTGAACGACGCACCATTGATGTTGAGGGTGCTCTCTTGCACCGTCCTCTCCTACTCGATCGCCGTAATGCTGCATACGTTCTTCTAGCTAACTCATCGTGGTGGATGATTCCATGGTTGTCACTTCAACTTCTTAGCTCGGCTATGGCACGAGCAATCGGCTATTTGCTAGTAAAACTGCCTGGGTATGCAAGTGATGAACTACTGGCTGTAGCAACTCTACTTATAAAGCCAGGACTTATCTTTAGAGCACGTAGAGATCGCAAAGCACATAGATTTGTGTCATCGCGAATTGTTTCATCGTATATTCCTCCGCGTTGGTCTCAGTTACGGATGTCAATTTCGCGCCTTCTTGAAGGAATTCGCTCCCGACTGCTTCCGGATATTGGTGGATCATCCCAATCGATTCTTGACTCGGTTGAAGATGAAGATCTGCTCGTACCAACAAAAGGGTCACGCTGGTTTAATGTATTTCGCAAGCCAGAAGTGTCAGGCTTTCTATTTTTAGCCGTTATAACTTTAATTGCATCACGAATGCGCCTTGGCTCACTAATTGGTGGAGCACTGCCTGCCTCCCCAAGCGGTGCTCGTGATTTATGGCGCAGCTATTTCGAATCATGGCATCAAGTTGGGATGGGTAGCTCGCAAGCCTCACCACCGTGGATTGCAGTTCTGGCGATTTTGGCAACTGTTCTCTTTGGAAAAACGCCACTTCTCCTCACTCTTTTCTTTCTTTTAGCGCCGCTTGCGATGATGTGGTCGATACTTACTCTTTTTAGAAAGCTTACGAAAAATTCTTGGATCAGTTTGTCGGCGAGCTTTATTTATGCGATTTCACCTGTAGCAATTGCAGCAATCAACTCTGGTCGCCTAGCAACAGTTGTTGCCCTGATAGTGGCACCTCAGGTTCCAATTCTTCTCATCAATTGGAAAAAGATTGAACTTCACACCTGGCGCCAGATTTTCACTCTCACTCTAATATTTGGGCTGTTGTATGCATTTACCCTTGTAACTTTTGTAATTCTGGCAGGTCTTGTAATTTTTGCTGTGGTTGGTGACTACCAAGGCTTTGTTTTAAACGGTGATCGGCCCCTGTTTTTAACCCGCCTTTATAGGCGTTTCGTGCTCCTTCTTGTACCGTTTTTACTCACTGCGCCTTATTCCTTCGAGGCCCTGATATCACCATCAAAATTTCTAAGTGAGCCTGGAATATCGCTGCCTGGCGGTGGGGCACACTTAGTAATCCTAGGAAATCCTGGCGGGGTCGGCTCGTTACCTTGGTGGCTTATTAGCCCGATGCTACTTATTTTATTAGTCGCATTATTTTCATCTAGTCGGGCCAAGGGTTTTGCTATATACGGATTGGGATTCTTGGCTCCTGCAGTTCTTTTCTCTTCGCTATCTATCTCCACACATGGTAACTCGGCTCGCGAGAGGGTATGGGTAGGAACTTTTCTAGTAGGAGCAACTATCGCTGCAAGTGCCGCGGGTGTCGTAATTCTAGATCGAATTCGCGGAGTCTTAGTTTCAAGTAATTTCCATTATCGTCACATTTTGGCGGCTTTACTTTTAATAGTTACAGCGCTCTATTCAATAGTGACAATAGGTTGGTCGATTTCTGTGGGAGCAACATCTCCGGTACAAAGCAGTAGGTCGACCGTGATGCCGGCATTTTTAAGTGTCGAGAAGGATACTAAGACTCTCGTACTTCGTGAAGTCGGAAGTTTTGGTAATAAAAGTATTCAGTATTACATTTCGCGGGGCAGGGATATAACTCTCGGAGAACCTGATGTCGCGCCGCGCCAAACCCTGCGTATCGCCGTTGCGGCTCAAGAACTTATTGATGGCTCGGGAATCTCAAGCAGTCAGACTTTCGCGGATTTTGGAATTAAGTATGTATTTGTTAAATCGCCTTTCGATAGATCTATTATTCGAACAATCGATGGGCTTGGAGGTTTCACGCGAGCCTCAGCAACGACAAATGGTGTTGTGTGGCGCGTTCAAGGGGTCACCGGGAGGTTAATTTTTGTTGGAGCCGATGGTGAACGAACACTGCTTGAGGCTGGAGAAGTTGGTGCGCGGACCACAGTGGATCGTCCTGGAAGAGTGTTGCTAACTGAGAGTTACGATCGCTCATGGCAGATATTTGAAAATGGCTATCGGCTTGAGCGCATTGAAAGTGAGCAGGGCTTACCGCTTTTCATTGCAACTGAATCTGGAGAAATCTCGCTCCTGCACGATGGCACAATTCGCCGCGCATGGCTCTCCTTTGAGCTTATCTGCTGGATCTTTGTAATCATCTTGGCTGCACCATCAGGCCGCAGAAAACGTGAAATCTCCGAGAAGGAGCTTGCATGAAGCGATCAATCTATGCCCTCCTTGCACTCGCGCTCTCATTTACGCTGGCAACTCTGTTGACCGTAACGACGAAGAGTTCGGTTTTCTCAGAGAGCTATCCAGCAGTTGTTTGTCCTCCAACTTTAAGTGGCCTCTCCTCTCAAATATCACTCTCATCGCGCAAAACAGCCTTTCAGCGCCTTAGTAATCGATCCACCAAAACAATTCCCTTCAATGTCCTTAGATATCCCGTTTCGAAAGATTCACTTGTCATTTCAGCAACTGGTGTGACACCGGTGGTTTGGCAGAGTCGGGCGGGCAGTTGGGCTGGCGGGGCTATCTGTTCTGGACCCACATCATCACAGTGGTTTGTTGGCGGAAGTTCAGATGTTACAAGCCGTGGACGGCTAATGGTCATTAATAGCGGATTGAGTGAGGCTATCGTCGATGTACAGGCTTATTCTGAAAATGGAAAGCAACCGCTCGTCTCACTGAATCTAAAGTCTAAAAGTTATATTGTTCTTAATCTTGATTCTTTAGCTACTGGAGATAAGTCTTTAACGGTTCACGTTCTCCCGCGCTCTGGGCGAATTAACGCCTTTATGATTGATGAACTGGGGGCAGGCTTACAGAGTTTAGGCGGTGATTTAGTTAATCCAATTACCTCGCCATCAAGGACACTTGTTATTCCGGCTATTCCAAATCAAATCCCTAAAAAAGGTCAAAAAGCTAGTGGCTCTCACACCCTTCGAGTTCTGACCCCTTCGGATGTAGACGCTAACGTCACCGTCGAACTCCTTTCTGCAGACGGTAGATTTATTCCTGTTGGATTTAATTCACGAAGAATTTCATCTGGAATTGTTACAGAGTTGAGATTGTCGCCAAAGATTTCAGCCAGTGCCTTTGCCGTTCGCATTAAATCCGATGAGCCAATAGTCGCAGCAATCTCATCGAGGGTCACAGTAAAGGGACGTAAAGACTTTGTCTGGAGCACCCCAACTCCAGCTCTTGTACCGATGGCAATGGCAGTTACTGGCCTCACGCCACTTATCGCCTTTGCCTCAGATTCAATTGCGGTAAAGGTTGAGGTTACCTACCTCAATGGAAAGAAATCTTTGGCTACCATCAAAGGCAGTGATATCGCTACATGGAGAGTTCCAAATGCCGCCCGCTCTATCACAATCATTAAAGCGAGTTCAGAGACCTATGCCGGTGCGCTGGTTGCATCGGCCAATGGTTATGGATATCTACCGATTACACCGGGAAGCCTTTTGACACGGGTCGAAATTCCGAGCTCAAACATTCGAGTTTTAATTCCTTGATAATCCCAAAGAATGCAGTAACTGCCCACTAATCTTGCAGGTATGAGTTCACAGGCAAAGTTAGGGCGCGGTTGTTCTCGCGTAGGTTGTCGCTCCGTAGCGACGATGACCTTGACCTATATCTACGCTGATTCGACGGCCGTTGTTGGACCACTCGCAACTTTTAGCGAGCCGCATGCCTACGACTTATGCCTGATGCATGGCGAACGATTGAAAGTCCCGCATGGGTGGAGTGTGATGAAGCAAGAGTTAACCGGAGAAGAGCAGGGACCATCTGACGATGACCTTATGGCAATTGCCGATGCCGTGCGTGAAGTAGCAAAGATGCCTGGTTCTAACGAAACGGACGAGAATTCAAAGAGCGATAGCTCCCAAACACAGATCGGCCGTAGAGGTCATCTGCGCGCGGTTCCATCGTAAGAAATACTCATGCATCAAGTTCCTAATATTTTTAAAGCTTACGATATTCGTGGGCTTGTTGATTCTGAGATAACCCCAGAGTTTTGCTTTGCAACAGGCTTAGCCTTTGCTCGATTCTTACAGCAAGAAAGAGAGCCCGCGACAGTTGTTATCGCACAAGATATGCGTCCTTCATCACCGGCATTAGCCGATGCATTTTCTTCAGGAGTTACATCTACAGGTCTCGATGTGATTCGTATTGGTCTTGCCTCAACGGATATGTTGTATTTCGCATCTGGCAAACTTGGACTACCGGGTGCAATGTTTACCGCAAGCCATAATCCGGCCGCCTATAACGGCATAAAGCTTTGTTTTAGCAGTGCGCGTCCAATAGGAAAAGAGACAGGCCTTCAAGTTATTGAGAAATTTGTTCGCCAAGGTTCACCCCTTGAAATTCGATCTGTGGGTGTTGAAACAAATCGAGAGATGCTAGAAGAGTATGTCGATCACCTGCTCAGCCTCGTTAATCTAGATTCAATTCGCCCTCTAACTATTGTGATTGATGCCGGAAATGGAATGGCTGGGCACACTGCCCCTGCAATTTTTGCTCGACTCAACTGCACAGTCATTCCACTATATTTTGAACTCGACGGCAACTTTCCTAATCACGAAGCTAATCCCATTGATCCAGATAATCTTCGTGATCTACAAAAAGCGGTTAAAAAACATAAGGCCGATTTGGGTCTAGCCTTTGATGGCGATGCCGACAGATGTTTTCTCGTTGATGAAAATGGCGTTGCGATAAATCCATCTGATTTAACATCACTTATCGCTCACCGCGAGTTGATCAAGCATCCAGGCGCCACCATTATTTATAACCTCATCTCATCCAGGGCGGTTTTAGAGGTAATCCAGGAAAATGGCGGAACGGGATTGCGCAGCCGCGTCGGTCACTCATACATAAAAGCGATGATGGCCGAAAGCGGCGCTAACTTCGGCGGTGAACACTCAGGCCATTTTTATTTCAAAGAGTTCTGGCGCGCCGATTCTGGCGCCCTGGCAGCCTTGCATGCAATTGCCGCTCTTGGTGAATCGAAAAAAACTATGTCAAAGATTATGGCCCCGTACCAGCGCTATGTTTCAAGCGGTGAAATTAACTCCACCGTCCCAAATGCAGCCGAAGCAATGTCGCTCGTTGAAAATACCTTCAGCTCTCGCCCGGGTATTGAGATTGATCATCTCGATGGCCTGAGCGTGAATGCACCGACATGGTGGTTTAACCTTCGAGCCTCTAATACTGAGCCAGTTTTGCGCCTAAATGTTGAGGCCAAGACGCCGGCGGCAATGAATAAACTACGTGATGAAGTTCTCGCGCTAATACACGGCTAGTCAACGCGCTCATTACTCGCTTTTAAGCTCTGGGCGGTAACCTAAGCCCCTACAGACTCGTCCATAAAGGAGCTTTTCGTGAATTCACCAGTTACTGCAACCCTTCCACGCCATGACATCGCCGATGCCTCTCTTGCATCCCAAGGTCGAAAGCGCATCGAGTGGGCAGAGCGCAATATGCCAGTCCTTGCTCAGATTCGTGAGCGCTTTGAAAAGTCGCAGCCATTTGCCGGCGTCCGTATCGCTGCATGCATGCACGTGACAACGGAGACTGCAAACCTTATGCGAGTTCTAAAAGCAGGAGGCGCCGATATCGCTCTCTGTGCTTCAAATCCTTTATCAACTCAGGATGACACTGCAGCGGCCCTAGTCCACGAATATGGAATCTCTGTCTTTGCACGTAATGCAGTTGATCGCGACGGGTACTACACGCACATCAATGCTGCCTTAGATATTGCACCTCACCAAGTTTTCGATGATGGCTGTGACCTCGTTAATACTCTTCACACAACACGTAGAGAGCTCATTGCAAATATCGCTGGTGGTTGCGAGGAAACTACAACCGGTGTTATTCGCCTTAACCAAATGGCAAAAGATGGCGCACTTGAGTTCCCAATGATCGCCGTCAATGACACAGATACAAAGCACATGTTTGATAATCGCTATGGAACAGGCCAATCAACACTCGATGCCGTTTTTCGCTCCACTAACTTCCTGCTTGCAGGACGCATTGTCGTTGTTGCTGGATTTGGTTACTGCGGTAAGGGTGTGGCAGAGCGCGCTAAGGGCATGGGCGCTGATGTTGTCGTTACCGAAATCGATCCAACTAAGGCACTTGATGCAATGATGCAGGGATTCCGCGTTATGCCAATGATTGATGCGGCAAAGGTTGGAGATGTATTTATCACCGTTACAGGTAACCGTGACGTACTTCGCGAAGAGCATTTCCAAGTAATGAAGGATGGAGCCATTATGGCCAACTCCGGACACTTTGATATTGAAATTGATGTCGCATGGTTAGAGCAAAACTCAAAGGTTAAGAACGCAAAAATGCGCCACCAGACTGATGAATATGTATTGGCAGATGGACGCCGACTACTACTCCTTGCCGAAGGCCGTTTAGTCAACTTAGGCGCAGCCGAGGGTCACCCAGCATCGGTTATGGATATGTCATTCTCAGATCAAGCCTTAACGGCAGAATACTTAGTCAAGGAGGCCAAGAACTTAAAGCCTGGCGTTCATGACGTTCCAACATATATCGATAAGGAAGTTGCAAGCTTGAAGCTCATTAGCATGGGCGGACGCATCGATGTTCTAACACCAGCCCAAGACATGTACTTGAACTCTTGGGAGCACGGTAGCTAATGACTTTGGTTATGGTCGTCGATGACGACCAAGACCTGTCAGAGATGCTCGGAATTGTATTAACCGGAGCGGGAATCGACGTTGACCTTGTAAGTCGCGGAGATGAAGCTCTCGAAGTTTTTCGAAATAATCCACCTGATTTAGTTCTGCTCGATGTTATGTTGCCAGGCCTAGATGGAGTCGAGGTCTGCAAATTAATCCGTGCTGAATCAATGGTGCCGATTATCATGCTCAGTGCCAGGGGGGATTCGTATGATGTTGTGCGAGGTCTTGAAGCCGGAGCCGATGACTACATGGTCAAACCTTTCAAGCATCCTTCCGAGCTCGTTGCACGAATACGTACTCGCCTGCGTCGAACAAATACAGATATCTCAGGCCTATTAACCATAGGAGATTTAGCAATAGATGTAGCAGCTCATCAAGTTCTCAGGGCTGGTAAACAGATAGCACTTACCCGCCTTGAGTTTGATCTACTGGTCGCCCTTGCAAAAGAGCCAGGACGTGTTTTTTCGCGCGATGCCTTGCTGAGCGAGGTTTGGGGATATCGCCATTCAACCGATACTCGATTAGTGAATGTCCACGTTCAGAGATTGCGTGCCAAAATCGAGCATGATGCAGAGCGACCAGAAATCGTCGTAACTGTGCGTGGCGTTGGATATAAAGCTGGAGTGATGGGCCGTTCATAAAAATGAACATAATCTTCTCAAAGTTTCGTAGCTCCTTAGCATTAAAAGTTATCGTCTCAACAGTAGTTCTCTCCTTGACTGTCATTTTGGCCGCGGGATCGGCTTTAAATTCGCAATTGGCAACAGGTATAAAAAAAGTGAATCTTCAGTCATCAATTATTGAGGCACGTTCCACCATTTTTAATGCACAGTATCGATTTATTTTAGCGCAAGGCGAAAAAAATTCTGCGGTCAGGAAGATAATCAACGACGTTATAGCCTCGGCGACCTCGCTCTCTACGAACGAGAATGCACGAGAGGTGATCTTCATTAAGAGTCCCGGGAACTCTAGAAAACTAGACTATGAAATTTCGTCGAATTTAGTGGATCCAACTTCAATTCCGAAGTATTTAAGCAATAGGGTGCGAAAAAGTGATGACATCGCAACTAGCTACGTAACGATTAAATATATCGGCAGTTCCAGCGTCCAGGGATTGGCAATTGGAGAAAAAGTTTTAATTCCTAACGCTGGTCAGTATGAAATGTACATGCTTTTTTCACTTGTGAATCAAAATACTACATTGACGCTTATTCAGAACTATCTGCTCCTGACCGGTTTATTTTTAGTAATCTTAATTGGATTGATTACCTGGTTAGTCGTCAGACAAGTAGTGCGTCCGGTCCGCCAAGCCTCACGCATCGCAACTCAATTTACTGCCGGTGATTTTTCAGAGCGAATGAATGTACGTTCTCAGGATGAGATTTCGACTTTAGGTAATGCATTTAATGAAATGGCTGAGTCTTTAGAAAAACAGATTGCTCGGCTTGAAAACCTTTCCCGAGTTCAGCAGAGATTTGTCTCCGATGTTTCACATGAGCTTCGTACACCACTGACAACTTTGCGCTTATCTTCGGAGGTTATCAACTCCTCACGCGAAAGTTTTGATCCAATTGTCGCTCGTAGCGCCGAATTGATGGTCGCCCAACTCGATCGTTTTGAACGACTTCTTGAGGATTTACTAGAAATTAGCCGATTTGACGCAGAAGTAGCGGTACTTGAAGCCACTGAGTTCGATCTCGTCGCCTTAGTACGACGATGCTCCGATGATCTATTCCTGGTTGCACAGGAGCGATCGACGCAATTGCGCGTCTACTCAATCGCAGAATCGGTAGTTATTAAGGCCGATATTCGTCGGGTGGAGCGAATTTTACGCAACATTTTTTCAAATGCTATCGACCATGCTGAAGAGAAGCCGATTGCAATTACGATTGTTGCAGGCGAATTCGATGTAGCTGTCGGAGTTCGTGACTTTGGAGTTGGCCTGGATGCCTCAACTTTGATACAGGTTTTTGATCGTTTTTGGCGTGGTGACCCTTCTCGTTCTCGCACGCACGGGGGCACGGGACTAGGACTCTCTATCGCTCTCGAAGATGCACGCTTACATAATGGCGAACTTGAGGCTTGGGGCAGGCCAGGCAAAGGTGCACACTTCGTTTTAACACTTCCACGAATCTCCATGGCAACCATTACTACGCGTTTGATAAAACTACAGCCCGATGATTTTCACGAGTAGTTTCCACAACAACTCTTTTGTACTTCTAGAGGTTACTAGCCTTGGGTGATGCCTGCGATTGAAGCGTTAACTCAACTTCTCTTTCCAACTCGATGCATTGCCTGTAGTGAGCTTGGAGTTCTGATTTGCTCTACTTGCCGTCTGGAATGGCATCCGCATGTTTATCCCACACTCATATCTACGATGCCTGTTCATTCTGGGGTAATTTATTCAAAGACGGCAAGTAAAATTTTGCTGTCGGCGAAGGAGAATGGCTTGAAGGCTGCCGACGAACTCATAATTAAAGCGATTCATCATGTTTTAAGTCAAGCTAATTTGAGTAATCATGAAATTCGACTTGTGCCGATTCCATCATCTCGATCTGCTCGTCGCCGACGCGGTCGCAATTTCATGGTAGATATTGCACAAGGAGTGGGCGAACTAAGTGGCTATCGAGTATCTGACTCACTCGAGCTTGTTCGAAAAGTTCGCGATCAAAGTGGTTTACATGCTGATGCTCGCGCTGAGAATCTGCGGGGAGCCTTTGGTGTTAAGGCGGGTTCATATCCTCGTGGAGATCTCGTGCTCATCGATGATGTAGTCACTACGGGCTCCACCCTGCGAGAGGCGGTTCGAGCCCTTACCTGCCAGGGTTTTAGCGTCCTTGCCTCGGTTACCGCTTGCGTGGCTCAACCTCTAAGATAAGGGGGTTCAGTTAGCCATAGAGTTCGAGAGGCCCAGCGATGCCAGCGTTTTTTGACAGGATTATGCGTGCCGGAGAAGGTCGCTTACTCCGCGAACTCAGCAAAGTCGTCGCCGTTGTCAATGGACATGAGACACGCATGAGCGCTCTCTCAGATAGCGAGCTTCGCGGTCAGACCGCTCTCTTTCAGGGGCGATATGCACAAGGCGAGAGCCTAGATGATCTAATGCCAGAGGCCTTTGCCGTTGTCCGTGAAGCGGCTAAACGGACTTTGGGGCAGCGCCACTATGACGTTCAATTGATGGGTGGAGCCGCACTTCACCGCGGGAATATTGCAGAAATGCGTACTGGTGAAGGAAAGACTCTAGTAGCGACGTTGCCTTCATATTTAAATGCGCTAGCAGGGCGAGGCGTTCACGTTGTTACAACAAATGATTATTTAGCAGAACGAGATAGCGAATGGATGGGGCGAATTCATCGCTTCTTAGGGTTAAGAGTTGGAGTAATTCTTGCCAACATGACACCTGCAGAACGACGCGAGGCATATTTGGCCGATATTACTTATGGAACAAATAATGAGTTTGGCTTTGATTATCTTCGCGACAATATGGCCTGGTCGTTAGAGGATTGCGTGCAGCGTGATCACTTCTTTGCAGTTGTCGATGAGGTCGACTCAATTTTGATCGATGAAGCGCGTACTCCATTGATAATTAGTGGACCTGCCGATAAAGCCACCAAGTGGTACGTCGAATTTGCAAATCACGTCGGTAAGTTGCAGCGTGACGTTCACTATGAAGTTGATGAAAAGAAGAAGACTGTTGGAATCTTAGAAGCGGGTGTTACAAAGGTTGAGGAGTTACTACAGATAGGCAATCTTTACGAAGCTGCAAATACACCCATGATTGGCTATCTCAACAATGCAGTGCGTGCCAAGGAGTTGTTTAAGCGCGATAAAGACTATGTCGTTATGAATGGCGAACTTCTGATTGTCGATGAGCACACTGGCCGCATGTTAGCCGGCCGTCGATATAGCGAGGGATTACACCAAGCCCTTGAAGCTAAAGAGCGCATTGAGATTAAAGATGAAAATCAGACCCTGGCAACGATTACCTTGCAGAACTATTTCCGCTTGTACTCCAAGTTATCGGGTATGACCGGTACGGCCATGACCGAGGCCTCTGAGTTTTACCAGATTTACAAACTTGGCGTAGTGCCCATTCCTACCAACCGCGAGATGATTCGCCTCGATCAAGCCGATTTAGTCTATAAAACTGAGGCCGGGAAATTTATTGCAGTCACGGCAGATATAGCTGAAAAGCATCGCAAAGGTCAACCAGTATTAGTCGGCACAGTAAGTGTTGAAAAATCTGAAGAGCTCTCGGCCTTTCTTCGTAAATCTGGAGTGCCCCACGAAGTTCTAAATGCCAAGCACCACGAACGCGAAGCGGCAATCATCGCGCGTGCAGGTGTACGTGGCGCGGTTACCGTTGCAACAAATATGGCCGGTCGTGGTACAGACATCATGCTTGGTGGAAACCCTGAGTTCATGGCCGACTTCGAACTTCAACGCCGTGGAATCTCTCCCGTCGATAATGCCGATGCCTACGAAGCTGCGTGGCCTGATGAGATTGCTCGGCAAAAGACCGCTGTTGCAAGGGGACATGAAGAGGTTATCGCTCTCGGAGGTCTGTACGTTCTGGGTACCGAGCGCCATGAATCTCGACGCATCGATAATCAGTTGCGTGGTCGTTCAGGTCGACAGGGCGATCCCGGTGAGTCTCGATTCTATCTCTCACTTCAAGATGAGCTCATGCGACGTTTTAACTCAGGAATGGTCGAGCGCTTCTTAACCGCTGCGGGAATTCCAGAGGATGCACCGATTGAATCCAAGATGGTCAGTAATGCCATCCGCTCTGCACAGACTCAAGTCGAGGCTCAAAACTTTGAGATGCGCAAGAATGTTTTGAAGTATGACGATGTCATGAACCGCCAGCGCCAAGTTATTTATGGTGAGCGCAGAATGGTTCTTGAGGGTGAAGATATTAAAGATCAAGTAGCTGAATTCGTCCGTGAGACTTTAGGCGCTTATGTAAGTGTGGCAACTGCAGAGGGCTACTCCGAGGAGTGGGACCTTGAGACTCTTTGGAATGCAATCAAAACAATTTATCCAATCTCATTTAGCATCGATGAGCTCATTGCATCTGTCGGCTCACGCAGCGGGCTAGATGCCGAGTTCCTTACTGCACGCATTATTGAGGACTGCGAGAAGGCCTATGCCTCCCGCGAGGAGAGCTTAGGCGCAGAAGTTATGCGAGAGCTTGAGCGTAAAGTCTTGCTTTCAGTCTTAGATCGTAAATGGCGCGAACATTTGTACGAGATGGATTACTTACAAGAGGGAATCGGACTGCGCGCAATGGCTCAGCGTGATCCTCTCGTTGAGTATCAGCGCGAGGGCTACGAGCTCTTCTCGGCGATGATGGATGCCATTAAAGAAGAGATTGCAGGCTTCTTGTTTAATATTGAAATTACAGTTGAACCATCAAGCCATGAAGTTTCAGGCGTCGGTCTTGATAAAAAGCCGCTTCCATCAACTGGCCTGCAGTACACAGCCGCTGATGAATCTGGTGTAAAAACAACTGGCGAGGTTTCACGTAATGCTCCATGTCCCTGTGGTTCAGGTAAAAAATACAAGCGTTGCCACGGTGGCGCTTAAATAAGTGTTAGTGCAGTACAAAGCCAGCGATTATCAATACCTTCAAATCGAAATACAAGGGCGCGCAAGCGTTCACCAAATCTAACCGTCACCGTTGTCTCACAGATTCCATCGAGTGGTTGGCTCAAGTGAAGTTTTCGTATCTTGCCAACTTCTTTCTCGCTACCAGATTTCTTAACAAGCTCGCTAAAGATTCGGTGGTGGAACTGTTTTGTCAGCTGGGCTGGTTGTCGGCGACCGGCAAATACTTCTAAAACATTTCGAGCAAAGTTTGCACACCACTCATCAAGATCAGGAAGATCTTGGGCTGAGGTTGGTTCAGGTGCAAAATCAGGGTCAAACTCATCATCGAAGCTGCTCGGTACAAGATATAGCCGACTCTTCTTGAGCAACTGCGGAGATGGTTGTGGGCGAAAGATTTCAAGAACTGGGTGCAACCAGTCTTCATTCTCATCACTTGAAATGGCGGTAAGAGCAATTCGATTAAATGTTGGTAGTTCGGTGAAGATCGGATTAGTAGTCATGAAGCAAGGCTCTTGGCATATTGAGAGGATCGCCTCAACCTAAGTGTTGAGATTGACTCATCCAGATTGATGACTGTGGATAAAGCTCAATAAACTTAGCCCTAGTGGCCTTGAGTTCGCACTATGACATATAAAAAAGAAAGATCGCGCTCCAGGACCCCGTTGGCCATTACTCTAATCGTTGCCTCTTTTCTCTCTGCATTCTTTCTAGCAACCTTCTCCCATCGAGGTAATGACTTTTGGATCGCCTCCGTTGACTTGCCACCTGGGCATCAGATTGTTGTTGGCGATATCGAACTGCAACACTTCGATCTTGACTCTAGTGCCTCTCTCTACGTGGGAAAGGGCGATGATCCGCTTGGATTAATTGTGATGAGCTCCGTAGCGCCGGGGGAGATTATAAATATCCGAAACGTGAGCTCAGATAACAAACTCTTTGCAACCAGCGCCGTTCCAATAAGCATTCGCACCGTTGATTTAGCGGCAGGAATAGCTATCGGTGAAGCAATTGATATCTACTCAGTGATTGACAGTCAAAATGGAGAGGTACCTGTTGATCCGCTGTTAATTTTGGGGGGAGTAAGACTCCTTAGCTTTGACCAAAAGAGTAAGAATTTTGGAACCGATGCCGCACTCAGTGTCTCTGTTGAGCAGACGCAAGTTCTACGATTGTTAGCTGCAACAACACATGGTCGCTTAGTGGTGGTCCGTTCACATGCCTGATCTGGAGCTCCCGACCGTAATTACTGCAATTGCTAATGCAGAAACTGAGGGTTTTATTGCAGGCACACTTTTTGCCCAAGGCTGGAGTGTTATTTTTCGGGCTATTGATATCGACTCACTTGAGAGCTATTTAAAGAGCAGTCCAGAAGGCTCGCATGAGGCCATTTTAATCTTTTCACCCGATCTATCCGGTATTACTCGTCAACGTTTAGATGCATTAGCGCCAAGAGTTAAGCAGTTAATCGGATTCTCTGATTCACCAGCTAAAGAGTGTGTACTTGGCGAACTTCATCTCATACCAACAAATGCAACTGATCTTATTAGCCTAATCCGCGGATTTGTTCGTGCGCCGATGTTGCGCCAGAGTACGCAGCTGTCACAAAAAAGTCGAAGGGCACATGTACTGGCTATAGGTTCGGCGGGTAGTAACACCGGTTGTACAACGGTTGCAATCAATATCGCGATGGAGCTTAGCGTTCTGGAAAAGACCACCCTGCTCATTGATGCAAATTTCCGCGCTCCATCCATTGCCGCTTTGCTGTCCATACGAAATGTAAATAGCGAAGAAGGGTGGCGGACTATTGCACCTTCATTATCGATTGCTGAAATTTCACAAGAACAAGCGATGTCAGTAGATGTATGGATGGATCAGGCAACACAGTCATTTGATCAGATCATTATTGATTTGGGCTCTATATCGGGGCTTTCAAATCGCCTCACTGATCGGCGCTGGACATCAACGATGACTACCTGGTCTTGCGACCAGGCTAATGAGCTTATGGTGGTTGCACGTCCTGATGTACTTGGCCTTCATCGACTGGAGCAAGTAAGTTCTTTGATAGAAAAGACCTCTATACGAAGTGCTTTGAGTTTTACTCTCAATATGCGCTCCCAAGGGCGCAAAGGTGGCGATGAAGAGGCAAAGTTTCTTGCCCTCACAACTCCGCTTCGGCCACTGAGTGTTCGAACCATCGCTCGTGACGGGCGCGCTTGCGCGGCTGCAGAGGCCGAAAAATCATCGCTAATTGAGATTAACGAGCGCTCTGGGCTGCGCAAATCCATTGCGAAGATAGCCAGTGAGATGGTCAGTTAATTTCTAATACCATTGGCACATGCGCGCATACCTGCCTATAAGTCATGGCGATCTTGAGAAATTTCTTACAGATCAGAGCCATAGTGCAGATAAGGTATTTGCCCCAACGAGTGGGTTTGTCAATGAAAACCTAGACTGTGATGAAGAAGAGATTGAGTACTTGCTATCGATTTTGGCGGGAGAAGCAGCGTTAGATCTTCGAGTATCGCAAAAGGCACCGGGAATAGTGTTGGCCATAGAGGTTGTAGAGGGTCAATGGAGTGGGAGCGTAGAGGATTCACTTTTATTATCTGCGCCAATCACGTGGAGCCAAGTCCAATGTGCACTTTTGGCACATATAAATGATGATGAGCTTGTCTGGTTTGCAACACAGGAGATCGCCCAAGAGTTAGCTAGCTGGAAGTAGCCATGCCTCAGTTTGAGACTCTAATCCATGGGCGCAGCTCAATAACTATCGATCAAGCTCATCGACTACGCGAGTTAATTGCAGATTGGCAGCTGCTTTCAGATTTGTCTTTTGCCGATCTCATTCTGTGGGTTCCAATAAGAAAAGATGTGAAGTTGTGGCCAACGGGTCATGTTGCAGTTGCACACATTAGGCCTACAACTGCGGCGACCGTTTTTATCGATGACGTAATAGGCGATGAGGTTACGTGGGGGAGTCGAAGTCGAATCGATCAAGCACTTTCAAGTGGCGAAATCATTCGAGACTCTGAACCTGAAAAAATTGGCGAGATAATGATTAAAGAGGAGACAATTCCAGTCGTCTTTGATGGCCAGGTTATCGCCGTAATCTCTCGCCATAGAAACTCTGAGTTGATGCGCTCCCCAGGAGCGCTCGAGCTCAACTATCGCCAGATAGCGCACTCGCTTTATCTCATGGTTGCTGAAGGTTCATTCCCATATAAAGATGCGGGCTCTCTTTTTGAGCCAGTTCCACGAGTGGGAGATGGGTTAATTCGCCTTGATATTAACGGTGTGATCTCATTTGCCAGTCCAAATGCGCGATCAGCATTTAGTCGCATGGGCTGGAAAAGTGAGATAGAAAATAGCAAATTAGGTGATGTCGCTGAAGCCGTTGTTCAAAACTCTCGCGATGCTCACGAAGAAGGTATTGGCACTCGTTTAAATGGGAAAACCCTTCGCAGAGTAGAGATTGATAATCAAGGCGCAACGATTGATTTACTAGTCCTGCCCTTACTTGCCGGTGAAGATCGAATCGGTGCGATTGTCTTACTTCAAAACGTAACAGAGCTACGGCGTCGTGATCGTGAACTAGTGACGAAAGATGTAACAATTCGAGAGATCCATCATCGAGTTAAGAATAATTTGCAAACTGTGTCTGCGCTCCTTCGTTTGCAAGCACGGCGTATTGAAGATCCAGGGGCAGCTTCTGCACTTAATGAGGCGGTACGAAGAATCGCATCAATTGCATTAGTGCATGAGACTTTATCTAGCAGTAGCGAAAGCGACGTTGCCTTTGATGCCGTTCTTACAAGTTTAATCTCTCATGCCTTAGAGCTCAGCCCACGCATGGGCGAACTTACTATTGTGCGAGATGGCGAATTGGGTTCTCTTGAATCGCGCCTGGCCACGCCATTATCATTGGTTGTTACAGAGTTAATGCACAACGCGCTCGAACATGGTTTAGCGCAAGAGGGATCAACTCTTTCAATTAAGCTAGCGCGATATAGCAATGAGTGCGTGATTACCATCATCGATGATGGAGTTGGATTACCTGCGGATTTTGATTTAGCTACCTCAGCAAATTTAGGTTTACAGATTGTTAGAACACTGACTGAGAACGAGTTAAAAGGTGTATTGAAATTAACCTCAACGGATTTAGGAACGACCGCTTCGCTTCGTTTTCCGCTCTAACTTTTAGAATAAAACTAGAAAGAGCTCTGTTGCTCCTGTAGACGAGCTCTGTTACGGGCGGCACGACGCTTAAGAGCACGACGCTCATCTTCAGAGAGTCCACCCCAAACACCAGCATCTTGACCGCTCTCAAGGGCCCATGCCAAGCATGGCTCTTTTACGATGCAGCGATTACAGACTTTTTTTGCCTCTTCGATTTGGCTGATTGCAGGGCCAGTATTTCCAACTGGGAAAAATAGCTCCGGATCTTCATCGCGGCAAGCCGATCTATGTCGCCAATCCATGTGCGTGCCTCCTCTAGCCCCGTTTCGGCGAGGCCTAATCACTTCTAACTTCGTATTGATACGCAAACTTGTGGCTGCGCAAGGCGCTAATTCTCTCGCCTTCTGTAGGTATTAACAAGGTTGTATGAGAAAAGATTTCCTCTTTTAAGAGTGATTTATCTCGCGCGTGCCCCCGACAGGAATCGAACCTGCGCACCCGCCTCCGGAGGGCGGTGCTCTATCCCCTGAGCTACGGGGGCTCATGGGTAATCGTGAGCAAGGTTATCAGCGGGTGCGCGATAGCTGCGAAACTGTAAGAATTAGCGCTATGAGTTCAATCGCTTACTTTGCAACTGGTTGTTTTTGGGGTGCCGAGCGCCGCTTCTGGCAGATGCCAGGAGTAATTGAGACATCGGTGGGATATATGGGGGGAACCCAGCAGAACCCAACGTATGAAGATGTCTGTACTGGATCTACTGGTCATGCCGAAATGGTCAAGGTTAGCTTTGATGAGTCAAAGATTTCATATCAACGCTTGCTAGAAGAGTTTTGGACGATGCATGATCCAACTTCTTTGAATAGGCAAGGAGGAGATATTGGAACTCAATATCGCAGCGTTATTTATACAACCACTCCAGCTCAATATGTCACCGCAGTTTCATCACGCGATGTGTACCAAGGGGTACTAAGTGAAAATAATTTGGATGAGATTGCAACAGAGATTATTAGCGCCGACGGTGTCGAGTATTTCCCAGCCGAGGAGTACCACCAAAGATATTTAGAGAAAAATCCAAATGGCTATGACTGCCACTCCAGCACCGGGGTTGCATATCCGCAGGAAAGTGCATCGGTATGAGTGAGAAAAACTATCCGGTAAAGATTAATGAGAGCGAACTCGCGGCCACATTGGACCCAATTTCATATGATGTTTTAAGAAATGCTGCGACCGAGCGTCCATTTACTGGAGAATACACAGACACAGATAAAGTAGGTGTCTATAAATGTAAGGCGTGCAACGCAGTGCTATTTAAAAGCGAAACAAAGTTTCATTCAGGCTGTGGGTGGCCATCTTTTTACGCTCCTTCGACCGACGATGCTGTAGATTTAATTGAGGACCGTTCACTATTTCCAAGAGTTCGAACAGAAGTCCGATGCGCCGCTTGTGGATCTCATTTAGGTCATGTGTTTAAAGGAGAGGGCTATGACGTCCCAACTGATGAGCGTTGGTGTATTAACTCTGTCTCATTAATTCTTGAGGATATTTAGTAATCCAAACCACGTGATTCATGCACGGCTTGGTAGCAATACCAGGCCACTACGCTGCGATAAGGATGAAGTTTCTCTCCCAATATATCTAGGGCCTTAGCTTGGATCTCTTCATTATTTTTATGCACAATATCCCAGCCTCGCCGAACGGCTAAATCCCCAGTCGGCCAGATATTTAGCCTGCCTAATTGAAAGATCATAAACATTTCAACGGTCCAACGACCAATACCCCAGAGTGAGGTTAGGGCATCGAAAATCTCTTGGTCATCGTGAATCTCATCGATACGATCAATCGGAATACTCTTATCAATAACCGCGCCGGCTAGGCCTTGAAGTGTGCGGGCCTTGGCACCAGAGACTCCAATGCTTCGTAGCTCAAGATCCTCTAACCTGATTAGTTTTCGAGGCGTGATCGTACCTTTGCAAGCTTTCACTAAACGGCCATGGATAGTTTCGGCAGCCTTCGTCGCGAGTTGTTGAGAGATTACAGAACTTACTAGTGATTCGAAATTTGTTTCAGTTTGCGCGCTTCGCCCGATGGTGCACAACGGGCGACGAGCAATGAGTGGTTCAAATTTCTTATCTAACTTACCTACTTCAGCAACAATTCTCCGCATTTTCTGCGTCGAGTGTAAGCTCATGTACTAGAGAGAGAAAGTTGGATATTCATCCGTGACAAGAAGTAATGCATAACCTGCAACGCGGTTCCAGTAAGCGATTGTGCCGACAACGCCTTCAGCGCATTTCTCTGGATAGTTGCCAGTAAAGAGAATGCTAAACCAGGCGTAGATAGTTAAGAAAAATGCATAGATAATGTAGGCAAATCCAACGATATACAGTGGAATCGCTAGGAACCATTTAACAAGTGGAAGCCATTGGTTAAGAAGTTTGGCATCTACTGGTGGAAAATCCACACTAACGATTTCGTTCTCCTCGATTGAAGGATATTCATCGGTCAAGAGCAATAGGTAGGCATCTACTCGAGTCTGAAGCGAGAGTAGCGCCTCATTAAAGGCCAGGAGATAGCTTGGATAAATTTGGCGGAAAACGATTGCAAGAGCCGCAGGAAGGGCTAGGAATCCCACGGCAAAATAGTTCGAATTAGATGAACTCAGATCCGAAGGAGTAAAAGAGGCTACGAAGATCGCCATAGGAACAACGAGAATGATGCGAAAGAACGCGCTCATTCGGTTGCGCTCAGTTAAAGTGACATCAATCTGGGTCTCAATTTGTTGGCTCATAGCCCTAAATTTATCGCTAAAGTATTCACAGTATTGCCAATTGATCTCCTCTACCGTAGTTTTACATGCCTTGCAGGGTCTTTTGCAGGTTTTTGCAGAATGGAGCAGAAAAAAGGGGGGACAATGGCAGGAATAAAAGAGGTTGCAGACGAGGCCGGAGTTTCTACTGCAACGGTCTCAAGGGCTCTTCGCGGCCTACAGCATGTCAATGAAGTGACCCGGCAGAAGATTATTGCCGCCGCAGAAAAATTGGATTACCCCTTAACTCGCGCAGATTCTCCGGCTGGACGAACAAATAGCGTCGGCGTAGTTGCGCCCTATATTTCCCGCTGGTATTTCTCTCAAGTTATCAGCGGTGCTGAACAGGCGCTACGTGAGGCAGGCTTAGATCTACTGCTCTATAACTTCAGCGCCATGAAGGGTCGCGAGCGTTTATTTCAACATCAAATGCTTAAGGGTCGCGTAGATGCATTAATAGTTATCTCGCTCCCACCGACCGAGGAAGAGTTTGACTCGATTCTCAGTCTGGGTATTCCGGTCGCCTTAGTCGGAATGGAGCATGCGCAATGTGCGAGTGTAAAAATAGATGATGTAGCAGCTGCTCGTACTGCCACACAACACTTGGTTAACCAAGGGCATAAGAAAATTGGCCTCATGTCTGGTCGCCCCGATGATCCATTTAATTTCAGTGTTCCTCAGAATCGACGTAAAGGCTTTATGCAGGTTTTGGCTGAGAATCAATTGGAATGGTTACCTTCACGTGAAGTGCATGGAGATTTCACGATGCACACGGCTTCGCGTGCTATGGATGATCTCTTGGCACGACCTAATAGGCCAACTGCGATTTTTTGCGAATCCGATGAGATGGCGATGGGGGCGCTACAGGCGCTACGCCGTCATGGACTAAAGAGTCCGGATGATATTTCGATTGTTGGCTTTGATGGTCATGAAATGGCTGAGTTTTCAGAGCTAACAACTATTGAGCAACCAGTTACATTAATGGGCGAGATGGCGGCTTGGTCAATTATGGAGCGATTGCGGAAACCCGATGTTGTTCCACCATCATTGGTGCTGCCTACAACGTTGGTTGTTCGAAATACTACGCGCAGATTACTGCCAGATGAGGCCTAGCCCGCTTTAGTTATAGGCATGGGCAAGGTAGCCTTCCAAGATGACTGACACTAACGTTCAAACTCCCACGCTTGCAGAACTTCTAACCCATCGCTCAGAAAAATGGCGTGGCTTTGATCGTGATGTTTTGCCTCTTCCTGTAGCAGAGATGGATTTTCCTATCGCCGAACCGATTCGCAGAGTGCTGCAGGAAATGGTCGCTAAATCAGATTTAGGATATTTAGGGTCAGTTCCAGAGCTTGCTATGGGATTTGCGCGCTTTGCCGCCGAACAATGGAACTGGGACGTTGATACATCACAAGTGAAGGTTGCATCCGATGTTGGTGTTGCAGTAGTAGAAGTTTTGCGAGTTTTTACAAAACCTGGTGACAAAGTTCTTGTTAACTCACCCGTATATCAAAATTTCTACAATTGGATAAATGAAACTCGCCTTACAAAGATTGATGTGCCTTTTACTCGGGCTGATACCGACAGTGAGAGCGAGAATCCTTGGCAGCTAGATCTAGATGCGATTGAAAAGATCTACGCTGCAGGATTAAAGCTCCACCTGCTGTGCTCACCTCATAACCCGCTAGGAAGAGTTTATTCAAAAGATGAACTTACTCGAATTGCCGAGATGGCAAAGAGGTACGGAGTACTTGTAATCAGCGATGAGATTCACGCGCCACTCACTTTTAAATCAGCAGATTTTATCCCATTTTTAGCGCTCAGTGACACTGCACGCGAAGTGGGAATTACGGTAACGGCTGCATCGAAAGGCTGGAATATTGCCGGATTAAAGTGCGCCATCATTGTTTCGCAGAATGATTTAATCAAAGCTCAGTTGGATGAACTGCCCATGGCGGTTCACTTTCGTGCATCAATTCTTGGTGCATTCGCATCGGCTGCTGCCTTTGCAGAGGGTGGGGTTTGGCTTAATTCAGTGATGAGCCAGCTCGATTACAATCGTTTTCTTATCCGAGACTTGCTTGGAGCGAAACTGCCAACGGTTAAATACCACATTCCCGATAATGGTTATCTGGCCTGGCTTGACTTATCCAGTCTGGATCTCGGTGAAGACCCATCCCAGGTATTGCTTGAAAAGGGACGCGTAGCCTTTAACTCTGGCTCTTTGTATGGAGCTCAATGTTCGCAGTACGTGCGCCTTAATTTTGCAACGAGCCCTGAAATAATTACAGAGGCGATTGAGCGTATTGTGCGCACTCTGTAATTTTCAAACGAAAGCAGATTGGAAGGTTTAGGCTGAGTCCATGAGTAGACACCCCGAGACGAACGCGATCATCGCCGGTCGCCCAGAAGTTACACCTGATGGCGCGCTTAATCCCTCTGTAGTTTTGAGTGCAACGTTTCATGCCGATGGGCCAATTGGCTATGGGCGATATGGAAATCAAACGTGGAGCGCACTAGAGGAGGCAATCTCTGCCCTTGAAGGTGGATCAACGTTAGCGTTTTCATCGGGGATGGCTGCAATCAATGCAGTGTTTTCAATATTACCTGTTGGAGCACCCGTTGTTGCGTCCAATCAAGGCTATAGCGGTGTGATGTCACTTCTAAACTCCTTTCATGAAAGCGGGCGATTAGAAGTTCGTTTTGTAGACATTGTGAATACCCAATCAGTCATCGATGCGATGAAAGGCGCGGCGTTAGTGTGGCTCGAATCACCAACAAATCCAGGGTTAGATATTGCCGATCTTGCCGCGTTGATTACCCAAGCAAAAAAGATGGGCATTGGCGTAGCCGTAGATAACACTTTTGCCACCCCCCTCGTGCAAAACCCTTTGGCTATGGGGGCCGACATAGTGATGCACTCGGTCACTAAATTTCTTTCGGGCCACAGTGATGTACTGATGGGATCGCTCTCCACCAATGATCCCGCACTCTTTAATCGCCTACTGGAATTTCGGAGTGTAAATGGCTCTATTCCAGGCCCATTTGAGTCCTGGCTGGCACTTCGTGGGTTAAGGACATTTCCACTTCGATTCAACAAATCGCAAGAGAGTGCAAAAGCTCTCGTTCTAAAACTCACTGCGCATCCAAAAATCACTCGAGTGCGATATCCAGGCTTTGGAGCCATCATCTCTTTTGAAGTAGATGGCAGTCCGGAATCAACCCAAAAGGTATGTGAGTCTTCGACGCTAATTGCACATGCAACAAGCCTTGGTGGCGTCGAGTCATTGTGGGAGCGTAGGCGCCGATGGCCAAAGGAGAGTCTGTCCATACCCGAACAATTGATTCGATTATCTGTTGGATGCGAGCACGTTGATGATATTTGGGAGGACATCGAGAACGCTTTAGCTTCTATATAGAGAAATTCTTCGCAATTCAGAGTATTTTTAAACCATGATGAAAGCGATTCGTCGGTTATTTGCCGCGATAACAGTGGCACTTCTGGCCTTTCGCGCTGTTGGCTCATTCCTCTCTTGGATCGAACATCAGGAAGACACAACGGCAAATGCGTGGATAGACGAAGATGAGTTTGAAGATGTCTAATGCCGTTTATATTCCGGGACAATGCAATCTTGGAAAAACCGAAATCCGACAACGCCAGATGGTGGGGCTAGTTGGATTATTTTTTTCGCTCAGTTCACTTATCGGCCTAATTGCAGTTCAGGCACCACGTGAAGCACGCTTAGGAATATTTCTTCCACTTATGGTTGCCTCTGTTGGGTATGTACAATCGCGGAGTAAATTTTGTTTAGCGTATGGATTTGCTGGAACTTTTAATCTTGGAAAGCTTGGAGACATCTCACGAGTTAGTGACCCGTTAGACAGAGTTGCTGACCGTAAAACTGCGCTTAAAATTCTTGTGAAATCTTTTCTTCTGGCGGCTATAGCAACTGCAGTGGTTTTCGTACTACCCTTATAGGTATGAAGATTCATATTCATACCCGTAATGCAGATCTAGCCGAAGACTTTAGGGAAATTGTCGAAGAAAAACTCAACTCTATGGAGCGTTTCAGTGTTCAAATTGAACGCGTAGAGGTTGAGGTTCTTCATGAAGCCAACCCTCGCCAAGGGAAAAACTCGCACCGCGTAATCTTGACCTCACATGGTGCCGGTCCGCTCATTAAATCCGAGGCCGCCGAGTTCAACGATGTTGCCGCTTTTGACGCAGCCATTAAAGCCTTTGCATTGCAGATACGAAAGATTCATGAGAAGACAAAAGACTACGATCGTGAAACATTGCGAAAGCGAAAAAACGTAATCTAAATAATTGCGCTTCCATCACGCCGAGTAGCGGTCAAACTCGCTGCGGCAGTAATAGCCAGGGTCATCAAAATTACACCAAGGCTAAATTCGATCGCGATGTGGGGCAATTCAACGCTTAGAATCTCATGGACTCCAATCCCATGGAAAGCTTCAATGACCATTTTGCCTCCAATGAAAGCCAGAATAAATGAAAGTCCTTTCGAGAGATAAATGAGCCGACTAAGCAGGTTTTGGAGCAAGAAATAGAGTTGACGCAGACCCATAAGAGCAAAAATATTTGCACAGACAACGATGTAAGGATCGCGTGTAATTCCAAAAATCGCTGGAATTGAATCGAGAGCAAATACTAGATCGGTGAATCCCAGTGATATGAGGGCAATCAAAAACGTTGAAGCGCCTCGTCCTCTCATCCAGGTAACAACTCGATCCTCTTTCCATTCTTCCTCACCCTTGTCCTCAACAAGGAGGCGATAAGCAGTGAAAATAAGGAAAGCTCCAAATAGGAAGAAAGCTGACGAGAATCTTTCAATGATGGCACTACCTGCAGCAATAAATCCGCCGCGCAAAACCAATGCAATTAAGATCCCGAGAAGTAGAACTAGTTGCTGCCGGTTCTTATCAACCTTTAAGCGGCCCAAGATAATGACAAAAACAAAGATATTATCGACTGATAGGGCATATTCCGTCATCCATCCAGCAAAAAATTCTTTTTGTGCATCTGGATCCGAGGTCCAGTTTGGCATCAATAGACCAAATACGATCGCAGATGAGACGTATACGATGGTCCATATCGTGGCTTCGGTTGTGGTGGTCTCTGTGTTGCGGCGTAAAATAGCTAAAATTAAGTCAAAAACAATGACCGCTGAGAGAACTCCAAGAGTGACGAGCCAGATGTGGGTAGATTCCATGCTGCGTATTGTGTCAGTTAGTTAAGAATCCATACAGTTGAGCGCGCTGGAACAATGTGCTTTCCATCGCGTGTATCGACATCTCCCGAACTCTGGAGAATTACTTGGCCAGAATAATCGACTTCAAGGATTTGCTCTGAAAGATTCATCACAATAGTTACTGCTCCACGCTTGAAGACTAGAAGCCCTTCCCTCATTGATCCATGTAATGGGGATTCCAGCCACTCAATATCACCAGCTCCAGTTAAGTGCTCTGTGCGCAGAGCCATGGCGCTTCGGTAGAGATTGAGGACACTTTTTGAATCTGAGCTCTGATTTTCAACACTTAAAGACTTCCAAGATTGATTAATCGGAAGCCAGGGAGTACCCGATGTAAAACCAAATGGTGTTGAATTCCCGCTCCACGGCAATGGTACGCGCGCACCATCGCGACCTTTTATTGCACCCTTTGAGCGAATAAATGATGGATCTTGGCGATCGGAATCTTGTAATTCTCCATCGGGTAGTCCTAACTCTTGACCGGCAAAGATATAGGCCGAACCGGGCAG
>CAXNCU010000005.1:0-26535 GCA_964200985.1 Candidatus Planktophila sp.
GCAAACTGTGAACCCAAGGTTATGTCCAAGAGCCCACCAGTATTAGTAACAAACTTCAACTCTATCGGCAGGCTTGACCGAACGTCAGGATGCCGATCAAGTAAATCCGCAACGATAGTTGTTCCGCTTCTACCTGTTCCCCCACTAAAAATGAGTGATGTTTGCTTATTAGAGTTGGTAGATTTCATTAGGCAATAATAAGGGTAAATACCAAACAATTGACAGGAAACCCACATGATTTACTTTCGGAGTTAAAGTGCAATATTCAAAAATTGAATTATTATTAATAAATGTCGCTAATTCCACTATTTTCCGGGGGAACTGGCCGAAGTGGAACCACCATCATAGTCAATCTACTAAATAGACATGAAAACATCCATTCAAGCATGCCACGAGAAATTAGATATCTTACTGACAGGGCAGGCCTTCTTGATTTAAACTACAGGCGAGAGGATGATAAAAATCTTTCACTGACGAACAAATTTAAGCGTCCCGCAATGTATTTACTCCAATACAGTCCCTATTGGAAAAGAAAGATATTCCTTTCAGGGATGCAGAATTCATGGTGGTCGACAAAAGGCAAGAATGGCAATCCACGTGGTTTAGTACAGGGAATTGAAAGAGAAAAACTTCAAGAGTTGCTAGATACCTTTGAATACGATTCGAAAGTGGATTTAGAGGAGGCTGCGGCTCAACTTTTCTTCCAGTTAGCCGCTGCTCAAATTTCGAAGCCAAACGTCCGATACTTCGCTGACTCAACTCCCGCCAATATTAGTAACGCAGAATACATATCGCGCTTACTACCAGGCTCGAGGTTTATAAACATGGTGAGAGATGGTCGTGATGTAGCTTTCTCTGTCTCAAAACAGCCCTTTGGTCCGAATGATCCATTTCTAGCCCTCGACTGGTGGAAGAATCGAGTGCTAGTCAGTGCTAAAGGTATGCAAAAAGTCAGTTTAAAACTATCAATTGAGATGCGACTCGAGGATTTGATCGAATTCAGACGTGAAGAAAGCTACACAAAAATCTTAGATTTCTTGGAGTTGCCTGATTCAGTGAGGATGAGAGAATATTTCGCACTGAATATGAACACTGCAAATATGCATGCCGGAGCCTGGAAAAAGGATATGGTAGGAGCTAGCAAATTTGAAATTAGGTACACAGAGATACTGGCAGAACTCTTGGAGCAGGGAATTGTGATTGAAAAGTTTTACTAACAGATCGATCTGATTTAGCTGCCCAAAACTCGGATTGCGTTAAATATAATGATTGCAATCGCCACACATATTCCTAAGGCTCTTCTTGGGAGTCGACCGACTAATCTGGCGGCAAGTGGTGCCATAATCGTTCCGCCTAAGGCCAAACCGCCAACAACCTGCCAATCAATATCTATGCGAGAGATATTGAGTAAGAAACCTAAGCTTGCAGCTACCGCCACAATAAACTCTGCGGCACTAACAGTTCCGATTACTTTTCGAGGCTCGGTCTTAGTTGTTGCAAGTAGCGTCGGCGTCACGATTGGACCCCAACCACCACCTCCTGATGCATCAACGAACCCGCCCGTAAAGCCAAGGTAGGAGAGAAAATTCGGGTTCTTAACTTCTACGAGGTTAGTGTTCTCAGTTGATTGAAAAATATTTCGGTAAAGTAGTAAGAAGCCAAGAAATAATAAAAGTGTTGAGATAAAGACTCGGCCTGCTGAGATGTCTATAAAGGAAAGGAAAGTTGCACCAAGAATCGCACCAACCCCACCGGGTATTGCTAGACGTATTAAGATTTTTTTATCAATATTCTCGGCATGCCAATGCGATGCCCCGGAAGCAAGTGTTGTTCCAATCTCGGCAATGTGCACTGCCACTGATGCAACCGATGCGCTGGCGCCAAGTGTGAGCAGAAGAGTTGAGCTAGTCAGGCCGAACCCCATGCCTAATGAACCATCGATTAATTGCGCAATGGATCCTGCAATTGCAAAGAACCACCAATTCATAAAATCACCTTAAGCAGTGTCGTTACATTTTCTGCGACCGGCAAAGTGCCATCGAGAATTAGGTCAGGGTGAACTGGATTTTCATATTCTTGGCCAAGCCCGGTCATATTTGGAATATCTCCTTTTGCCGCTTTTTTATACAAACCCTTAGGGTCACGTGACTGACAGATTTCGATAGGTGTATCAACCCACACTTGAGTAAATTCATGGTCTTCAAAGAGGGAACGCGCCTGTTCTCTATCGCCTTCGAAAGGGCTTACGAGCGCAACAATTACGAATAACCCAGCATCAACCATCAATTTAGCCACTTCAGAGGTGCGACGTACATTTTCTGCACGCTCTTGCGTGGAAAATCCTAAATCCTTATTGATGCCTTGTCTTAAGTTGTCGCCATCTAGAACGTAGGAGTGGATTCCAAGGTCAAACAACTTCCGCTCAAGCTCATTTGCAATCGTAGATTTTCCGGAGCCAGAAAGGCCTGTGAGCCAAAGGACTCCAGGTTTCTGACTTTTCATGCCCGCGCGCTCTGTCTTTCCAATGTCATAGTGTTGATGAGTGATGTTGCTACCGCGTCTTAGAACAATTTCAACCATGCCAGCAGCTACCGTTTGATTTGTGCCACGATCAACCAGAATGAAATTTCCAAATTCACGAGATTGACTGTATGGCAATAACGCTAGTGATGAGTCTGTAGCAATCTCAACACTTCCAATTTCATTCATCGCTAGGGTTGAGGCCGAAAGTTCTTCGCCTGAATTAACATCAAGTTTATGGCGCAACTTTGTCACCATTGCCGGGATGGATGTGGAGCCAGAAATCAAAATATAGGAGCGACTATGGATGAGTGGCTTTTCGTCTAACCACACGAGATTTGCTAAATATCGATCACTAGAGACAATCTCCTCGTTGGCCATTGTAATAAAATCTCCGCGAGCTGCATCTACTTCAGGATCGAGTACAAGAGTTATCGCAGCAGAGTCTTCTGCCCGTTCAAGATCACCATCGAGGCTCACAATTCTAGAAATCTTGGCAATAGCTGAGCCTGGAAAAACCTTGACTTCATCGCCTACGTTTACGGTTCCACCATGCACGGTTCCGGTAACTCCACGGAAGTTTTCGGCCCTGGAAATACTTTGAATCTGCAAGCGCACTCCTTGAATAAGATGCTCGCGGGGGACCCACCCTTGTATAACTTCTATGAGAGTCGGACCAGTATACCAGTCCATGGATTGACTTCTAACAACAACATTATCACCAGCCAGAGCGCTCAACGGAATAATTGTTGTATTGATGATTTTGAGACGATTGGTAGCAATCGATATTTGTGCAGCAATCGAATCAAAAACTGCTTGCGAATAATCCATTGCATCAAGTTTATTTATCGCAATTATTACGTGTTGGATTCCCATGAGAGAGCAAATTGTTAAGTGCCGTAAAGTCTGTGTGCGCAGGCCTTTGCTTGCATCGATTAACACTAAAGCTATATCGGCGCGAGATGCAGCAACCGCCATGTTTCGGGTGTACTGCTCGTGACCTGGAGCATCTGAGATAATTAAACGCTTGCCATTGAGTAAATTCATCGACCTGTAAGCGACGTCAATTGTTATTCCTTGATCACGTTCGGCCTGAAGACCATCCGTGAGAAGCGAGAAGTCAATTTCACCTTCAGGAATTGTCGATCCGCTTCTTCGAATATTTCGAGTCGCATCTACGCTGTCGTGTGGAACGCTATCGGTTTCAACTAGCAATCTGCCGATTAACGTACTTTTACCGTCATCGACACTTCCACAGGTTAGAAGTCTTACGATTGAGGAGCTCATTAAAAGTAGCCCTCGGATTTCTTTTTCTCCATGGAGTCTTCATTCTCTCCATCGATTAACCTTGTGGCACGCTCGCTTAATTTGACATTAAAGACCTCATTAACCACGGCTTGAATGGTTGTAGCATCTGATTCAACCGCTGCCGTCAATGGATAACAGCCAAGTGTCCTAAATCTAATCCTTCTTATTTCAGGTATCTCTCCTGCGAGAAGTGGAAGGCGATCATCATCAACCATGATTAACTGCGACCCACGTTTTACTACAGCTCTCTCCTTCGCGAAGTAGAGTGGATTAACTTCAATATTCTCTTCGTAGATGTAGTTCCAGATATCTAGTTCTGTCCAATCCGACAATGGAAAAATGCGCATAGATTGACCCGGGTTTAAGCGAGTGTTAAATGTCTGCCATAACTCCGGTCTTTGATTTCTTGGGTCCCAGATATGGCCAGCCTCGCGAACGCTGAAGATTCGCTCTTTGGCTCGGCTCTTCTCTTCATCTCGGCGGGAGCCACCAATGGCGGCATTAAAACCATAACTATCTAGCGCCTCTCGAAGGGCGACTGTCTTCATGATTCGCGTATATTCAGAAATTCCAGATGTAAATGGATTCACACCAGATGTAATTCCCTCTTGATTGGAATGGACAATCAAGTCGAGGTTATTCTCTTTAACGATTCGATCTCTAAAAGAGATCATCTCTTTAAATTTCCATGTCGTATCTACGTGAAGGAGGGGAAACGGGATTTGCGCTGGAAAGAAGGCTTTTTTAGCTAGGTGAAGTAGAACCGATGAGTCCTTACCAATCGAGTACATCATTACTGGCTTTGAAAATGCCGCTGCGCTCTCACGCAAAATTGCGATTGATTCGCTCTCAAGGGTTCCAAGAATCGAATCCGCTGAGCGCATTATCAAATCTTAACCCTCTTCGAGGGGGCGCACCTTGTTTTTCCGTGTCAAAAACATGTGAAACGCAATCCCAATAGCCATGCCCCAGATTAAATCGATAGCCACCGTGCTAACCGCTGTGATGATTAGCGTGGCCGCCTCAGATTTAGTGGTTCGCAAGGACTCCATAATTGAAACTGGATTGAGAATTCGATAACTGGTACCAAGCAAAAGGCCTGCAATCACAGCGGTCGGGATCGCACTCACAAGGGGTGCGGCTACAAGTGCAATGAGCAGAAGAATGAGGGCGTGAAAAGTCGATGCCAATCGACTTTTAGCGTGCGACCTCACATTCACACTTGTTCTGGCGATTGCGCCCGTTGCCGGCATTCCACCGAAGATAGATGCGGCAACTGTCGCTAGGCCTTGTCCAAATAACTCTCGGTTAGGCTCAAAGCGTGTTTTCTCATGCGCCATGCCATCGGCGACCCGTGCAGAAAGCAGTGATTCGACTGCGGCGAGTAAAGCAATCCAAAGGGCTGGAATTAATAGCGAACTTAGGTTTTCAAATATTGGGTTTTGGTAGGTACCAAGTGAGCGAGGAATATTACCGATACTGGCAACATTTATTGAGAGAGCTTTAACAAGTAATGTAACAAGAAGCAGGGCTATAAAGCTAGCTGGAATGTGGTGTTTAATTCTTAGGCGATGGGCAAGATGGGGCCAGGCAAACTTAATCAACAGAGTAAATGCAACAATTACGAGTGATGTGTAGTTGAGTCCTACATCGAGTGCGTTCTTGAATGTATTCCAAGCGACGCTATAACTCTTTTCTCCTTCACCTTTTGTGACACCAAGGGCAAGTGGAATCTGTTGAAGCGCGATTATGAAGGCGATACCAACAGTGAATCCCTCAACTACCGTCCAAGGAACTCGATTGATAACTGCACCAAGTTTAAATATCGCCATGGCAATAACCATGACACCGGCCATGAGCCCCAGTGCTGGGATAGCCGCAGGACCGTAGGTATGAATAACTGGAATCAAAATGACCGTCATCGCACCTGTTGGGCCGCTGACTTGGTACTTAGATCCTCCGAAAATTGCAGCTAGGAAGCCAGCGATAATTGCAGTTGTTAAACCCGCCGCCGCTGACATCCCCGATGTAATGCCAAAGCCGATAGCTAAGGGCAGAGCAACTATTGCCACTGTCAGCCCAGCAATTAGATCAGTGATGAGATCTTTTCGATTATTAGAAAACTCGCTTCTGCGTGGCCAGAAGGAGAAGAACATGTAGCTATGTAAGCAGACTTATGAGCTGTTGTCAGTTACCGTTATGACCCTTATGAGTAATATTGTTTTCAGCGCTGCGATTCACGCACGAAATGGTCTCTGGGCAACATTTTTCTTTATGGGTGTCGTATCTATGGCTTGGGTTGCTCGCATTCCAGAAATTAGAGATGCCAATGGACTCAATAATGGCCAGCTTGGATTGATTCTCATTTCGAGCACAATTGGTGCAATCCTTGGTGCACAGTTGACGGGTCGGCTTATTCATATGCATGGCACTAAGAAAGTAATCAACGTAGCAATAGTTATTATGCCAACGGGTTTAATCTTGATGGGTCTTTCTACGTCTCCGATAACTCTCATCGCAGGTCTTTTTGTCATGGGCTTGGGTTATTCCAGTATGGATATCGCAAGTAATACTCAGGCAGTTGTTATTGAAAAACATCTCAATAAGCGCGTGATGTCTTCTTTTCATGCAATGTGGAGCTGCGGGGCATTTGCTACAACGGTATTAGGTGGGGCGATAGCAAAACATGTTTCCCCCCGCGACAATTTAGTCGGAGTAGGTATCGCATGCTTCTTCCTATTTATTCCATCAACATTGAAGTTGCTACCTGCGAACTTAGATGATCACAGCGGGGGAGATGAAGAGACTCAAGCGAAGATTCCTTTTTTCGGTAAGAGTGTTTTACCGCTGTGGGGAATGGGTATTGGCTTGCTGGGTGGGCTTATTGCAGAGGGTGCGGTGAGTGACTGGGGCGCAATACTTTTACGTGATGACATGGGTTATGGAAAAGGTGTAAACGCATCGGCTTTTGCGGTTTTTTCTTTGGGAATGATCACGGCGCGCTTTCTAGGGGATAGAGCTCTCGATTACTTTGGTCCCCGAAAGACCGTCTTATACGGAGGTTATTTAGGGGGATTTGGTCTTGGCCTTGGGATAATAATTGGAGTTCCGCTGTCAGAATCACACCCACTTCTGGCATTGATTGTCGTAAATATTGGCTTTGCATGTGCAGGCATTGGAATCGGTCCAATGTTTCCTGCATATATTTTGGCCGCATCGCAAGTACCAGGAATTGCATCATCTGTGGCTATTGCACGTGTTGGCGTTATTGGCTTGGCTGGTTACTTCATAGGACCATCAGTCACAGGCGCGATTGCACAGTTGACCTCATTACCGGTGGCTATGGGCTACCCAATATTAATGTTGTTACTTGCCGGGTATCAATCACACATTATTAAAAAATAGAAAGACCCCGCAGTTTTCACTACGGGGCCTTATCTTTTTAGTTATTAGAAGTTAAAGAATGGACCTGTAATACTTGGGCCGAAATCAGCTCCAGATCCAACTAATACGAAGATGATCAACGCTGCTCCAGCCATTGAAATATCTTTCATGAATGCGATTTGTTCATTCTGCTTGGCCGTTGCATCAGTTTCTTTCCAGAATGCATGCATTAAGAAAGCAGTTGGGATTAAGAAGATTGCGATGAGAAGGGCTCCTAGATCTGCGTACACACCGAAGACGATGTAGAGGCCTCCAACAAGAATCATTAGACCTGATACGACTACGGCAAGCTTTGCAGCTGGAACCTTCTTGTATTGGGCATAGCCAGTCATCGCCTCTATTTTTGTGAGGTGGTTGGCGCCTGATGCGAGGAAGATCAGAGCGAATAGCACGCGAGCGATTATTAGTACCGTATTCATAGGGCTCCCTTAATAAGTTTGAGCGATGAGGGGAGTAAATTTAGTTGAAATTTCAATTAAGTTGCTCGCCGACACGCCCCACCCACTTGCTAACTGTCAGCCCAAGGGGCTACTTTTCGAACACCTGTTCGAATATCCACAGTACCAAGGAGCGCCTCTAAAAAATGTCAGTCCCTCAGATTAATCCCGCCCACGATGTCACTATCGATGGTGCAACTACGCCTATTGAGTTCACCTTCAAAGGCAGACGCTTTCGTATCCATGCAGTTTTATCCAGGTGGTGCGAAGCCGGCGGTTGGTGGAATCGCATTAGCGATGGAAAGTATCGTCCCGATGATGCAGCTCGCGCAGTATGGCGCGTTGAGGCCGCCCCTATTGGAACCCTTACAACTTTCGAACTTGAACGCGACGAGCTCAGTGGTCAATGGATTATTAGATCGATATGAGTTTTATTCACCTCAATGTTGCAAGTGCCTACTCACTCAAATACGGCACAACCCAGCCACACGATTTAGTTGCGCGCGCCGCCGAGTTTGAAATGCCGGCCTTAGCACTGACCGATCGCGATGGTTTAGCTGGCGCAGTTCGCTTTGCGCAAAGCTGCCTTGACTATGGGATTGCGCCAATCATCGGAGTCAATCTCGGTATTGATTTAGGCATCGCTAAAAGCCGCATCACATTACTTGCCCATAGTGATGGGGGATGGTCGGCGTTATGTCGATTGCTAACATCCCTTGCAATGGTCAGTGATAATCGCAGCCCTATCCTTACCCTTGAATTTCTGCAGCGCTTTAACCATTACAGTTCAAAACTCTACGCACTTCATGGCCCAGAATCACCGGTGGGCGCACTACTCACCGATAACCGTATCGATGCCGCTTTTTCAACATTTAATCTAACTCGGGATTTATTTGCCGGCAACGCAATCGAATGCGTTTCACATGTAGTTGCCGGTAAAGGCCCCCGCTCTACATCGCATGCTGCCAGGTCACTGATTTTTGCCCGCGATCACGATATCGATGCCGTTGTTACAAATGCTGTACGGATGAGAGATCGCTGCGACGGACCGGTGGCAGATGTTTTAGATTGCGCGCGTCAGTTAGTGCCACTGCATCCTCGCCATGTTGAGCGTCGCAATGCTGAGGGCTTTTTAAAATCTGGCGACGAGATGATTTCATTGGCTGGTGAAATTGCGCGTGCAGCAGGTGAGCGCACACCGCGTCAATTACTTGCAACGACAAGGGCGTGGGCCGAGCGTGCTTTATTATCTCCCGCACGTGATATTGGTCTGGGTGGTGCGCACTTACCCGAGCCACATGTCGTTGGTGCCCAATCTGCACATGAAATGCGCATGTTATTACGCACCCGCAGTGAGGCCGGAATCAACTGGCGCTATAGCGACAGTGGCGCGATTAAAAAAGCGCGCGCACGTTTAGATGATGAACTATCAACGGTTGCAACACTGGGTTTTGAATCTTATTTTTTAACCGTTGCCGATATCTGCGATATGGCACGAGGCGCCGGAATCCGTGTGGCTGCACGCGGTAGTGGTGCGGGCTCACTTATCTGTCACTTGCTTGGAATCTCAGGCGTTGAACCCATGGCGCACGGACTATTAATGGAGCGCTTTTGTTCACCGCTTCGTAGAGCTCTGCCTGATATCGATATCGATGTTGAATCCCACCGGCGCCTTGAAATATATGACATGGTCTTTAAACGCTATGGCGATACGAACTGGGACACGCCTAATAATCAATCACGCTGTGCAACCGTTGCAATGGTCGATACATACCGTGCCAGGCATGCCATTCGTGATGCCGGTGCCGCCCTTGGTCTACCTGCGATGGAGATTGATATGTTGGCAAAGTCAATGCCACATGTACGTGCGCGCAATATATCTAGTGCACTTGAAAACCTACCCGAGCTCAAATCGCTCAATGTCAAAGCTCCACTTACTGCGATGACGATCGCCCTTGCCGAACGCCTTGATGGGCTACCGAGACATTTAGCGATGCATCCATGCGCGATAGTTCTATCCGATGGCGGCTTATTAGATCGCGCGCCTCTTGTTGCTAACGCCAGTGGTTATCCAATGGTCGTCTTTGATAAAGATGATGTCGAAGCTATTGGCTTATTGAAACTCGATGTACTGGGTGTGCGCATGCAGTCGGCGATCTCATATGCACTTACTGAAATCGAACGGGCACAGGAAGTAAAGATTGATATTGATTCAGTGCCGCTAGATGATGCACGCACGTATGAGTTGATTCAATCAACGCGCACCCTCGGAATCTTTCAAGTAGAAAGTCCGGGCCAGCGCGAACTAGTTGGCAAACTCGAACCCAAAACATTTACCGATTTGATCATCGATATCTCACTCTTTCGCCCGGGCCCAGTCAAAGGCGACATGATTACGCCATTTTTGAAGGCGCGTCATGGGTGGAGCCCAGCGCAGATTATTCACCCCGATCTCTATGAAATTCTGCGAGATACAGAGGGCGTCGTTGTCTTTCATGAACAGGTAATTCAGATCATTGCAACGATGACGGGTGCATCGCTGGCCAGTGCCGATGAAAAACGTCGCGCATTGGGGGACAAGAGCGGTGCACAAGAGGTCTGTGACTGGTTTTTTCCCGCTGCAACATCACGTGGATATGAACTGCCCATCATCAATCAGATTTGGGATCTGCTGCGCGCCTTTGCATCCTTTGGTTTTTGCAAGGCCCACGCCGCTGCCTTTGCCATGCCAACATATCAATCGGCCTGGCTTAAAACACATTACCCTGCAGCTTTTTTAGCTGGGGTTCTCACGCATGAGCCGGGCATGTACCCCAAACGTTTAATCGTCGATGAGGCGCGTCAGATGTCGATTGCTATCGCACCGCTAGATGTTAATGAATCAGATTCTCTCTACCGCGTTGAGGATGGAGGGCGATCGATTCGTATCGCGCTTTCTACTATTTCAAAGATCAGCGATGGTGAAGTTGCATCGATTATTGCCGGTCGCCCTTATACGGATCTATCTGACTTCGTCCATCGCTCTGGTAGCAGCAGACCTGTTACTGAGAGTGCAATCCTTACCGGCGGCTTTGATCGGCTGCATCGTGATGTTAATCGCCGAGATCTTTTGTTGCATTTATCTGATTTAGAGCGCGCACCGAACAAAACTATCTCTGGTGCGCAGATGAACTTAGCTTTTGCCCCACCCGCACTCATTAGTAGCGGCCTACCCGATATGAGCCCTGCCGAAAGCGTGCGCCACGAAGTCGAACGTTTAGGCATCGATATGTCACATCATTTGATCGAGTTCTATAGCGATTTTCTTAACGCTATCGGCGCGGTTCGATCATCACAGTTGCTGGATACGCGTTCGCGATCCAGCGTTCTTGTAGCTGGCATAAAAGTTGCGATGCAGACCCCGCCCGTGCGCTCAGGCAAGCGAGTTATCTTTTTAACCCTCGATGATGGCTATGGCTGTAGCGACTCGGCATTTTTTACCGACGCGCAGGCTGACTTTGCTAGCACGCTGTATTCATCATCCCTGTTACTGGTTCGGGGCGTTACCCGTCGTACGGGGGCACGGGGCATCTCAATTAACGGCACAGGTGCGTGGGATTTGCGCGCGGCATATGAAACATGGCGCACTAAAGAAAGTACGCTGGCAATATGAGTTCGGCCTCGATTCTTCACGTTGATATGGATGCATTCTTTGCCTCCGTTGCCGAACGCGATAACCCCGAATTAAAGGGTAAAGCGATAGTAATTGGAATGGGAGCGCGCGGGGTTGTTTCGGCGGCAAATTATGAAGCACGTAAATTTGGCATTCATTCAGCTATGCCAGTGAGCCGGGCTCGCCGATTAGCACCGCATGCGATTTTTTTACCCGTTGATATGGCGCGCTACCAAGAGGTCTCATCACACGTGATGGAGATCTTTGACAGTTTTACACCGTGGGTCGAACCCGTTTCAGTCGACGAGGCCTTCTTAGATGTAAGTGGCGTACAACGATTACTGGGTTCACCTCGCGAAATCGCCATGGCTATTCGCGCAAAGGTAGAGTCACAAGAGGGAATCACATGTTCAGTCGGAATTGCGCCATCGAAGTTCATTGCAAAACTTGCATCGCAACATTGCAAACCAAATGGAATGCTAGAGATAACTTCTGATCGGATACTAACTTTTTTGCATCCATTACCGATACAAGCGATGTGGGGAGTCGGGCCAAAGACGGCAGAGACATTGGAGCGCCTTGGCCTTCGCACTATTGAGGATATTGCGAATCTGCCTCGCGCAACTTTAATACGTGCACTTGGTCAAGCAAGCGGTGAATCGCTATACGAACTTGCATGGGGCCGCGACTATCGCGATGTAACGCCACATGATGCCGAAAAGAGTATTAGCGCGGCCGAAACTTTTCCTCAAGATTTAGATGATCCTGCGCAGATTCTGACCGAGTTCTTACGATTAACAGAGCGCTCATCGGCAAGGCTTCGGGATAAAGATTTATTTGCAAAGACGGTTTCAATCAAGGTGCGCTTCGCCGATTTCTCTACGATTAATAGATCTAAAACACTGCCCCTTCCCATCGATGGAACGCATGAGATATATGAAGTAGTCAAAGGGCTTTATGAAGCCTTGCGTATAGATCGAGCCCGCCTCCGCTTGGTTGGGGTATCACTGGAGAATTTGAGCGGAGGAGCCCCTGAGCAGATGGTTCTGGGTGCCCGTGAGAGCGGCTGGCGACAGGCCGATGGCGCGATAGACCGTGCCAGGGCCCGTTTTGGCGCAGGAAGTGTGCGCCCTGCCCGCTTAATTAGGCCCAGCCAGGAGAGCGAAGAATAAGTAGCACCCAGAGAAAAAATTCTCTATTATTGCCCTATGCCCCTATCCGATCATGAGAAGCGAATGCTCCAAGAGATGGAGGCCGCCCTTTTAACCGAGGATCCACGCCTATTTTCAGCTCTTTCTGGAGGGGCTAAGCCGTTTCGCCGAAGAGGAACTTTGCTCGGACTTGGCCTGATTCTTTTGGGCATCGCAACGCTCTTTGGCGGCCTCGTCGCCAAGGTAACGCCGGTTGGAGTTCTAGGCTTTCTATTCGCCCTGGTGGGGGTTATCGCACTTCTCTCATCGCTCTCAGGTAAAGCACCGCGCGCAAAGGGCGCTCGCAAGAGTAAAGCCTTTGGCTCTCGCTTAGAGCAGCGCTGGGATGAGCGTAATAATCAGTAGTTTTTAGTAGAAAAGCGCAGGTAAGGCCTCCATCAGGGGGCCTTTTTTTATGCCGCAAAGTGGGAGCTAGTGGGCGAGAAAGGGGGAAAAGTGGCAAAAAGTGGTGCAAAAAGGAGGGAAATGGAGTAAAGTGGGGAACTAAGCCGATGCGTCATTCGGCCGAAGAACCTTGGGGAAGGGGTACGGATGTTTTTAGGTACCCACGAACCGCGCCTTGATGAAAAGGGCCGACTCATTCTCCCCGCAAAATTTCGCGATGAGTTGGCATCAGGACTCGTCATTACTAAAGGACAAGAGCGCTGTCTTTATGTTTTTCCTTCAAGTGAATTTGAAATTATTACGCAAACGCTAAAACAAGCGCCAGTCACTGCGAAATCAGCTCGTGATTACAGTCGAGTGATGTTTGCAGGTGCACACGATGAGATTCCTGATCGTCAAGGTCGCATAACTATTCCTCAAAGTCTTCGTACATATGCAGGACTTGAAAAAGATTGCGTTGTCATTGGAGCAAACACTCGAGTTGAAATTTGGGATGCGAATTCATGGAATGAATATTTAGCCGATCGCGAGAAGAGCTTCGCCGATGTTTCTGAGGAGGTCTTTCCAGGACTGTTCTAACTAACTCTTATCTGTGGCCACCGCCGACCCTTCGAACGTATCGGCGCCCCTTCCCCGGCGCCGCTACTAAATAGATCCGTCGGCCGGCGGTGACCAGAGATAAGAGTCGTAATACGAAAAACCGATAGCAACTTAATTACAAGTAAAGGGGGAGTGATGATTGATAGAAGTGCACATGTATCTGTAATGCTTGATCGATGCATTGATCTCCTTGCACCTGCGATTAACGCAAGTGAGAATCCAATTATTGTGGATGCCACACTTGGACTAGGTGGGCATACTGAGGCTTTACTTCGAAAATTTCCAACATTAAAAGTAATTGGTATCGACCGCGATTCCGAAGCTCTTGCAAGTGCATCGGCCAGGCTAGCTCCTTTCGCAGATCGACTACTTACTAAGCACGCCACCTTTGATTCAATCGCAGATGTTGTCGAGTCATTTGGATACACGCATATAACCGGTGCTCTTTTTGATTTAGGTGTCTCTTCAATGCAACTTGATGAAGCTAACCGAGGTTTCTCATACTCTCATGATGCTCCCTTAGATATGCGCATGGATCGCGCGCAATCTTTAACAGCTGCAGAAATTGTTAACACTTATGAACCAGGTCAGTTGGTACGTATTTTGCGCACTTACGGAGAAGAAAAGTTTGCGACTCGAGTTGTCGAAGCCATCGTCAAAGCTCGAAACATCGCACCTCTTAACTCGACAGCTCAATTAGCAACATTGGTTAAAAATGCAATCCCCGCAGCTACCAGACGAACTGGTGGCAATCCCACCAAGCGCACATTTCAAGCCCTTCGCATCGAGACTAATGACGAACTTGGCGCAATCACAAGAGCGCTTCCATCTGCACTCAAACTACTTAGCGTGGGAGGGCGTTTAGTCGTCATGTCGTTTCAATCTCTTGAGGATCGAATTGTTAAGGAGCTCTTTGTCGCATCGACAACATCTGGGACTCCTCGAGATCTACCGTTCGAGCTTCCAGAATTAGCTGCCAAGTTCTCGCTAGTGATTAAAGGAAGTCAGACCCCAGAGGCGCAAGAACTCGAAGAGAATCCTCGCTCGGCTTCAGTTCGACTTCGCGCAATCGAGAGGACGGCTGCGTAATGGCGATGACAGCATTTGCACCAGCAATTACTCGTTCGAAGGAGATCTTGGCTGAGAAATCCGCACAAGTAGCACTCAAACTTGTTCCAGATTTATCTGCTGGAAAACAGGCTGACCGTAAATTTTTTGCAATCTTTGTCTCGGCCGTCGGAATTGCCGGACTTCTATTCTTACTCGTAATAAATACTCTGCTTGCTCAGGATGCTTTTCAATTAACACATTTAAAACTCGAGGCTAAGATGGTTAGCGATCAACGCGAAGCAATCGCTCGTTCAATTGATCAGAAGTCATCGCCAGAATCACTTTCACGTGCAGCCGTTGCTTTGGGGATGAAGCCATCGGAGACACCTACCTTCTTGAATCTAGATCTGCCATCTGCAAACCAAGGTGGCCTCGGCAATGGGTAATTTTACACTTGCTCATAATCGAATTAGATTTTTAGTTCTTGTGATTGCAGTTGCAATGCTGCTTTTTACCGTACGGTTAATTCAAGTTCAAGCGGTACAGGCAAGTGACTATCGCTTGCGCGCCGTCAATGAGATGGAAAATACGCGTACTTTACCCGCTGCACGAGGTGCAATTACCGATGTCAATGGCGTTGCTTTTGCCCGAAGCGTGGCCGCCACCAGCATCGTTGTCGATCAAACTCAAATAACAAATCCAGCACGAGTTGCAAACTTTGTCGCTCCAATTTTAGGATTAACTGTTTCAGAAGTTACTGCGAGCATTAGCGGAAAACGTAAGTGGAACATGGTCTACCAAAATGCTAAACCCGCTACGTGGCAAAAACTCAGCGCCGCACTCGCGACATTCAACGCACAGTTTCCAGGAATGAGCCCAGATCGCATCATTGGTTTCTTTCCAGAACGCGGCTACATACGTGAGTATCCATCGGGCTCGCTCATCGCATCCCTGATTGGCTTCGTCAATCGCGATGGTAAAGGCGCCACAGGTCTTGAATCGAGCATGAATTCATCAATTGCTGGCGTGGACGGTAAATATTCATATGCAAATGGTTATGGTGCTGAAATCCCAGGCTCACAGTCAGAGATTATTCCGGCTCAAGTTGGAACGAGTGTTCGGCTAACTATTGATCGAGATATTCAGTGGGTGGCATCGAAGGCGATTTCAGATGCCGTCAAATCATCTCGTGCAATTAGCGGAACCGTAATAGTGATGGACCCCAAGACGGGTGAAATTTTAGCCCATGCAACTGCACCAACTTTCGACCCAAACCACACGTCAAAAGTCTCTCTTGTTGCAATGCGCAACCCATCGGTGCAAGATGTTTATGAACCAGGCTCGACAGGAAAAGTAATGACAATTGCCGCAGCAATCGAAGAGAAAAAAATTACACCTGAAACTGTTTTTACAATTCCATATGCCCTTAAACGCTCAAATAAAACATTTCATGACCATGAAAGACATCCAACAGAGCGCTTGACCACTTCAGGAGTTTTAGCGGTGTCAAGTAATACTGGTGCCATTAAAATTGGAGAGCTTTTGTCCCACGATGTTTTGTATGACTATCTCTTAAAGTTTGGTGTTGGCAGTAAAACTGGTTCGGGTCTACCTGGTGAATCACGAGGCATCTTGCCAAAGGTTGCAGATTGGTCGGGCACAACCGCACCGACGGTAGCTTTTGGTCAGGGATATTCACTCACAGCGATGCAGGCAACTAGTATTTTTGCAACAATTGCAAATAATGGCGTACGCGTATCGCCAACGGTTATCGCCGGAACAAGTGATTCAAGTGGAAATTTCACGCCAGCGGCAGGTCGAACTAGTGAGCGCGTTGTTAGCGTTCAAACAGCTCAAGCCATGCGCATTATGATGGAGAGCGTTGTATCTGCATCAGGCACGGCGCCTACAGCAGCAATTGCCGGTTATCGAGTTGCTGGTAAAACTGGAACAGCGATGCGCATTGATGACACTTGTGGTTGCTAC
This sequence comes from Candidatus Planktophila sp., assembly GCA_964200985.1. GTDB lineage: Bacteria > Actinomycetota > Actinomycetes > Nanopelagicales > Nanopelagicaceae > Planktophila. The sequence continues at coordinate 16,593 of CAXNCU010000005.1, forward strand.
CGCGGCTACACCGCATCCTTCATTGGCTTTGCACCAGCCGATAAACCCGCATATGTCATTAGTGTGACTATCCAAGATCCAAAGGGCATGCACTGGGGAGGCGCCTTAGGTGGTCCAGTATTTAAGAAAGTAATGTCATTTGTTTTGCAGAGCCGCCACATAGCACCGACTGGCACAGTAATCATTCCTGTTGCACTTAATGAAAAACAGCTGTTGACAAAGAGGGCGGCAGATGCAAAGACCAATAGCTAGTCCAAAGAAGAAACTCGCTGCTATTTCAGCAGTGGTAGGTGCCTCATGCGAGCAGCAAATTGATGGAATTGAAGTTACCGGGATATCCCAGTCAAGCAACGAAGTGATCGCGGGCGATCTATTTATCGCTCTACCCGGTGAGAAATTTCATGGAGCTACTTTTGTAAATGATGCAATCCTAAAAGGGGCGGTCGCCGTCTTAACCGATTTAGCCGGCGCTGCGATGATTAAAGGAGCTCCCGTCCTAATTGTAGATAACCCCCGACGTGCTGCCGGAATAGTAAGTGCCTGGTTTTACTCTGAGCCAATGCGCGATTTATACAGCGTTGGCGTTACCGGAACCAATGGAAAGACAACAGTTACAACGATATTGCACCAGATTATGGAAGCGGCAGGGCGCGAGAGTGGACTCATAGGGACAGTTGAAACACGTATTGGCGCTGATGTGCTCAGCAGTAAGCGAACAACTCCAGAGAGCTCGGATCTGCAGGCTCTTTCTGCAACCATGCGAGAGCGACACATACGCAACTTAGTAATGGAGGTTTCAAGTCACGCAATTACTTTAGAACGAATTCGTGGGAGCCACTTTGCAGTTGTTGGATTTACGAATCTTTCTCAAGATCACCTGGATTTCCATAAATCGATGGAGGAATACTTTCTAGCTAAGTCAAAATTATTCACATTTGAATATGCTGATCTGGCAGTCATAAATATCGATGATGCATTTGGCGCACGCCTGGCCGAGATGACCGAGCTTCCAGTTATTACATTATCTCGCACAAATACCAAAGCGGACTGGCACTTTGTGTCAATTACTCGCGATTACATCGGTGCATCAGTTGCTATTCGTGGAAGCGGTGGAATTCTGATTGAAGGAAAAACTATTTTGCATGGTGGATTTAACTACGACAATCTTTTGATGGCGATTGCAATCGCCACGGAGAGTGGAGTCGACTCAATAGATATCGCAGCGATAATGCCTGCGCTAACTGGCGCGCCAGGTCGCCTGGAGGCCGTTCGGCTTGGGCAGAACTTCACCGCCCTTGTTGACTATGCCCACTCACCTGATGCCGTTGCGCGAGTTTTAGAGACGGCACATGAGATTTCCGGCGGTAGCGTCATTGCGGTATTGGGATGTGGTGGCGATAGAGATTCCTCCAAACGCTCACTCATGGGGAGGGCGCTTCGAGATGGGGCCGATATTGCCATTTATACGAGCGATAATCCGCGAAATGAAAAACCAGAGGATATTCTGGTGCAAATGGTTTTAGATATAGATGTCCAAGCGCCCAATGAAGTGATTCTCGACCGTGCACAAGCGATCAGAGCTGCAGTTAATTATGCAAAAGAGGGTGACTTGGTCATTGTCTTAGGTAAGGGACATGAAAAGGGTCAAGAGATTTCTGGTGAGGTTCACCCATTTGATGATCGAATCGAACTTGCTCGAGCGATAGAGAATAAGAAGTGATTACATTAACCGCAGGTGAAATCGCCCTACTTGTTGGGGGAGAGCTTCATTGCGATCCTGACTTGCTTATATTTAAAGCTCCAGTATTTGATTCTCGCTTAGCTACTCCCGGTACTTTCTTTCTAGCTCTCAAGGGCGAGGTTCATGATGGCCATGATTTCGTAGCAGAGGCCTATAGATTAGGTTCGGTTTTCTCTTTAACTACTCACACCATCGACGGGCCATGCATAGTTGTAAAAGATGTAATTGCAGCGCTCTCAACTGTGGCAACTTTTATTCGTTCACGTTTGAGCAACCTAACAGTTATAGGAATAACTGGCTCACAAGGCAAGACAAGCACGAAAGATCTGCTTGCACATATGTTGGCTGCAGTCGGTCCAACCGTAGCGCCCGCTGGCTCTTTTAATAATGATTTGGGACTTCCTCTGACACTTCTTGAGTGTGACGAGCGAACCCGATTCTGCATTCTTGAAATGGGCGCACGACATAGAGGGGACATCGCACGATTATGTGAAATAGCAAAACCAACTATTGGTGTCGTGCTATCAGTAGGTACCGCTCATTTAGGTGAGTTCGGTTCGCAGCAAGTTATCGCCGAAACCAAAAGTGAACTGATTACTGCTCTTGGCGAAAATGGTATTGCAATCCTTGGAACTTATGACGAATTCACCCCAGCAATGGCCAAGTTACATAGTGGAACAGTGCTTACATTTGGAGAAAGAAGTGATGTAGATGTTCGGGCTGCCGATATTGAAATTCGCGAGGGACGCGCCCATTTTGATTTAGTTACACGTGCTGGCCGCGATGCCGTTGGTCTGCGTTTAGTGGGGGCTCATCAAGTTTCAAATGCTCTTGCCGTAGCCGCTGTTGGAACTGCTCTAGCGTTGCCAATAGAACTCATAGCCAGCTCCCTTTCAACGGCAACAATCGCAAGTAAGTGGCGTATGGAGCTCAATGAGGTCGAAGAGTTACTCATTATTAACGATTCATACAATGCAAATCCAGCTTCCATGAGCGCGGCTCTTCATAGTCTTGCCCTTTTTGCACAAGAGCGAGGGGGCCAATCCTGGGCTTTTGTAGGAAAAATGCATGAACTCGGCGAGTCAGGAGCCACGGCAAGTGCAGATATTGGCAACCTTGCCTCTGAAATCGGAGTTGATCACTTGGTAGTCGTCAATGCACCTGAGTACGGATCTGGAGTCGGCGCTATGCAGTACCACCACGTTGCCTCGATTGCAGATGCCGCCACATTCGTTTCATATTTCGCACCTGGCGATGTTGTACTTGTGAAAGCTTCGCGTGCAGAGAGATTTGAATTACTTGCAGATGAAATTCAAGCGCGTTGGTTGAGTAGAGATGACGAAAACAAATGAGACAGATTTTAATAGCTGGCGCTATTGCGCTTATTTTTTCGCTTTTTGGTACTCGAGGACTCATAAAGATTCTTGCAAATCGTGGATATGGACAGATTATTCGAGATGACGGTCCGAGCAGCCATCACATAAAACGCGGAACCCCGACTATGGGTGGTGTAATCCTTATCGCAGCCGCCCTTGTCGGCTACTTAACCGCCCATATATTAACTCAGAACGCATTGACGGTTTCGGCCATCCTAGTTCTCGGTTTAGTACTGGCACTTGGTACTCTGGGTTTTATCGATGATTGGTTAAAGGTTTCGCGCCAAAAATCTTTGGGACTGACTGGAAAACAAAAACTTTTTGGTCAAGCAACCGCGGCCACCATCTTCGGAGTGCTGGGAATTAGATTTGCCGATTCCTCATCCTTAACTCCTATCTCTACCTATCTTTCTGGAGTTCGCGAAACTGCCATCTATCTGGGGCCGGTAATCGCAATTGCATGGGTGGTACTCATGGTGATGTCTGCTAGCAATGGCGTAAATCTTGCCGATGGTCTCGATGGGCTTGCAACTGGTGCATCTGTGATGGTTTTTCTCTCGTTCATTTTGATTGGTGTGTGGGAGTTTGGCCAAGGCTGTGCAATCAACTCTGGAATTGGTTGTTATCAAGTAAGAGATCCTCTGGATTTAGCGGTTCTGGCCGCCGCATTTGCCGGTTCGTGTACTGGTTTTCTCTGGTGGAATGCCTCGCCGGCAAGGATTTTCATGGGAGACACTGGCTCTCTTGCACTTGGGGGAGCACTTGCTGGACTAGCGGCAACCTTGCGTGTTGAACTTTTACTGATTCCCCTTGGCGGACTTTTCGTAATCATTACGATGTCAGTTGTCATCCAAACCCTGTACTTTAAAATAAGTGGCGGTAAGCGTGTGTTTAAGATGGCACCGCTTCAGCATCACTTCGAACTTCTGGGTTGGGGCGAAGTTACTATCGTGATTCGCTTCTGGATTATTGCTGGACTCTCGGTTGCCCTTGGCCTAGGTCTGTTTTATGCCCAGTGGGTAGTCAAGTAACGTCGATGTCTCTTAACTTTCACGGCCAGAAAATACTTATTGCAGGAGGTGGCGTTACTGGCACTTCGATTGCATCATTTCTTAGTTCGCGCGGGGCAACAGTTGTCATTGCAGATGAGAATTCAAAGCTCGTTAGTAAATTTCCAGTTCTTAGACCAGAGGCTGTAGTTGTTGAAAATTTCTCTGCAGTTGTTGTATCACCTGGATGGAAAGAGAACCATCCTTTGTTGCGTGATGCGAGAGGCGCGGGTATAGAGATATTGAATGAGATCGATATCGCCTGGAACCTGGCTCAGGAAATCGCTCCACATCAAAAATGGTTGGCACTAACTGGCACAAATGGAAAGACCACTACAGTTGAAATGACTGCCGCAATACTCCAGCGCGCTGGCTTGAAAGCAGTTGCGTGCGGAAATGTCGGCGACACGGTTATAGATGCCGTAAGTCATAAAGAAGGTTTTGATTATCTGATCCTAGAACTCTCCTCTTTTCAACTTCATTGGCTACGTCAGGCGCGTTTTGTCAGCGTAGCCATCCTTAATATCGCAGACGATCACTTGGATTGGCATGGCAGCTTTGATGTCTATTGCCAGACGAAATTATCGCTACTAGATCACACTGAAATTGCAATCATTAATGGAGAAGATGATGCAATTCTTCAGGGAGTTAATGCTTGGGATGGGCGCAAGATATTTTTCTCACTTAACACTCCAGGACCTGGAGAGCTCGGAATCGTTGAGAATCTATTAATCGATCGGGCTTTCGTCAGCGATCCCCAAGAGGCGTCGATGATCGCCGAAATAACCGATATCCAACCCACGCTTCCGCACAGCGTTTCAAATGCTCTAGCTGCAGCCGGACTTGCCAGAAGCGTTGGTGTCTCATACACAGATATTCAAAACGCGCTAATAGATTTTCACCCTGGGCGCCATCGCATTGAGCTAATTCATAGCGATGGTGGGATTTCTTGGATTAATGATTCGAAGGCAACAAATCCTCATGCGGCGCAGGCTTCGATTCTCTCGCATTTATCGGTGATTTGGATCGCTGGCGGTCTGGCTAAAGGTGCCGATATGAACGCATTGGTTGAACGAACAAAAGATCGAATCAAAGCCGTGATTCTCATCGGCGAGGATCGTGATTTAATTGAAGCAGCCTTCAAGCGTTTTGCTCCCAGAACTCCACTAATAAAAATAGATACCAAATCTGCTAAGGGTGAGGTTTCCAACGAGTTAATGGAGAAAGTGGTTGTAGCCGCACAAGAGCTGGCAGCATCCGGAGATACAGTATTAATGGCTCCGGCTTGTGCTTCGATGGATCAGTTCATTTCATATGCCGACAGGGGAGATCGATTTACGGCTGCAGTCAGAAATTTGGTGGCCCATGAATAGTAAAGATCGGGTAAATTTCTTTTCAAAGCCCATCAATCTCTATTACATGCTTATAGGAAGCACATTAAGCTTGAGTATTCTTGGCGTGATTATGGTCTTTTCTTCCTCTTCGATTCACTCTCTTGAATCAAAGGGATCAACGTATGCAATTGTTTTGCGACAAATAATCTTTCTCGTATTCTCCATACCTATGGCCTGGGTATTATCTAGGTTTTCATTGGCGCGTTGGAAACTTATTGCTCGTGTTGGAGTAGTTTTTTCAGTTGTGATGCTCGCAGTAGTGCAAGTTATTGGCAAAAGTGTCAACGGAAATCACAACTGGATCAGCCTTGGTTTTGTTGATGTTCAGCCTAGTGAAATTGCAAAGTTTTTAATGATTCTCTGGGCTGGTTTTATTTTAGCTAAAAGAGAGCGAGCTGGCTCCGTTCAAACAAATGTAATTACCCTAATAGCACCCGCATTTGCAGTGTGCATACTGCTTGTTCTGATGGGTAAGGACTTAGGAACAGCCTCGGTCTTTGCTTTCATATTGGCGGGTCTGTTATGGGTTTCAGGGGTTCGTTTAGGAATATTTGCCGGCTTAGTTACATTTGGATTTGCTGGAATCGCCGCACTCGTTGTTACAGCGCCTTATCGCATGCAGCGCTTTGTCGTACTTCTAAATCCATTCGCAGATGGACAATATAAGAATACTGGCTGGCAACCAGCACACAGTCTGTTGGGCCTAGCCAGCGGGGGATTGTTCGGAGTTGGTCTTGGAGCGAGCCGCCAAAAGTGGGGCAACTTGGCTGAGGCTCATACTGATTTTATTTTCTCGGTTATAGGTGAAGAACTTGGCTTATTTGGAACAGTTTCAACAATTGCACTGCTAAGCATTCTCTTGTTTTCTATCTTTAAAATCGCTCTCCGAGCTAAGGATCCTATGGTTCGCTATGTTTGCTCCGGGATTGGATGTTGGCTGGCGATTCAAACAATTCTCAATATTGGTTCTACCCTCAGTGTGTTGCCAGTAGTGGGAGTTACATTGCCACTGGTCTCTTATGGTGGCTCTGCCTTGATCGCGACATATATGGGAATCGGCTTTGTAATAGGTGCCGCGCGCCGTGATCCAGCAATCTTTCAAGAGTTAAGAAAGAGTGAGCACACATGGCTTCGATAGTTTTTGCTGGCGGCGGAACAGCCGGACACATAGAGCCGGCACTTGCCGTAGCTCGTCAATGGAGAGAGGCGCATCCAGAAGACGTCATTACTTTTATCGGTACAAAAAACGGACTTGAGAACACAATTATTCCAAGAGCTGGATTTACGTTAGCGCATATTCCAAAAGTTTCCATTGCACGTAAGCCGCATTGGTCGTGGCTACGCGCACCAATTGATTTGGTAAGGGCCGTGAAGGCATCGCAAATAATTCTGCGTGATACAGATCTATTAATTGGCTTTGGTGGGTATGTGAGTGCTCCTGCATATGTGGCTGCGCGGCTCGCGGGAATCCCAACCCTCATTCACGAGGCAAATGCAAAACCAGGGTGGGCAAATCGCATCGGAGCTTTAATGACACCCCATTTGGCCGTGGCAATTCCTGTTCACTCTCGTGAATTTAAAGATGCTCTCATTACGGGTTTGCCATTACGGCGCGATGTAGCCGAAGGCTTTGTTGCTGCACGTAATGATTTTAAGGCCGCTCGCATATCTGCAAAGCAACGTTTGGGTTTTGATAAAGACTCGCCTTTACTCTTAGTCATGGGTGGATCGCAGGGATCGGTTGCAATTAATGCCCAGTTAGAGCTTGCACTAAAGCCCCTTTTATCACGAGGAATTTCAATTATGCACTCTGTGGGACGAGCTAATCCACTTCCCAGAGCGCAAGGTGCTTATCATCCAGTTGCCTACATCGACTCAATGGCAGATGCTTATCTGGCTAGTGATGTGATTATTGCTAGAAGTGGCGCCGTTACTTGTAGTGAATTTCGTGCCCTTGGTCGTTACGCTCTCTTTGTGCCACTGCCGGTTGGAAATGGCGAGCAGTACTTTAACGCTCGCTCCCTTGTTGAATCCGGACGCGCGGAAATTTTAGAACAATCCCAGTTCACGTCCGAATATTTAACTACTCACATAGATGCACTTTTAGCGCGCTCTGCTGCGGCACCTATCGATGGTTCCGATCTGGATCTTTTCGCAGCCGAGAAAATCGTTGCCCTCGGTGAGTTTGCTATGGCTAAGCGATGAGACCAGCATTGAAAACTCTTAGCGGAAAGCGAGTTCATTTTATTGGAATCGGTGGAGCGGGGATGAGCGGTTTAGCCCGTATCGCTCTCTCGCACTCAATTCATGTCACTGGTTCTGATGCAAAAGACTCTTCAGTTGTTAAGGCATTAGTCGCACTTGGTGCAACAATTGCCACTTCTCATTCAGCCGATAATGTTGATGGAGCAGATCTTGTTGTTTACTCAACGGCAATTTCATCAAATAATTCTGAAATCATTCGAGCACGTGAACTAGGTATCAATATCCTGACTCGTGCAGCTGCGCTTTCAATTCTGATGTCAGACTCAACTAGTATTGCAGTTGCAGGTACACATGGAAAGACCACGACTTCATCCATGTTGGCCGTTGCGTTGCAAGCATGTGGCGCAGATCCCTCATTTGCAATCGGCGGCACCATAACCGCTTCTGGCTCAAATGCCCATCGAGGAACTGGCGAAATCTTTGTTGCAGAGGCAGATGAATCTGATGGCTCTTTCATTGAATATCACCCGTTTGCCGCCATTGTTACAAATGTAGAACATGACCATGTGGATTTTTTTGCGACACCTGAAGCGGTAGAAAATGCATTTAAAGCATTCGCTACAACTATAAATCCAAAAGGATTTCTCACATACTGTGCAGATGACAGGGGAGCGCTAAAACTAGCTGAACTGATGACTGGCTTGACTCGCATCTCTTATGGAGTCCGTGAAGGAAGCACATTAACTTTAGATTCCATCGAACTTTTAGCGATGGGTTCACATGCACGTGCAATTTGGCATGGCAAGAGCATTGGTTTTATTGAGTTACAGGTACCAGGGCACCACAACTTACTTAATGCCGCAGCCGTGTTAGCTACTGGACTGGAACTTGGATTCAATGCAGCAGATCTGCTTCAAGGTCTAGCTGTTTTCCGAGGTACTGGACGGCGTTTTGAAGTCAAGGGAACGGTCCACGGTGTACGAGTTATAGATGATTATGGCCATCACCCAACAGAAATCGATGTGACGCTCCGAGCTGCACGCAGATATGCCGGAGATGGACGACTAATCGTTATCTTCCAACCCCACAGATATTCGCGCACGCAAGCCTTTGCCGCCGGCTTTGCCCAATCACTGGCCCTTGCCGATCGTGCAATAGTTCTTGAAATCTATGCGGCAAGTGAAAAACCAATTCCGGGAGTAACAGCAAAAATGATTACGGATTTGATGAGTAATGGTGAGTACATTCCGAATTTTATTGAAGTCACAGACAGTGTCATAGAGCGAGCAGAGCCCGGTGATGTAATCATCACTCTTGGCGCAGGAGATGTAAGTTCGCTAGCACCCATCGTTGTTGATGGCTTGATTAGACGTTTTGGCTAAATGAAGACACGCAGACTTTTTCTTGTAATCGCCATCTTGATATTTGCAACTACAGCGTATGTTTTGGGCTGGTCAACGTTTTTTACAGTTAGCTCCATCCAGATACAAGGAACGAATGCCACAATGTCATCGTCAATCACAATTGGTGAAAAATTAGCCCGAATTGAGCCTCGCGCAGTTGCAGCCGAATTTGAAAGACTTTCATGGATTAAGAGTGCGCAAGTTTCCAGAAATTGGATAAGTGGAAAAGTTACTATCACTCTCATCGAACGAGTTCCAGTGGCTATATATAACAATCGTGCAATAGATGCCGAGGGCGTGAGTTTTCCTGTACCGACCGATAATGTAGATAACCTTCCACGTATTCAGGCAGCCACAATCGAGTCGGCGGTTGCAGCATCGGCATTCTTTATAGAACTGCCACGAGAGATTGCCGACATTGTGAGATTCATTAAAGTACGCGGCGGCGAATCATATGTATTAGAGATTATTGATGGCAAAAAATCACTTGAAGTTATCTGGGGACAAAACGAGGAGAACGTCCTAAAAGCTAAGGTTTATAGGGCTTTACTGGCTCAGCCAGAGAATTCAAAAATACGTAGATTAGATCTCACGGCTCCCCATGCCCCAATCGTTAAGTAGTTATTTCGACACGTAGAAAAATATATCGAGTCGGTGTTTGCTTAAGCACTGCGCGCACTTTACGGTCTCCCCATAGAAAAAACATTGAATTATAAGGCTCAAGTTGAGGTTTATGGTTCACAAGGAGGAGAAAAGTGGCTTCACCGCAGAATTA
>CAXNCU010000006.1:0-25045 GCA_964200985.1 Candidatus Planktophila sp.
AACCTTTAATCCCCGAGGTCTCGGCGGACAGCTCTACTGGTATCTAATCTCGCCATTTCACTTCTTTGTCTTTCCAACTATGCTTCGAAATATTATAAAAAAGGCGGCCAAAAGTGCATGAATTTACGGCCGAAGTGGAGGCTCTTGCCCAAGAAGTTTTGGCGTACAGCCTTGATCGCTTAAAAAATGATCCGCCACTGGATGGACCTCGCACCGCTGAGGATTTATTTTCAGAGGTCGGTAACACGATTACAGCGCGCGGATTGGGTGGACATCACGCCCTTGAAGTTTTCACGAGCGTTTTAGCTAAGGCATGCATTTCTACCGACCACCCACGTAACTTGGCCTTTATTCCATCGGCACCGAGTGAGTATGCAAACCTTTTTGATTTAGTTGTTGGTGCAAGTGCGCTCTATGGTGGATCGTGGCAAGAAGGTGCTGGCGCTGTCTTTGCTGAAAACCAGGCGCTGCGTTGGTTATCGGATTTAGCTGGATTGCCACTGTCGGCTGGTGGAGTTTTTGTTCAGGGCGGCACAGTTGGAAATCTTTCAGCATTGGTTGTTGCTCGCGCAGAGGCGAGAAAGAAGCACCCAGAGGCGACGCGTTGGGTAATCGCGTGCAGTGAAGAGGCGCACTCGTCAATTGTTACTGCTGCAAATGTCATGGATGTTGATGTATTAAAGGTGCCCGTTGCAGAAAATGGAAAGTTAATGGGAACCGCCGTTGCCAAAGCGATTGACGAACTTCATGCATCGAAAAGTTCACGTGTATTCGCGGTCGTTGCAACGTCAGGTACGACTAATTTAGGGATTATCGATGATTTGAAAGGAATTGCTACCGCAGCTCACGATCGTGGAATCTGGTTTCATATAGATGGCGCATATGGTTTAGCGGCTTTGTGTGCACCATCGGTGCGCGCGAAATTTGATGGCGTTGAGGAAGCCGATTCATTTATTGTTGATCCACACAAGTGGTTGTTTGCTCCATATGACGCTTGTGCTCTTATTTATCGCGAACCAGAACTTGCGCGCGTAGTACATTCACAACACGCCTCTTACTTAGATACTTTAAAAGACGGGGCATGGTCACCCTCTGATTATGCAATTCAACTGACTCGCCGAACACGTGGATTACCATTTTGGTTTTCACTTGCCGCGCATGGAACAGATGCCTATACCGATGCGATGGAGCACACAATTGAAATTGCCCAAGCCGCCGCGCAATTAGTTAGGGCACATCCAAATTTAGAACTTGTATGCGAACCAGAACTTTCAATCGTTGCATTCACGCGTAAAGGTTGGTTAGCAAAAGATTATCAAAACTGGTCTGATCAATTACTTGCCGACCAAGTGGGTTTTATTCCACCGTCATCACATCACGGCCAACCAATTTTGCGATTTGCGATTGTTAACCCATGGACAAAAATTAGTGATATCGAGATCATTTTAAATAGGCTTTAAATCCCACACTTTCGTACGTCCCCCCGATACGCTTTAACCCATGTCCGCACAAGAAGAGCCAACGATGCACAGCGGCTTGAGTGATTTAGAGTCTCGCATCCTTGATTTTGAGGCCAGTTGGTGGCGTTACGCCGGAGCTAAAGAGACGGCGATTAAAGAGCTCTTTGACCTCAGCGCACCGCGCTATTACCAACTTCTCAATGATCTGATCGACCGGGATGATGCCCTCATGGCCGCCCCAATGCTGGTAAAACGCCTTCGCCGCCTGCGCGAGGCCCGCATGAGCACCCGTATTACCCGCTAAAGACCCGCTCGTTTTGCGTCCTTGGAATACCTCCCGTAGATTTGGCGTTAGCACTCTCGGGGTGCGAGTGATAAAGCCCCCACCTAAATCTAAGGAAAGTGAGCACAACTCATGGCAAAGCAGATTGCCTTTAACGAAGAAGCACGTCGCGGTCTAGAGCGCGGAATGAATATCTTGGCCGATGCGGTCAAAGTAACCCTCGGACCCCGTGGACGTAACGTTGTTCTAGAAAAAAAGTGGGGCGCCCCAACAATTACTAACGATGGCGTTTCAATTGCAAAAGAGATTGATTTAGAAGATCCATGGGAAAAGATTGGCGCCGAGCTAGTTAAAGAGGTTGCTAAGAAGACTGACGATGTTGCAGGAGATGGAACAACCACTGCAACGGTTTTAGCTCAGGCTCTTGTGCGCGAAGGTCTACGCAACGTTGCCGCCGGATCGAATCCAATGGCACTCAAGCGCGGAATTGAAAAAGCAGTCGATGCAATCGTTGCCGAACTTTTGTCTATGGCAAAGAGCGTTGATTCCAAAGAGCAGATCGCTGCAACTGCATCAATTTCTGCAGCAGATGCAACTATCGGCGAAATGATCGCTGAGGCGATGGACAAGGTTGGCAAAGAGGGCGTCATCACTGTTGAAGAGTCAAATACTTTCGGTCTAGAGCTAGAGCTCACTGAAGGAATGCGCTTTGATAAGGGCTACATCTCTCCATACTTTGTAACAGACCAAGATCGTATGGAAGTTGTCTTAGAGGATGCATACGTGTTGATCGCTAACTCAAAGATTACAAATATCAAGGACTTGGTTCCTGTTCTTGAAAAAGTCATGCAATCAGGTAAGCCACTTGCAATCATTGCCGAAGATGTTGAGGGCGAAGCACTTGCAACGTTGGTAGTAAATAAGATTCGCGGAACTTTCCGCTCAGCAGCTGTTAAGGCACCAGGTTTTGGAGATCGTCGCAAGGCGATGCTTCAAGATATTGCGATTCTTACAGGTGCAACAGTTATCTCTGAAGAAGTTGGTCTCAAGCTTGATCAGGCCGGTCTTGAACTATTGGGTCGCGCTCGCAAGGTTGTTATCAGCAAGGACGAGACAACAATCGTTGAAGGCGCAGGGGACGATGCACTCATTAAGGGCCGCGTCGCACAGATTCGTTCAGAGATTGAAAAATCTGATTCAGATTATGATCGCGAGAAGCTGCAAGAGCGCCTTGCCAAGCTTGCCGGTGGCGTAGCTGTTATCAAAGCTGGAGCTGCTACTGAGGTAGAGCTCAAAGAGCGCAAGCACCGCATTGAAGATGCAGTGCGCAACGCCAAGGCTGCAGTAGAAGAGGGAATCGTCGCCGGTGGCGGTGTTGCACTTCTACAGGCAGGCACAGCAGTATTCAAGAAGTTATCACTGACTGGTGATGAAGCAACTGGTGCAAAGATTGTTGAATTCGCAATCGAAGCCCCACTTAAGCAGATTGCAATTAATGCAGGACTTGAAGGCGGAGTTGTAGTTGAGAAGGTCCGTCACTTACCTTCAGGTCAGGGATTAAATGCTGCAACTGGAGAGTACGTAGACATGATTAAAGCTGGCATCATCGATCCAGCTAAGGTCACTCGCTCTGCGCTTCAAAATGCGGCGTCGATTGCAGCACTCTTCATCACAACTGAGGCAGTCATTGCAGATAAGCCAGAAAAGAATCCAGCTCCAATGCCACAAGGTGGCGGAGATATGGACTTTTAAGGCTAATTTCACCTAGCAGTGTAGAACGCCGTCTCCGATTAACACGGGGGCGGCGTTCTGCTTTATCCTTATGCCATGGCAAAGAAGTCGCTCCTCAAGAGAGCAATCAAAGAGAAGCCATCAACTGGAGAAAATCCATTTGATGCAACTGACCTTGCCCGTAATGCAATCATCGATGAGCTCCACGGGGCATCTGAAATTGGAAGTTTCGTATCCGTTGAATTTGATGATGAAGATCGCGTCGCTACATATTTATTTGAAGCAAAGCTTGCAGGATATAAAGGCTGGCGTTGGTGTGTAACAGTTGCAAAAGTTGATGCAGATGCACAACCAACGATCTGCGATGTCGTTGTTCTTCCAGGGCCCGATGCACTTATTGCCCCCGATTGGATTCCATATCGCGATCGCATTCAACCTGGTGATGTCGGTGTTGGCGACATTGTCCCAAGCTCACTTGATGACACACGTTTAGTAACAGGCGCAGAAGCACTTCCCGCCGATGAGGATTTAGATACCGCGATGGCTATCGAACTTGGATTTGGCCGCGCGCGCGTTATGTCTATCGAAGGTCGCGATCAAGCTGCTAAGCGATGGTACGAGGGAGACCGCGGGCCTAAATCTCCCATGGCTGAATCGGCACCCAAGCCATGTCATTCATGCGGCTTCTTTATTCAAATTGCCGGCTCATTGCGCTCAACTTTTGGCGTCTGCGCTAATGCCATATCGCCAGAAGATGCACGTGTTGTATCTGTTGATCACGGTTGCGGGGCGCATTCAGAAGCGACCTTCACCGCTCCTCTGTTAAACTAATCCCCTGACCGCACCCCGCGGCTACACGAGTACGCACAAACCTAAAGGAGTCACCCCATGCCTACAGGCCGCGTTAAATGGTTTTCATTAGAAAAAGGCTTTGGTTTTATTGCAAATGATGAGGGCGAAGATGTTTATCTAGCTGCATCATCTCTTCCCGCTGGAATCTCAACAGTTAAACCTGGCACCAAACTTGAATTCAGCGTTGCCGATAGCCGTAAAGGACCGCAAGCAATGTCGGTTCATATCGTCGATGCGCCACCATCGCTAGTGGAAAACGCACGCGTTAATCCTGATGATTTAGCGGCGATGATCGAAGACACAATTAAAATTTTAGATCGCGTTGGCAATGGCCTTCGTCATGGTCGTCATCCAGCAGGTCCTGAGGCTGAGCGTTTAGGCCGTGTTCTGCGCGGTATTGCTTCCCAACTAGAGGCTTAAATGCCACTGCGCCTTGAGCGGCGTATTGAGTATCGAATCCCCACCGCGCCTAAGAAAGCACCGAATGCGCATGTCCAAATGATTTTCGCATCAGCATTCATGGCTACTGCAACTATGCCGGCGACTAACCAACAGATTGTTCCAATTGCTACTAGGGTTACAACTCGGCGGATATTTGATTCCATGAGAGAAGAGTAATGCCAATCTCAGTGAAAGAAGATGGTAATTGGCGTTCGTTTCGCCACCGTAATTACCGCCTACTTTTTCCAGCAAACACCATTTCAAATATTGGAAGTTGGGCCCAGCGCGTTGCCCAAGATTGGCTAGTTCTCGAGCTCACAAATAGTGGAACTTATTTAGGCATCGTTACTGCAATTCAGTTCACGCCAGTTCTGTTTTTCTCACTCCATGGCGGGGCATTTGCCGATCGCTTTAACAAACGTACATTGCTAGTGGCCACTAATGCACTGGGTGCATTTGCTGCTTTAGCGTTGGGCACATTAGTAATCACCAACAATGTAAAACTCTGGCATGTATTTGCCTTAGCCGCAGTTCTAGGGATTTCGACGGCAATTGATGCACCAGTTCGACAGGCATTTTCCGCCGAAATTGTGGGGCACAACGATCTACCCAATGCCGTTAGTTTGAATTCTGCTAATTTCAATGCAGGCCGATTAATTGGCCCAGCGGTATCAGGAGTGCTGATTGCCGCTTTTGGAACTGGCCCCTCCTTTATTATCAATGGAGTCTCATACCTTTTCGCAATTGTGGCGCTTTTAAGCCTCAATGAAAAAGAGTTCTTTCATCAAGATAAACCAAAGACTATGACGAATGTGCGAGAGGGTCTGCGCTATGCCTTAAAGCGTCCAGATATTTACGTTGTCATGCTCATGGTATTTTTCCTTGGAACTTTTGGTCTTAACTTTCAAATCTTTAATGCGCTAATGGCCACGAAAGAGTTTCATAAGGGTCCAGCGTCCTACGGCTTGCTTGGAACATTTGTAGCAATCGGCTCCTTTTCGGGTGCAATTGCTTCAGCTCGATTGGAGAGATTTCGACAAACCCGTTATGTAATTCTCTCCGGCGGCGTTTTTTCTACTGCCGTAATTATTCTTTCCGTCATGCCAAATTATTTGGCGTATGCATTGTGGCTACCAGTATGCGGAGTTTCGGCTCTAACAACAATGATTATGGCTAATTCAATTGTTCAGGTAAATAGTGATCCAGCAATTAGAGGCCGCATCATGGGGATTTATTTGCTTATTTTTATGGGTGGCACACCAGTAGGCTCCCCGCTAATTGGAGTTATGGCCGAAGTAGTTGGTATCCGACAAACGGTGGCTGCATGTGGAGTAATCGCATTACTTGCAACTTTAGTTATTTGGTTTAAATATAGAGATAAAGTTAGCGTTCCTGAAGATATAAGCGTTGCAGCTGTATTAAAGCGCGCTGATGCCGATCATAATAATTAGCCCAAAGAGCACAACCAAGGTCACAATTCTGCGTGTTTTATAGCTCATTGAGTAGCGCCTTTTCTGGATGCGAGGGAATTAACTTTACAATAGCAAATGAGATAGCGATCAATATTGGAACCATAATATATGCCCGAGATATGCCGAAGTTATCGCCTAGCACGCCTAGCAAGAATGGTGCTGCGGCAATTGCTATACCAGCGGCCAGTGAAGTTTGACCTATAGCAAGATCTGGGCGGTTATCACTAAATGAGATTAAGCGAATCGAAGCAAGAGCAAACTGGATTGAAACTCCAAGACCGATTACAAATAGGGCTATCGCACTAATAAACATAATGTGCGATAGCCAAAAGACTACAAAGCCAATGAATTGCACAGCAATCGAAATCAAAAATTGAGTATCTAGAGTAAAGCGCTTCAGTAAGCGCCCGCTGTACCAACGACCGACGGCCATACCAACACCTAAGCCAACTAGTGCAACAGTTGAAATCGCTGCGGTCGAACCCACTCGATCCTTTAGTAACGCTGCAGCCCAAAAGGAGACTGCGAACTCGCTAGAGATACACGCGACAAATCCGATCCATGAAATCCAAAACCTACCTGACAATCTTCCTCTCTGAGGTCCTGCTTCATCGGGGACGTGATCATCGACATCTTTATTGCGAGCTATTAAAAACAGGGCCAAAGCCACCGGAATGGCCATTAAAAGACCGATTCGCCAAAAACTTGGAAAGAAAATGGCAATACCACCGATTAATGCCGTTCCCGAAATAAAGCCAACGGAAGAGATTCCATTTGCTTGTGGGATTGCCACTGCAGCGGCCTTCCCATAGTGGTGTGACAGGGAGGTCATCGCGTTGTTAATGATCATTGAGGTTCCAAAACCGGTGATTAATGTGGCCGGCAGAGTTAAAACAACTGGTGGAAAAATCACGAACATTGTTAAGCCGGTGCTAAATATTGCAAGACCAATCCAGCCAGCGCGGCTACGGCCAAAGCGGTGGGCGATATGTGGGTTGGCATACCCCGCACCAATTGCCGCAATTCCCATTGCCGTCCCATGTAGTCCAGCGACAGTTAATGACGTACCTTGATCTGCCCGCAGTAAAGATTGTGCAGGACCAAAGCCCCCTAAGTAGAAGTTAACAATTGCTGTTTGAGTGGCAGTAACCCAGAAGAGTCGGTCGCGATGAAAACTCCTTGACATCCTCTAGAGCGCCGCAACCGCATAGTCGATGCACGCAGTAAGTGCTTCAACATCGGAAGGGTCCACTGCAGGGAACATTCCGATTCGTAGCTGATTCTTACCTAACTTACGGTACGGCTCGGTATCAACAATCCCATTTGCGCGAAGGACTGAAGCAATCTTGGTCGCATCGATGGATTCATCAAAGTTAATTGTGCCGACAACGTTAGATCGCATTGAGGGATTTACAACGAATGGAGTTGTATAACTAGTTTTCTCCGCCCATGAATACAAGATGTTAGCTGATTGTGCACTTCGGCCAGCAGTAAATGAAAGACCTCCGCCGGCATTCATCCATTCAATCTGCTCTGCCAACAAGATTAAAGTTGTGACAGCAGGTGTGTTGTACGTCTGGTCAAGACGTGAGTTTTCAATAGCGATAGTTAGATCAAAGAAGGCAGGAATCCAACGACCGCTGGCTTTAATAGATTCAACGCGTGCGATTGCCGCCGGACTCATTATTGCAATCCATAAGCCGCCATCGGATGCAAATGATTTCTGAGGTGCGAAGTAATAAGTATCAAACTCTTTCGGATCAACCAATAAGCCGCCAGCAGCACTCGTTGCATCGACAACAACAAGCGCCCCATCGATACCGGCCGGGCGAAGAATCGGCATTGAGACGCCCGTACTTGTTTCATTGTGGGTCAGTGCATAGACATCAATTCCAGCTTCGGCCATAGGCGTTGGATGCAATCCAGGCTCAGATGTAATGAGCGTTGGCTGGCCTAAGAAAGGCGCCTCTTTTGCCGCCGATGCGAATTTAGATGAAAATTCGCCGAAGACTAAGTGTTGAGAACGCTCTTGGATTAAGCCGAGCGTTGCAATATCCCAGAATGCTGTAGATCCGCCGTTGCCGAGAATGACTTCATAGCCATCGGGAAGATTAAAAAGTGTATGAAGACCATCACGAACGCGCTTTACTACATTCTTTACCGGCTTCTGACGGTGAGATGTACCGAGAATTAAATCTGCACCCATTGAAAGTGCGGCTAGAGACTGAGGGCGAATTTTCGAAGGACCACAGCCAAAACGTCCATCGACGGGCTTAATGTTTGCCGGGATTATTATCTCTGCGCTCATTAGGTGAGTTTATGGGTAGTAGCGACCTATCACCCAATCAGCGCCAGCGTTAAGCCGTTCATAGCGCAATCGATCATGCATTCGTGAATAACGCCCCTGCCAAAATTCGATTGCAAGCGGCGTAACGCGGTATCCGCCCCAATGCGGTGGACATGGAACGTGACTTCCCTCGGGCCACTTTTCAGAGGCACCCTGAAATCTCTGATCTAACTCTTCGCGTGAGGCAAGTGGGGCAGATTGATGGCTAGCCCATGCACCAATCTGTGATGACCATGGTCTCGTTGCAAAATAATTCTCGGACTCTTCAGTGCTGACTTTTTCTGCCAGGCCACTTATTGATACTTGCCGCTCCATGGCATACCAAGGAAATAACAGGCTGACCTGGGCGTTCATTTCGATTGAATGTGCTTTGCGTGAAGAGTAATTAGTGAAGAAAGTAAAACCACCTTCTGAAATATCTTTGAGCAGAACCGAGCGAGTTGTAATTGTTAGTTCGGAATCCACCGTCGAGAGAACCATGGCATTGGCTTCGACGATAATTGGATTCTCATGTGCTTGGCGCAGCCAATCGGCAAAGGCAACAAACGGGTCGGCACTCAGTTCGCCAATACCGTTCTGGCCGTATGAAAGGCGCATTGCCCTGATTTCATCGCGATTAAATCCTTGATTGCTCATAGGTGTATCGAACCTCACTTTCATTGGGAGTGCATCCTCGCAGTTCCTGGTCGCTAGCACCCCTTAGCTGGGTGCAGAATTGAGCCATTGCACAGCGCACACTAAGGAGCTCACAGTGTCAGAGGATTTTAAGCCTGGTCTTGAAGGTGTAATCGCTTTTGAATCTGAGATCGCAGAGCCCGATAAAGAGGGCAGTGCCCTTCGCTACCGCGGTGTGGATATCGATGAGCTTGTAGGGCGAGTCTCTTTTGGAAATGTATGGGGTCTACTCGTAGATGATGAGTTCAATCCAGGATTACCAAATGCGGAAAAATTTCCGCTTCCAGTTCACTCAGGTGATGTTCGAGTCGATGTCCAAGCAGCGATTTCAATGCTGGCTCCAGCGTGGGGATTTAAGCCGCTACTAGATATTGATGATGCAGAAGCACGTAGCAATCTTGCACGCGCATCAGTCATGGTTCTTTCATATTTGTCACAGGCCGCACGTGGTGTCACAGCTCCTCCGGTTCCAGAGTCCGAAATCGATAAGGCGCACACGGTTGTTGAGCGAATGATGATTCGATGGCGTGGAGAGCCTGATCCACTTCATGTTCGTGCAATTGATGCATATTTTGTTTCAGCCGCAGAGCATGGAATGAATGCATCTACATTTACTGCACGAGTGATTGCATCTACTGGTGCCGATGTTGCCGCTGCATTATCAGGTGCAATCGGTGCGATGTCTGGTCCACTGCATGGCGGTGCGCCTTCGCGCGTTCTGCACATGATTGATGAAGTTGAAAAGTCTGGCGATGCCACGGCATATGTAAAAGGTTTACTCGATCGTAAAGAGCGTTTAATGGGATTTGGTCATCGCGTGTATCGCGCAGAAGATCCACGTGCGCGCACATTGCGTCGCACAGCAAAAGAACTTAATGCTCCGCGCTATGCAGTTGCAGAGGCGCTAGAACAAGCTGCGCTAAAAGAACTGCGCGAGCGCCAACCAGATCGCGTTCTTGAAACAAACGTTGAATTCTGGGCCGCAATCATTTTAGATTTTGCAGAAGTTCCATCACACTTATTTACATCGATGTTTACTGCAGCTCGTACTGCAGGATGGTCTGCACATATCCTTGAACAAAAACGTACTGGTCGACTCATTCGCCCATCAGCTCGCTACATCGGCAAGGCTCCCCGCTCAGCCGAATCGGTTTCAGGCTGGGATTCCACGGTCGAACAGCTCCATAAGTAGAGTCTGCAAGGCTCGTATGCAAGCGGCGGCCTTTATAACAATCGGATAAATCACGGAGATTTGAGGGGTAAAAGAGGCCTTTTGGTTTGCTTACTTGCGTATTCGCGAGTGGAATAGGTCCACAGGCGCATACCCTCGTATGCGTGTTTTCCATCCATGGAGGATATACATGAATAAAAAGCGTTTTGGTTTTGCTGGCGTAATAGCAGCAGCCGCGCTCGCAGTTTCTTCACTTGTTGTACCAACAGCAAATGCAGCCACAGAGATCATAGTCTGGGCAGATGAAACTCGTGGGCCAAATCTTACTAAGGTAATGGCAGCAAAGGGTGACTGGGTTCCTGGTTACACCGTCAAGATTGTAACTTTCTCAAGCTACTCAGCTTTGGGTGCAGCACTTGATAAGGCAACTGGCACAACTGGTCCAGATATTTTCGTCGGAGGAAATGACTGGGTAGTAGCTTCTGCAAAGAGCGGAAAGCTTGCTCCAGTTACATTGACTGCATCACAGAAGGCTCAGTTCACTAAGAGCCAACTTTATGATCTTACCTATGCAGGTAAGCTTTATGGAGTTCCACTAGATATTAACAACGTTGGAATGATTTTCAACACGAAGCTTGTAACCACAGCTCCAAAGACTTTCGGTGACATGGTTGATTTCTATAAGGCCAACAAGACTAAGTTAAACCTTAAGAATGGTCTTTGTGTAACTGGTGGCGGAATGTCATGGGGCGCACTTTCAGTCTTCTCAGCACTTGGTGCAGATCCATACCAGATGACTTCCAGAGGAACAGTTGATGTTAATAGAGGTTTCAACCCAACAACATTCGGCTCAAACATGAAGAAGTATTTAATTGATCCAGCTACCGGCAAGAGCAATGGTTTCTGGGCTTCATCAAATACAACATGTAATGATGATTTCTATTCTGGCAAAGTTCCTTACTCCATCATCGGTAACTGGGAGTGGAAGACATATGTTGACAAGGGATTTGACATGAACTTGCAACCAGTTCCTAGCGTCAACGGTGGCTACGGTCGCATGTTTGGTAGCGTAAGCGGAGCTTTCCTTACCTCTTTTGCTGACAAGCACGGCGTAGCAGTTGGAGCGAAGTCACTTCTAGTGAACTTCTTCGCATCAACTCCAGGACAAGTTGCCTACGAGAAGATCGAAGGACGACCACCTGCAGCTAAGGGTGCTCAGGCAGATCCAACTGTCAGCGATGCCCAAAAAGGCTTTGGACGCGCTGCAACACTTGCTGGAATTCCTCAGATTGGTGCCATCTTGGATAACAAGGCTGGCGGATCAAACTACTGGGATTCAAGCGGTGATTACTGGACACAGACACTCATCAACGGAAAAGATGCAACAACTGAGGCACGAAAGCTAGCTGCAATTTGGCGAGCAAACGTATCTGCCGCAAAGTCGCTCCTCTAAAAGGATCGCTTTTCGGTAATAGCTTGTGAAGAATAGGTGACGTGGGTGGGTGAAACTCCCGCCCACGTCACCTATTTCATTATCAATTGCATGACATGAGAAAGAACGGTAATCGCCAGTGAGTGGATTAATGCGGGGTAAATTTGCACTAGTCGCAAAGATTATCTTGCTCGGACTCACCACCGCCATTTTGGCGCTATTGGCAGAGAGTGCATTTGCCCAGAAACAGTATGTAATAGGATCCTTTATTCTGGTTGCAGCCCTTGCGCTAAATATTGTTTACCTCACTAGCATTTCAATTCCATTCAAATTTTTCTTACCAGGAATCCTCTTTTTCATAGCATTCGTAATTGCACCAATATTCTTCACGGTACAAATGTCTGGGTTTAAATACCAGACTGGAAACTACATTGATAAAGAAGCCGCCCTTGAGCAGGTAGTAAGTCTCGGCGCGCAGCCTGACGATCAAGGGACGACCTTTGATATTACTGTCGGTCGAACAGCATCAAACGAGTTTGCGATTCTCGTCTCAGACATAGCAAATAATAAGTATTTCGTATCTACAGAGACTCAGAGAATTGATATTCCTGCAGCCTCTGCGACATTCAATGAATATGGCGTGGCGATAACCGCCCCAGATTTCAATCCGATGTCTGCCGATGCATTAGCTGCCGATGATGCCTATTCAAAGATTAGATATAAATATGAAGGTGACTACTACATCGCGATTGAAAACCAGAATGCTGGTGGTGTTTTTAGGCAGGAGCTGAGCTACTCTGCCGAAACAGGCGTGTTGACCAATGTATTTACGGGCGAGACGTATGTAGATAACCGACGTGGAAATTTTGCAAAAGTTGGAGATCCAAGCGTGCTGCTCAGCCCCGGCTGGCGAGCTCCAATTTGGTTTGAAAACTACAGCAGGCTTGTGACCGATCAAAAGGTACGGACCCCTTTGATGAGAGTATTCATCTGGACCTTCTCTTTTGCCATGCTTTCAGTGCTCACCACTTTTGCTCTTGGTTTACTTCTGGCAATGGCGCTCAACCGCCCAATGAGGGGTCGCCGCATTTATCGCTCTATTTTGATTCTTCCCTACGCAATGCCTAGCGTTATGAGTATCTTGATTTGGGCAGGAATGTTTGATTCTGACTTTGGCGCGGTTAATAGCATCTTGCATACCGATATCCATTGGCTGCAGAATCCAAGCCTTGCCCGTGGAATTGTTTTGCTGGTCAACTTATGGCTGGGCTTTCCTTATTTCTACCTCATCTGCTCTGGATCTTTGCAGGCGATTCCAAATGAACTATTAGAAGCTGCAGCTATTGATGGCGCAAACCCACGGCAGGTGTTTAGGAAAATCACTCTTCCACTACTTCTACAAA
This sequence comes from Candidatus Planktophila sp., assembly GCA_964200985.1. Taxonomy (GTDB): domain Bacteria; phylum Actinomycetota; class Actinomycetes; order Nanopelagicales; family Nanopelagicaceae; genus Planktophila. The sequence continues at coordinate 13,268 of CAXNCU010000006.1, forward strand.
TTCTTTCGCCTCTGCTTATCGCTTCTTTTGCCTTCAATTTTAATAATTTCAATTTGATTTATCTGTTAACAGGCGGTGGTCCGACACAGACTCTCAACGGAGAAATTGCCGGAGCGACCGATATCTTAATTAGTTACACGTACAAAATCGCCTTCGGAACTAACTTCCAAGACTTCGGCTTAGCAAGTGCAATATCCGTCATTATTTTCCTCATTGTTGCATCGATTTCTATGTACGGCCTGCGACGATCTAAGGTTATGGAGACTTTCGGATGAATAAGTGGATAAGACAAGATCTTTGGCGACACAGCATTGTAATTGCCACCTGTCTTTTTTCGCTCTTTCCACTGTATTTAGTCATTCTTTCATCGCTTAAAACCAGTGGCAGTCTGCAAGTCGGATCTTTCATCCCACACGAAGTCTCCTTGGACAACTTTCGCTTCTTATTCGAATCGCCAAAAACGCCTTACCTGCTTTGGTTCAAGAATTCAATAGTTATAGCTTCAACTGTTGCTCTTAGCTCTGTCTTTATTGGGGCAGCCTCTGCGTATGCTTTTAGTCGCTTGAAATTTAAAGGCAAGAAACTTGGAATTCGTCTTTTGCTTTTAGTGCAGATGTTTCCCGCAGTACTAGCCATTTCAGCGGTCTATGTCATCATGGAGAGGGTCTACACCTTTGCTCCTAATTTAGGTTTAGGTAGTCAAGGCGGTTTGATACTTGTCTACTTAGGCGGCTCGATGGGAGTTAATATTTGGCTTCTCAAGGGCTTTGTAGATTCAATTCCCGCCGAATTAGATGAAGCCGCCAAAATCGATGGCGCAAGCCCAGTCCAGACTTACTGGTTAATTTTCCTCCCTCTTGCTACCCCCGTATTAGCAGTTGTTTGTCTATTAAGTTTCATCGGAACATTTAATGAGTTCATTTTGGCCAGACTCTTCCTCGTTGAAATGGAAGGCAGAACAATCGCCGTAGGACTTCAACAATTTATCGGCGGTCAGTACGCCTCCAACTGGGGGCCATTTGCGGCAGGTTCTATTTTGGCCTCAATTCCAATTGTTATTATCTTCCTATCGCTTCAGCGATTCATTGTTAATGGCCTAACTGCTGGATCTGTTAAGGGATGATGAAACGAAAGTCAGCTCTGGCTTTCTTAACTACCCTTTTTCTCGCTGCAACCTCATTCTCATTTGCAGCATCTAACCCTGCAGAAAATACTCATGTGGGACTGGCTGACGATCTGATTTATTTTGTAATGCCGGATCGATACAAAGATGGCAGCAGCGCCAATAACAAACTGGCAGGATTTGATCCAACTGAGACTGCTTTCTATCACGGTGGAGATCTCAAAGGCCTGACCGGTACCTGCGCGTCTGGTGATGATGGATTGGCTCGAATAAAGGCGATGGGTTTTACTGCAGTCTGGGTGACACCTTTAGTACGGCAATCCACCCCAACGGTTGTGTCGGCCGGTTATCACGGATATTGGGGAGTTGATTTTCTAAACGTCGATCCGCATCTGGGCACTAATGCTGACCTAGTTGCATTTTCAGCTTGTGCTAAAAAACTGAAACTGAAACTGATTTTAGATATCGTGACGAACCATACCGCCGACATTATTCAGTACAACGGAACTGAAGCCTATATTCCAAGCAACTGGACAAAAATCAAGAATCCAAGTTGGCTCAATGATCTCAGTAATTATCACAATGTAGGCGATACGGGTAAATGTTGGGGGGATGGAGATTGCACGACGCTTGGCGATTTTTATGGTCTAGATGATTTAGCCACTGAAAAACCAGTGGTGTACAACGGTTGGGCGGATGTATATGGACAGTGGATAGAGAAATATGGTTTCGCTGGTTTTAGAGTAGATACTGCAAAACATGTAGATACGGAGTTCTTTAAAAACTGGCAGCCATTGATTCTGCAAAAAGCGAAATCTGCCGGAATTTCCGATTTTACGCTCTTTGGAGAGGTCACAAACCCCACTGCCTTTGGTCTCATGACATTTGTCCGTGAGAATAAAATGCAGACAGTGCTTGACTTTCCATTTCAAACAAATGCTACGGGCTTTGCATCGGGCATTAATGACGCCGCTAGCTTGAATACATTTTTCCTCACTGATGACTATTACACGAGTCCTACCTCTTCTGCGAGTAATCTCGTCACATTCTTAGGAAACCATGACATGGGGCGCGTCGGATTCCTCTTGAACTCCATGAAAATTCAAACGCCCTCTGAGCTTTTAGCTCGTGATGAACTTGCGCATGCGCTGATGTACTTTTCACGTGGAATCCCAACTGTCTATTATGGCGATGAAGTAGGTATGACGGGCAGCAGTAATGGTGATGATCAAATGGCCCGGCAAGATATGTTTGCCACGAAGGTATCTGATTGGAAGAGTGAACTGCGCATAGGTGGAAGGCCAGTCGGTAACGGAAATTCTTTCAACCTTTCAAAGTCAAACCCATTAGTAAAATACCTTACGCAGCTCGCAAAACTACGGGCTGCACATCCAGCTCTGGCTAATGCAACGATGCAAACACGTTTAGCCAAGGGGTCGGTGTTTGCCGTTTCCAAAAAAGATCCCGCGGAAAACCGTGAATATGTAGTGGCATTCAATAATGGGGCAAAATCAATGAGTATTGAAGTGAACACTGCGACTTCTACGGGGGGCTGGAAAAACATATTAGGTAAAACAACATACAAAACTACTGGTAGCAAATTGAAATTCACGGTTCCCGCTCTTTCAACCATCGTGCTCAGAGCCAACAACGTGATCGAGCGCGTGAAAGTTACATCAGGAAAGGTATCCGCCTTAGTGGATGATATGACTGGCTACTACAAGGTTTCGGCAAGTTTGACCTCACGCGATTTCTTGTCGGTTGAGTTCTTCGTAAGAACCTCAGTAAGTTCTTCATGGACATCTCTTGGCACTGACACAAACGCTCCCTACAGTGTATTCATCAATCCAAAAGATATTCTCGGAGAAAGTATCGAGATAAAAGCACGTGCCACTAATTCGAAAGGAGAGGCTCTTGAACTCCCAACTTCACAATTCACTATTCCCGCACCATGATGGTAGCCAGCTCTATGTCAGTAACGATGCACCCGTTATCGGTGATTCAGTAACCTTAAAAGTCCGCGTTCCACACACATATACCTTTGCTAAAGCCTTTGTCCGTCTATATCACGATGGTGAGCCACGAAGTTTTGAATTGAAAGCTGGCAAAGAGGGCGATGTTGAAACATGGTGGTCGGTGAAAGTTTCGATTGAGAATCTCTCCACGCTCTATCGCTTCGTTTTTGTAGCTGAAGGAAAATATGAGTGGCTCAACGCCGCTGGCTTATTTGACCACGATGTTCATTCAAACAATGATTTCCAGATTGTTGCAGTTCCTGCATATCCGCAGTGGATTAAATCATCGGTCTTTTATCAAATATTTCCAGATCGCTTTGCAAAATCACAAGACGTTCATCCGATTCCCGATTGGGCAGATCCTCGAGAGTGGAATGAACTCCCACGCGGGCGTAGCAAGTACACCGGGCGAGAGCTATACGGTGGAGATTTAAAGGGCGTAGAGCAGCACCTTGATTATGTTGCAGACCTTGGAGTGAATGGAATTTACTTCACGCCGTTTTTTCCAGCTCGATCTAATCACCGTTACGACGCGAGCAGTTTTGACCATGTAGATCCAATTTTGGGTGGCAATAAGGCCATGTTTAGCCTGGTTGCAGCCGCCAATAAGCGCAGGATTCGCCTACTCGGTGACTTAACATCTAATCACTGTGGCGCTGGTCATCCATGGCTTGCAAAGGCGATTAAAGACAAGAAATCAAAAGAGCGTGGGTATTTTTATTGGGACAAGTCGGTCAAGCATGGATATGTCGGCTGGTGGGATTTGGCATCCCTTCCAAAATTAAATTTCAACTCCCAGGCATTGCGAAATGCAATGTATGCCGGTAAGAACTCGATTGTAAAGAAATGGTTGTCACCGAAATTTGGTATGGCGGGTTGGCGCATAGATGTTGGAAATATGACTGGACGCTTAGGTGCCGATGACTTGCATGATGAGGTCATGCGCGGTATTCGACAGGCAATGGATGAAGTTAAACCAGATGCCTGGCTCGTCGCAGAAAATGGCGACTTCGTAGCAAGTGACCTGAATGGTTTAGGTTGGCATGGAGCGATGAATTATCAGGGCTTTATGCGCCCGGTATGGAACTGGGTTAACAAGAACTCAACGATTGGCGGAGGCTTTCAAGGCCTGCCATTTACAATGCCGAAAATAAATGGGCGACAATTGGTTGAAAGTATGAGTCAGTTCAGTGCAGCAATTCCATGGCGCTCATTTGTTGCGAGCATGGTCTTGCTGGATTCACATGACACAGCCCGGATGCGCACGGTGGTCCTTGGCGATAAAGCCGTTCACCTATCTGCAATGGCGCTGATGCTTTCCTATCCCGGCGTCCCATCGATTTTTGCTGGAGATGAGATTGGCTTGGAGGGCGCCTGGGGTGAGGATGGCCGACGAACAATTAATTGGGAGGATCGCTCTGGTTGGGATCATGAGTTTTTAGATCAAATTAAGCTACTTGTAGAAATTCGTAGACACCACGACGGCCTTATAAATGGCGGGTTGCGCTGGCTTTGCGTTGAAGATGATTACATCGCATTCTTACGAGAGTCTAAGAAAGAGTCGATTCTTGTTTTCATTTCGCGCAAAGGAGTCAAAGCCGCCCTTGATTTAAAACCCTATGGTTATGTAATTAAGCAAACGCTCTACGGTCAAAGCGCCCATGGTTCAACGATAGTAATCGACTCTAAAACCGCTACTCAGGCAGTGTGGGTCGTTGAATCAAGCCAAAAACGCATGGGCTGATCTAAATACTTAGCCCATGATCTCTCGTTATGCCCACTGCGATTGTAAACCTTACTTATGAAATTATGGTGCCTGTATCCATGCTCATGCATTAATTGATCGGCAACATTTTGAAATGGTGCGTACTCGGCATCTAAACCCTTTGTTCCATGACTCATCCATACTTTGTAAGCTCCAGGAATCGGCAGAGAGAGAACGGTTTTTTCCACAAGTGGATTGGCACCGAATGGCCAGTGGGGTGAGAGCGCGAGTGCAGTTGTAAACCTATCGGGAAGTTGGGCAAGTGCGTAGAGAGTTGCAAGTGCACCCATACTCGAGCCAATCATTGCTGTTTTCTCTGGAGCAACTCCTGGAGCAATTGCAGGAATGTATTCCTCAAAAATTTTCGTTAAGTATGCATCGCCTTGAAGAATTTGTGGATCAAAACTTTTTGTAAAGTCACTATGTACCGCCATGCCATCACGGAAATACTTTTCAGGAACCAAATCTTTGCCTCGACCCCATGGATTAGCTTTTGTGCTGCTATGCCACACTCCAATAATCGCTGGAGGCGCTATTCCCAATTGCGCGCTCACGCGAAGCGCCGATTGAGCCATCTGCCACGTCTGTCCTCTATGCGTTGAGGTTGTCCCATCAAATACGTTTTGTCCATCGTGGGCGATTAACAAGCGCTCTGCAGGCTCTTTTGGTAGCCAATAATCAACGGTACGACCCGCGAAATCGACGCGCTTAATATCGCCGGTAACTCCACGAATTTGGAAGCGCTTAATCTCTTTCATACTGGTTAAATCTACCCATGTCTGCGCCTAAACGAAGCATTATGTGGTTTCGTCGAGATCTTCGCATTGGAGATAACCCCGCACTCCTTGAAGCGATCGCTGCAGGAGAAGAAATTGTTCCCGTTTTTATTCTTGATAAAACTCTGATAAATACTGCAGGTAGTAAACGCCTTGCTTATTTAGGACAATCCCTTCGCTTACTTGATGATTCACTTGGCAACACACTGCATGTAATGGTGGGCGAGCAGAGTAAGGTTTTAAAAGAGCTGGCGGAAAGATATAACGCCGCCTCGGTTCATATCTCCACTGAGTATGAGCCTTATGGGGCCGCACGTGATTTGCGTGTTGAAGCCGCAGGCATTCCCTTGGTACGCACAGGCAGTCCATATGCCGTGGCTCCTGGTCGAGTGTTAAAACCAAGTGATGCCACACCATACAAGGTCTATACGCCTTTTTACCGCGCATGGTGTCTACATGGATGGCGAAAACCTGCAGAGACCCCTAAGAACATTAAATGCGTGATGCCAAATGAAAGTGATAGGAATTTTCCTGATTGGAAGTTACCTGCTGGAGTATCAATTACAGCAGCCGGTGAAAAGGCGGCGCTAGCGCGTTGGAACTTCTTTCAAGAAAATGGATTAGATAGTTACGACGAAGGGCGAAACCTTGCCGGTATTGATGGCACTAGCAAACTGAGTGCGCATTTAAAGTGGGGAGAGATTCATCCTCGCACATTGTTGGCATCCCTTGGTGAAAGTAAGGCTCATGACACTTTTAGAAAAGAGATAGCGTGGAGAGAGTTTTATGCCGATGTGCTCCACAATAATCCGCATACGGACAAGGAGTACTACGCACCGCGCTTTGCCGATATGCGATACGACAAACCAGATGCAAAATTCCAAGCATGGAAAGATGGGAAAACTGGATTTCCATTTGTAGATGCCGCAATGCGGCAGTTAGTGCATGAGGGATGGATGCATAATCGAACGCGCATGGTCGTGGCCTCATTTCTAGTTAAGGATTTGCATCTTGAATGGCAGTTAGGGGCCGACTTCTTTATGGAGCATTTGGTTGACTTCGATGTTGCATCAAATTCCCATGGCTGGCAGTGGACGGCCGGCAGTGGTACCGATGCATCGCCGTATTACCGCGTATTTAACCCAATTGAGCAGGGCAAGCGCTTTGATGCAAACGGTGACTACATCCGCAAGTATGTTCCTGAGCTTGCTCATTTATCGGCCTCAGTGATTCATGAACCGTGGCTTCACGCAGATGCCGACACAAACAACTACCCACCAAGGATCGTCGATCACGCAATTGAGCGTCTTGAATCACTAGCTCGCTTGAAAGAGATTAAATCCGACAAACCCCTAGACCCTCGCGCTTAGCTCGATACATCGCATCATCGGCGCGACGAAGCAGGTCAGGTGCTCCATTATTTGCCGCCACTCCAATGCTCACACCGATTTGAATTGTGTGGTTCTCAACTGTAAATGGATAACTTAATGTAGCCCGCAGCGCTAACGCCACATCCATCGCTGACTCATAACTTCCTTCGTATAAAACCCCAAACTCGTCTCCACCTAATCGTGCAAGAAGTGCTCCATGCGGAAGTGCGCGACTAAATCGCAACGCAACTTGCTGTAAGACTTTATCCCCCGCGGCATGCCCATGGAGATCATTGACAGGCTTAAATCCATCGAGATCTAGAAGCAACAAGGAACCATCCTTGCCCATGAAGTTTTCAATTTCAGATATCAAGGTACGTCGATTAGGCAGACTAGTTAACTCATCTGTGCGTGCCAGAAGCCTCTCATGCCCAATACTGCGCGCAGCTTTTAATGCGATCGCCATGCGAACAAAAGCAAGTAGCAATGTCGCAATAGCAGGAATAAGAACAAAAGTTGGAAAGTATCCTGGTCGAATTGCAATGAGTGCTAAAAGTGTCGCGCTAAGAAAAACAGAGATGGTAATCAAAATCGGATTCGTATTTTTATCATCTATCGCATCAGGGCAACCGATACTAAAACTCACCGAGATAATCAAAATTCCCAGTAGCCAGCCATCATCAACGATGGAACCAAAGGTATATGAACCACGTATATGCATACCAAGATAGAAAAAGTCAGTGATAGAGAAAACGATAACCCCGCACGCAAGAACAATCCCACGCTTGGTAAATCCTTGCGCAATAACTGCAGCGAGAGTGAGCGAGAGTAAAATCAAGTCGGCCACGGGGTAGACGAGCGCGAAAAAAGTCTGTCCTAAATCCCCATTGAAATGAGGTAAAACTGGTTTTAAGAAGAGTGTGGTGCCCAATGTGCTCAAACCCAAGCCCACGATTGATGCATCAAAGATTTCAAGGAGTGAAAACTTGCGGCTCGGGGATAGTAATCGCGGCAAACCAATTATGGCGAATGGATAGAAGAGCAGATATGCAGTATTTGACAGCAGTTCTGTAGGAGCGCTGATACTAAAGAATGTTGAGAGGCTAGAAATCAATGAACCACTCAGCCATGAGCCAATAGCTAAAGCAATTAGTGGTTGTGCAAAGCGATCATTGATCCGAGGGGCCTTTATTACAATGATGATTGCGCAGACCGGGATAGCGTTGTAAAGAAAGAGTTCGCTCCACACCCCTTTTATGGATGGAAAAAAACTTAAGAGAAGATGCACCCCGAGTAGTACAGCCCCGGCCCCCTGAGTAAGCCTTGTGCGCATTTACTCACGATATGCACATGTTCAACGCTATTGAATAGGGAAAGCCCCGTCACCATTACTGGTTACGGGGCTTCTCCGTAGTTTTAGTCGAGCTCTCTATAAACCCTTTGTGCAGATCAGGAGAGCCGTTGATTTACTATCGGCGATGCTTGAGGCCAAATCAATTGGATTTCTCAGCGCTGTTGCCTTTGCAGTCTCTAATGTTCGAATGTTTGCGATAATGCTGTTTATCTTGCTCGTATAAGCACGAACTGCCGAAGTCCATGAGCCCACTGCAGTAGTAAGAACCTTTTTATCTGCCTCTGCAACCGCAGCTGCTAATTTAGTTTTCGCCGCCGTTAATCGCAGATTTGATTCATCAAGCTTTAATTGGATCTCGGCTTTATTGGTTGTCTCATTTGCGATTCCAAGATCGATAACTGGTATCTGCGCGGCGTACTTTGCTGCAATCGCCGCTGAGTCTTTCTTGGCCTTAACATAACCATTTGCTGAAAGCAGACAATCATTTGATAACCAGGTTAGCTTGGTACTTGTTGAGAGGGGATTCTTCGCACACTTGTATTTTCTGCCATCGACCTTAGTCGTTTGATTCAACTTCTTGCAGGCGACACCATTTGAAATCGTTGCACCAGAGGCTGGGGCAGCGGTAAGGATTCCTGCGGTGACGATGAAAGCAACGCTTATTGAAGCGAGTTTGCGCATGTGAAGACCTCCATTGAATATGGCGCAATCTTAGCCAAAGGCAGTTCAAAAACCCTTGATTACCCGCCTAGAAGCCGATGAATTCACTGTGAGTTTTTCTTGAGCTTATCGGCGCTGTTTTACTCGAACCTTCATGCCAACTCTTCGAACCATGTGGCGAGGGGCTAAACCAATAACAAAAGTTAATAGTTGGTACTGCCATCCGGGTACCGAAACCGCCTTTCCTTTAAGGCCATCACTCCATGCTTTTGCAACGAGCTTATCGGCGTTAAGCCACATAAAAGCGGGTAAACCCTTCATAGACATTCGTCCCCGTTGATGGAACTCAGTACGAGTAAAGCCCGGACACAATGCGCTCACCTTTACATTGCTACCCCGAAGCTCAGTGTTGAGTGATTCCGAGAGCACGGTTAGATACGATTTCGATGCGCTGTATGTGCCACCGGCGATAAAACCAGCCACCGATGAGACGTTAATTACGACCCCTTTGTCTCGAGCTTTCATTCCAGGGAGCGCAACATGCATTAACCGCATAGGCGTGCGAACAAGCACTGCGAGAAGATCTTCTTCAGCCTGCACATCGCTTACTGTGAATGCTTTGTTGATTCCGAAACCTGCATTGTTGATTAGCACGTCAATCTCATGCTCTGCGATGTAACTCTCAATAAGTGAGCAACCCGCATCGGTTGAAAGATCAGCCTTCAAAACAACAGTCTCAACACCAAATTTTTCTTGTAGAGCACCGGCGCGTTCGTTCAAGCGATCGAGGTCGCGCGCAACGAGAATGAGGTTGTAGTTATTGCTTGCGAGTAAGCGAGTAAAACTCTCACCTATCCCAGATGTTGCCCCTGTAACTAAAGCCCACGATCGCATCGCTCTCCTAAAAACCCTTTAACTCACCAATTGCGCCGGTTGGCACCACTGGTTGGTGCGGTGCAATGGGGGAGATGCGTTGATACGTTGCACTCTGAACCGGACGAATATCGGCATCGCCTTTATTGGGCCACATTGATACAGCTCGCTCAGCCTGTGCGGTAATTGTAAGCGAAGGATTAACGCCAAGGTTGGCTGTAATAGTTGAACCATCGACTATATGAAGGCTCGGGTAGTTATAGACGCGATGGTAAGGATCGATAACGCCATGTTCGGCGCTCGCCCCGATCACGCATCCACCAACAAAGTGGGCGGTAAATGGAGCATCAATAAGATCGCCAATATGCCCACCAGCGATTCCACCATGTTTATCGGCAATGCGCCGCACAACCTCGTTGGCCGCTGGAATATATGTCGCATTGGGTTTCAGGGGATCATTTTTTGAAGTCAATCGCCAGCCAAATAAGCCACGTTTTCCGCTGACCGTTACCGATGAATCAACATTTTGCATCGTCAATGCGATGACTGTTCGCTGACTCCATCGCCGAACATTTAATATCTTTCCTAGGAGTGATGGATTAGCTATGAACTGCCTCAGCCAATGTTTTCTTCGCCCTTTACTGTTATATCCATCGGTCATGATGGTCTGCATTAAGCCCATGAAGTTACTGCCCTTACCGTATCTAACCGGCTCGATATGTGTATGTTCATCGGGAAAAAAAGAGGATGTAATCGCACTACCTGCGCTGAAATCAATATCAGTATTTGGCATCATCGCACCCGTTAAGGCCTCACTATTTGTGCGAGAGAGTTGGCCCAGATGATTAGACAACTTAGGAAGTGATTTCAACTTCATCTTATGGAGAAGTTTTTGCGTATTGAATGTACCTGCAGCAATAATGAGCTGGTCGGCACTAAATTTTATTATTGTTTCAAATGGATCATCAGTTTTAATCGCACGAATTGTCCAGGTTCCATCGGGATTTTCTGAAAAGGATTTAACGGTGGTCATTGGGAAAACAGTCGCGCCTGCTGATTCGGCTAAGCCTAAGTAATTCTTAGGAAGTGTATTTTTTGCATTAAATTTACAGCCCGTCATGCAGGCACCACACTGCTGGCAACCACTTCGATCTGGCCCAACTCCACCAAAGAAAGGATCCTTTGCACCTACGCCCTTGCCTTCACCAAAGTAGATTCCAACTGGGGCCATTTTGAAAGTATGTCCAACACCCATTTCCTCGGCAACATCTTTCATCGCTTGATCACTTGGCGAAAAATATGGGTTCTCTACAACGCCTAGCATTCGTCGTGCCTGGTCATACCAAGGTTCGAGTTCAGATTTCCAATCAGTAATTGACGACCACTGCGGATCATTAAAATATGCATCGCTGGGCTGGTACAAAGTATTTGCATAGACAAGTGATCCGCCACCGACACCGGCACCAGCTAGAACCAAGACGTCAGGGAGCACATGAATACGCTGAATCCCATAGCAACCAAGGGCTGGGGCAAAGAGAAATTTTCGAAGCCGCCAAGAAGTCTTTGGAAAATCCTTATCCTCAAAGCGACGCCCCGCCTCCAAAACAGCGACGCTGTAGCCCTTTTCGCGCAGGCGCAGCGCGGAGACCGATCCACCAAAACCAGATCCAATAATTACAACATCAAAGTTCTTCTTCATCTAAACAACAATTCCCGCAGTACTTTCATCGCGAATCTTCCACTGCGTTCCGTATGACTCCAATGAATCCAAGAATGGCTTTGCATCAAACCACTCAGGGCCCGCAACGCCCTCTGGCTTCCATAAACCCTTGTGAATGAGCT
>CAXNCU010000007.1:0-24297 GCA_964200985.1 Candidatus Planktophila sp.
CGACCGATGAGAAAGCCACTCGCCAGTTCCCACTATTACTAACGACTGGAAGAGTATTGAGCCAGTACAACGTTGGCGCCCAGACGCGGCGCACCGCCAATAACATTTGGCACAGCGAGGATCTTTTGGATTTACATGAATCCGATGCACTTCTTCGTGGCATAAGCGATGGCTCGTGGGTCAAACTCTCGAGCCGCGTAGGGGAAACTATTATGAAGGCGCACATTACAGATGAAGTCCCTGCCGGCGTTGTCTATACAACATTTCACTTTCCAGAAAGTGGCGCAAACGTCATTACAACTGAATACTCAGATTGGGCTACAAACTGTCCTGAGTACAAAGTCACTGCCGTTGAAATTTCACCAAGCATCAAGGCTCCTGGAGAGATGATCGAATCACATATAAGTGGAGATCCCGAGTTGGATTCAATCATCCGTATGGCAAATCAAATTGCGGCCAACGTTCCTTCTAAATCCGCCCCTGAGGTAGAGGTCGCCCATCACATTGTTCAGTTCTGGACCCCTGCGATGATCGAACGGTTAAGAAATGACGTTGACCAATCTCGATTATCGCCAGTTGTAGTCCATGCAATTGAAATTACATTAATGACTAATCAGTATCTCTAACTGTTTTCGCAGACCCTCATAGCCAACTAACCGTGTTTCAAGAGGTAGGCCAATCTCTTGCGCCGCCGCTATTGCAGCATCTTTGAGCTCAGGGGTTGGGGTTTGGGCGAGCCATATAACGCGCGTGTAATTCTTAAAGTAGTCATCGCGCAGATGCGGATATCTATCTAAACCAAGTTCGACAATGACGCTTCGGTGAAAGGATTTAACGAGAAAATCCGTTAAGAAATAGCTCCCAGCATTCTCGGCCATGATCTCTTGAATCTGCTCGCGCCCAGCAAAAATGTCGTAACAGTGATCGCCACCTAAGCGCTTAACGTTATGGCGTTCAATAACAAGGTCTAAGGCGCCATACGTCCCGCAATCGGCATAGGCGACTGCGCACTTCGTATGCTTATCTTTTATCTCAACCAGTAATACATCGACTTCGTTTGCGATTTTCTCAGGGCGATTATGTAATAGCGGCGGCAAGGGATAAATAGTTATATCAAGGTCGGAATCGGTGGCTATCTCACCTATATGTGTGGCCAGTGCACCGCAGGCCACGATGCCGATGCTCATGCTGGGAAAGCTAGACGATCTACAAACTTGTCATTGAAATCGCTACGATCAGAGAGCTCGACATAGTCAATCTCTTCCAAGAGTGCAGCTGCGCCATGTCGCTCTTGGGCCGATAACAAGACCATCTTCGCGCCTTCACCGGCAACGTTTCCTGCCGACAAGATTCGCATCACTGAAAGTTTTGGCACAAGTCCGATTTTAATGGCAGAGGCAGGGGAAAGGTAGGAGCCAAAAGATCCGGCAAGGAGTACTTGTTGAATCTCTGACTCTGCAACACCAAACTCTTCAAGAAGTAGCGCCCAACCAGTAGCAATCGCAGCTTTAGCAAATTGAAGTTCGCGAACATCTCGCTGAGTTAAAAAGACGCAGTCAGATAAATCTCCGACCTCTTTACTCCACGTTAAGACAAATACTCGCTCGCCTTCACGTTCAAGTAATCGAGGCGCCAAAGTTGGAGCAACTTGCTGGGCGATCTCATCACTAACAAATCGACCCGAATGATCGAGTAGGCCAACGCCAACGAGGGATGCACATGCATCAACTAACCCCGAGCCACAGATTCCGATGGCCGGTGTGTCATCGATTGTGCCGATAATTAACTCACCGTCGGTAATTTTAATTGTTTCAATCGCACCAGATGCTGCACGCACGCCACACTTAATACTTGCCGCTTCAAAGGCAGGGCCTGCAGGGGCGGCCGTTGCCAAAATCTTTTCTCCATCACCAAGGACGATTTCGCAGTTAGTGCCAACATCGATAAATAGGCGCAAACGCTTATCGCGATCCATTCCTGATGCCAGAGCGCCAGCGATAATATCTCCGCCGACATATGCGCCAAGAGAAGGCAAGATGACTGCCTTTGCCCGTGGGTGAATAGCGATTCCTATATCTTTGGCATCTACATCTGGAAAATCCGCTGCCGCCATAATAAATGGTGCAACACCCAGAGGTTCAGGGTCGATGCCGAGCAAGAGTTGATTCATCGTGGCATTTCCAGCAATGGCAATCTCATAGACGTGAAGTGGATCAACGCCTGCCTCAATGCAGACTTCCTGAGTTAGTTGATTCAGCGTCTCTTGTGCAAGAGATGATAGTTTTTCAAGTGCGGCAGGGTCGAGCATCGTCGCACTAATACGCGTGATGACATCGGCGCCAAATGGCTGCTGCTTGTTAAGAATCGATTTCACGGCTAAAGGTGCACCGGTGTTGAGATCGAGCAAGGTTGCAACGACTGTAGTTGTTCCTAAATCATAGGCAATTCCATAGCGAAATGCCGTGGTATCACCCGGCTCGATATCGATGAAGTCTTGATCAACGAAGACGGCTGTAACTTTAAAGTTAGATGCACGCAAAACTCTAGGGATATTGCGCATTGCAGCAAGAGATGCCGTTCCTTCGATGTCATCGATTGCATCAAAGAGACGCACAATATCGGTACGTTGATCGTGCAGTGATGGCTCTTCTAGTTCGACGTAACGCTTTTGAACGGCAGGCCGCAAAATAACTTGACGCCCAACACCAACAGTTGCAGCCTTTGGCCTAGTAGTTAGAGCTGGAACATCTATTGAGATGTCAGTGCTGGTGCGAACCAAACACGCTAAACGCCATCCCTGTTTAATCTCAGTCTCTGTAAATGCTCGAAAATCTAACTTCGATGGCTCAACATCGCCATCAGTGATCTTGATGCGGCACTTCTTGCATGTTCCATAGCCACCGCATGTTGAATCAATTGCAATTCCATTCCATGATGCGGCATCAAATGCACTTACACCCGTTGGTACGGTGATTGTTTTTTCAGACCCAACTGAATTATCTTTTTCAAGGGATCTAAAGGCGAGCTTGACTCGACCAGTGCCATCGTGATGGGGCACAAGTGATGGGTCGAGCTCCTTTTTAGAAATTCTTACGCCCCTGCCTCAGCGGCAAGCTTTGCTGCCTCCATTGCTCTAAAGCGTGTTATCCAGTTTGATCCCCATGGATCTAGACCGAGAAGTAAATCGGCGGCGCGTACAGATTCAACGATAAGGGGAGTGCGTGAATCCATCACTGCAGAGGTAAGACCATGCGACATCGCTGCCGGTAGAAATGCTGCGTTAAGTGCGTGGCGATATGGAAGACCAAAGGAGATATTGGATGCACCAAGGGTCATATTGAGGCCCCATTTTTCGCGGATTAAATAAATGGTCTCTAAAGTAATTTTCACAGCTTCTGGATCGGCGCCGACCGTCATTGCTAGTGGATCGATCACTAAATCCTCAAGCGGGATTCCATGTTTTTCAACGGCGCGCACAATCTTTTCAGTAATCACCATTCGCTCTGCAGCAGTTGCTGGGATTCCAGTCTCATCATTAGGTAGGGCGATAATTGCGGCTCCATGCTTTTTAATAAGCGGCAGAACTAAATCCATACGCTCATCTTCACCGGTGACACTATTGACTAGGGCCTTACCTTGATAGGTTTCAAGACCGGCCTGCAGCGCTTCAATGATCGAAGAGTCGATACAGATAGGCATATCGGTTATTGATTGGATCAAAGTAATAGCACTAGACAAAAGGGCCGGCTCATCCGTTAGCGGCACTCCCATATTCACATCGAGAACATTGGCACCGCCGGCAATTTGATCGGCAACATCTTTTTCAATAGCCGATAGGTCGCCTGCGCGAAGTTGTAATTGAAACTTTTTGCGGCCCGTGGGGTTAATGCGCTCACCGATAATGCAAAATGGTTGATCGTGCCCGATCGTTACCGTTTGGCCAGGTGAAGAAAGAACTGTATGCATTGTGTTCCCCTATCTATTCGGTGTTCTACCCAGGTCGTTCATAAATGTATTAAGCGAATCGTCGTGTCGAAAATCAGTTATATGCAGACCACGAACTCCGGGGAGTGAGAGCGCGTGCTTAGCAAGCTCAAGAGTTAACTTATTGACCTCAACACTGGGGTCACTGGCGTTTTGCACGCGGGCCAAAGTGCTGGCCGGAACGTCGATACCGGGAACCTTATCATTCATAAAGCTCAACCCTCTGCTGCCTTTGACTAGTACAAGTGTTGGAATCAGCTTTAGATCAGGTGCGACTTCGGCCACACCTTTGCAAAACGCTTCAAGGCGATCTGGGTGATAGCAAATCTGAAGTTGCAAGAACTTCGCACCTGCACGGTGCTTTTTTAGTGCACGTTGAATTCGATACTCAAATGGCGGGGCTGCAGCATTTTCAACGGCGCCAATATAGAAATCGGGGGCAGGGCTAATCGTGCGACCTGAGAGATATTTACCTGTGGTCATAATCCGAGCGATATTGATGGCTTGGGCGCTATCGACATCAAAGACACGCCTTGCTTCGGGCTCATCTCCTGCAGTTACATCATCGCCAGTTAGAAGTGAGATATTTGTAATTCCATGCAGGGCAGCCCCAGCCATGTCGGATTGAATTGCGAGACGATTCTTATCCCGGCAAACAATCTGCATAATCGGCTCAAGGCCATGCATTTTCATAGCAATAGCCGTCGTTGTATTAGAAGTATGGGCATGGGCCGCTGGATTATCGGTGGCATTTACAGCATCAAACCACGGTGCTAATCGAGCTGCATGTTGTACAACACTTGCCATTCCACCACCATCAACGGATGGGAACTCAGCGGTAAAAACTAGATCATTAGTATTTTCTAATTTTTCACGAAGTATCGACATTAGTGATCCACGGCTTCAACCGACCAGCCAGCTGGAGTTTGCTTATCGCGTTTAGTCACCAGATTAATCCATGACGAGGTGCCTTCAAGTCGCATATCAACGGGTGGACGCAAGTCGTTGTAATGCTCTTTCCATACCTTTGGAAGTGGAAGTGAAACGGTTCGATCGTATGCCTTAACCCAGATGCACTGCATTTCTGGTTTAACTTCGCAGTGACCATCCTCGCGCACTCCACCGCATGGACCGTTTCGCAAAGTCTTCGGACAAGTCATCGGACATGTCATTCCAGTTGAGTGAAGGACGCACTGACCACACATGCGACAGTCCCATACGGGCTCTTTAATCACGTGTTCAATAAATGGGAGAAGTTTTTTTAACATGGCAACTCTTTATGCAGTTACCGATGCGCGCTTCTTAGCGATTAAATCCTTAGCGATTCGCACCGCAGTTGAGGCATCGGCTGCAAAGCCATCGGCGCCAACAACATCGGCATACTCCTGTGTGACAGGGGCTCCACCAACCATAATAATTACTTGATCGCGCAAGCCTGCCTTAGTAATCTCATGGATGTTGACTTTAAACATCGGCATAGTTGTAGTTAAGAAGGCTGACATTCCAACGATATCTGGCTTGTGCTCAAGGATTCCAGCTACGAACTTCTCTGGTGCAACTTGTACACCGAGATCGATAACGTTAAAGCCGGCACCTTCGAGCATAATATTTACCAAGTTCTTGCCGATATCGTGAACATCGCCTTTGACAGTACCCATTAAGTAAGTGCCCACTGTCTCAGCGCCAGTTTCGGCAAGTAATGGGCGAAGAACTGCGAGGGCGCCCGACATCGCCTTTCCTGATACGAGCATCTCTGGAACAAAGAAATCTCCACGTTCAAAACGTGCGCCTACTTCTTCAAGGGCTGGGATGAGTGCATCAAAGAGAATCGTGCTCGGTGTCATCCCATCGGCAATTCCCTGATTAGTTAGCTCAAGAACTGCAGGAGCGTTTCCAACTAAGGTCTCGTCAAAGAGCGCCTTGATGATGTCGTCATGAGTCATGCTGCACCTATCTTTCCTTCATGGTTTACCTGGAGTGAGTAGATTTCCTGAACAATAACTTCGCCAATCTTACCTAAATCCCGTTGCGTCAATCTCGCAGAGGGGCCAGAAATCGATATTGCGCCAACGACATGGCCATCATCTTCACGAATTGGGGCGGCCACGGCCACCAAGCCCTCTTCAAGTTCATCAATGATGATTGCAAAGCCCTTTTTGCGTACGCCTTCAAGCTCGGTCAATAGGCGTGGTCGGGAGGTGATTGTCTTAGATGTGAGCTTTTCTAATTTTCCAGCCGGGATCGCTGCCGCACCGTAAGCCAGAAGAACTTTTCCAAGGGCGGATGCGTGATATGGAATTCGTTTGCCTACCCAGTTGGTAGCACCTAATAGATAGTGTGAATCAACTTGGTCTATTAACTTCATTTCACCGTTACTTGCAACGGCGAGGTTGGCAGTCTCTCCAGTTGCTAACGCTAACTTCTCTAAGACTGCGTGCATACGTGTTACTAATACCGAGTCGAGATTTTGCGAGCGGGCAAATTGAGTTAAAACCCCACCAGCTATAAATGCGCCATCTCGATCACGGCGAATCAGACCTTGGCGCTCTAGGGCACTTAACATCCGAGATGTCGTGCTCTTTGGAATATCGTGTGCGCGAGAGAGCTGTGAAAGCAGCGGCGGTGTCGATGACTCGAGAATATGGATGAGGAGAGCGCTGGCGCGATCGATGGCCTGAGTTCCACTTACTAACTCACTCATATGCCCTCCAGAATGTGTTCCATAATATGGAACCACTGTTCCACTATCTAAGGGTATTCTCCTTTATGTCCAGCGGTCAATAGGCGCAGAAGGAGAATTTAATGTTTGAAAATCGGATGCCTCGGTATGAAATCCTGAGTCAAGAGTCGATGGCAACTTTGACGCTGGGCTGGCGCCGCATCGTCTCTGAGATCGGTATCGAGTTCATGTCACCGTGGGCCCTGGATGTTTTGCGCGATGCTGGACAGACAGTAGAGGGCGATAACGTTAAGTTCGATCCCGATTGGATCTTAAAGCAGTGTGCACTGGCCCCAAGTGAATTTAATCTGCGCGCTCGCAATCCTAAAAATAATGTTCACATTGGTGGCAATTCAATGGTCTTCGGCGGCGTCTATGGCCCGCCATTTGTACGCGAAGGCGATGTTCGCCGCGATGCAACTTTTAATGACTATGAAAATTTCTGCAAGCTTGCGCAGTCATTTGATGCTCTAGATAGCGTCGGCGGTGTGGTCTGCGAACCCAACGATCTATCTCTTGATTCGCGCCACTTAGATATGGCATACGCTGCGGCAACATTGACAGATAAGTTTTTCATGGGCAACGTTGTAACGGCCGAGAATGCTAAAGATGTTATTAAGATGGCAGAGATTATCCACGGTGGACGAAATGCAATTGTTGAGACTCCAGCGCTGATTTCTCTTGTTAACTGCAACTCCCCACTTCGATGGGATGATCGCATGCTGGACTCCCTGCGCGAATATGTTCTCGCCGGTCAGCCAGTAGTGGTAACACCATTCTTGCTAATGGGCGCAATGAGCCCAGTAACAATCCCAGCAACATTGGCACAACAGATCGCTGAGGCGCTCACTGGAATTGCACTTGCTCAGACGTTAAATCCAGGATGCCCAATCGTCTTTGGTTCATTTCTTTCAAATATCGATATGCAGTCAGGTTCACCGCAGTTTGGAACTCCTGAATCTGGAATCGGGCTTTTGTGTACTGGTCAGATCGCACGCAGCTTTAACCTGCCATTTCGTGGAGGCGGCGGCTTGAACTCTTCACAGACAGTAGATGCGCAATCGGCTTATCAATCCATGATGACGATGATGCCAACTTTCCTCTCTGGTACTAACTGGGTAATGCATACTGCTGGCTGGCTTGAAGGTGGCCTCGTATCCTGTTATGAAAAATTCGTTCTCGACATCGAGATTCTTCAATCTCTGATGACTGAGTTCACGCCTCTTGAATTCAACGTTGAATCTCTTGCCTTTGATGCCCACCTAGAGGTCGGCCATGGCGGTCACTTCTTAGGCGCGGCACACACAATGGAGCGATTCCGCGACTGTTTCTATCGTCCCTTCTTAACCAATAGCGATAACTTCGAGCGTTGGACCCGATTAGGGGCCAAAGATACGAAGATGCGTGCGGCCGAGATTTATAAGAAGAAGTTAGAGGATTACGTTGCTCCTGAAATGGATCCACGCATGCGCCAGGAGCTCGATGAGTTTGTGGCAATGCGCAAAAGCCAACTAGATTAAATCCACTATGGTCGCAACTCTTTATATAAATGGTGCTTGGAGACAAGCATCCGATGGCGGCGCCCACGATGTTAAAAGCCCGCATGATCAAAGCGTTGTCGCCACAGTTTCTGCAGCAACCCAGGCCGATGTACTCGATGCAATCGCGGCAGCACGTGCATCCTTTGATTCAGGCGTATTTACCTCATGGAGCTTTAAGGCCAGAAGTGAATTAGTTGCAAAGATTGCAGATCTACTAGAGCGCGATGGCGATTTAATCGCACGTAAAGAAAGCGATGACACCGGTAAGCGGTTTATTGAAGCCCAATATGACCTAGCCGATGTGGTTTCAACCTTTAGACATTTCGCAGCCCTCGGTGCTAAAGAGCATGGTCGCAGTGTTGATGTTGGTATTGCTCATGTAACTAGTCGCATAGTTCACGAACCTTTAGGTGTTGCATCATTGATTGGCCCATGGAACTATCCGCTTTTGCAGATTGCATGGAAAGTAGCTCCAGCGTTAGTTGCGGGCTGTTCCTTCATCGTTAAACCGAGCGAGCTAACTCCACAGAGCGCAATTGCACTCATGAGAATTATTGAAGAGGCAGGTACACCAAAGGGTGTAGCTAATTTAATTTTGGGTCCTGGCTCTGTTGTCGGCACTTCACTGATTAATGATCCACGAGTTGATTTAGTTTCATTCACTGGGGGATTGAAAACGGGTCAAACAATTATGCGTGCAGCTGCCGATACGGTCAAGAAGTTAGCTCTCGAACTCGGTGGAAAAAATCCACATATTATCTTTGCCGACGCCGATATTGATTCGGCAATTGATAACGCGGTGACTGCCGCCTTCTTACACTCAGGTCAGGTCTGCTCGGCAGGAACTCGTTTAATCGTTGAGAGATCAATCCACGACCGTGTTGTTAAAGAGATTGTTCGCCGTGCAGCAATGATTTCACTAGGTGGGCCAAACGATGAGAAGGCCGAGACTGGTCCACTCATCAGCCAGGCACATCTGAATAACGTCAGCGCCTATGTTGAAAAAGGAGTTGCAGAGGGTGCAACGTTGCTAGTCGGGGGAAAGCGAAGTGATAAGCCAGAGCATCTGGATGGCTGGTATTACTTGCCTACGGTTTTAGATAACTGCGATACAAAAATGTTCTGTGTTCAAGAAGAGTCATTCGGTCCTGTCATGACCGTGGAAGTATTTGATACTGAGGCCGAGGCGATTGCCATTGGAAATGACACTAACTTTGGCCTATCTGGCGGCTTATGGAGCAGCGATGCAGTAAAGGCCGCCCGGGTAGCTAGCGCCCTTCGTCACGGCACCATCTGGGTCAACGACTTTGGTCCTTATCGTCCCGCGGCAGAGTGGGGCGGTTACAAGCAATCGGGCATTGGCCGCGAATTAGGCGAACATGGCTTGGGTGAGTACCTTGAAATCAAACACATTTGGACCAACAATGCTCCTAGTCGATCTGGATGGTTCCAGGATAACGAGTAAAGGGGCTATTAGGTGAGCGTTGAAGAGCCAATGATTTCTGTAAAACATCTATGGAAAGTATTTGGCACCGACGCTGAAAAAGTAATTGGTAGCCCGCTTGCAGATTTAACTCGCTCAGAGCTGCGAGCCAAGACAGGCAACACGATCGCAGTTCGTGATGTCTCATTTGATGTGGCCCCCGGTGAAGTCTTTGTTGTCATGGGTTTATCAGGATCAGGAAAATCAACTCTTGTGCGCTGTATGACGCGCTTAATCGAACCGACAGCAGGCTCGCTCACCTTTGAAGGTGAAGATGTATTAAGCGTTGATGCGGCGCGCTTGCGCGAGCTACGCAAGACTCGTTTTTCAATGGTCTTTCAACACTTTGGTTTATTACCTCACCGCAAAGTCATCGACAATATCGCCTACTCCCTAGAAATCAATGGCGTGAAAAAGGCCGAGCGCCACGCAAGGGCTAATGAAGTTATCGAACTCGTAGGTTTGCAGGGATATGCAAATGCCTATCCCGAACAACTCTCCGGTGGAATGCAACAGCGCGTAGGTTTAGCTCGAGCGCTGGCTGTAGACCCGCAAGTTCTTTTTCTTGATGAGCCTTTTAGCGCATTGGATCCACTTATTCGTCGCGATATGCAGCAAGAGGTTATTCGGCTTCACCACGAGCTCGGTAAAACAATGGTCTTCATTACTCACGATTTATCTGAAGCGGTAAAGGTTGGTGATCGTATTGCCATCATGCGAGATGGCGCAGTTGTGCAAATTGGAACACCAGAAGAGTTAGTTGCTAACCCCATCGATGATTATGTGGCTAATTTTGTGCGTGATATTGCAAAATCCCACGTCTTATCGCTTAAGTATTTAGCTCGTCCGGCAGAACCAGGCGAAGATACTGACGGCCCTGAGCTGCCTTCAACCATGATTATTCGAGATGCAGCTCAGGTAATTTTGCAGACACATAAGCCTGTCCGAGTAAGTGAAAACGGTAAGCCGTTAGGCGTTGTCTCTAGTGAGGATGTTCTGCGGTTAATATCTGGTGTTGCATAGATGCTTCACCTGAAAAAATCACAGCTCTTAATCGGTGGTGGCCTCATTTGGATATTTCTATCCAGAGTTTTCCAAGGAGATCACACTTTAGAGTTGTCTACATCTGAGAATACTTCTTTCACAACATCAGTTGGCGATGCCGCAGCATCAATTCGAGGAAATCGCACAAAGAGTGCGGCCTTTATCTATTTCTTTAACCCGATCCGAGCTTCTATAAATGGCTTTGTTGAACTCATTCGCACCATCATCTCCGTGCCACGAGGCAACTCAATCATTCCGCTCATCGGATGGTTTGGCGTAGCAGCGATAGTTGCATTCACGGTTTATGCAACAAGTCGCTTGCGCACAGCCCTTCTTGCAACGGCATTGCTACTTGCCTGCGGGGCACTTGGTATGTGGCAGTTCACTATGGATACATTTGCGATGACTTTTGCATCGGTACTTTTATCCCTCCTCATCGGAATCCCAATGGGTATCTGGGCTGGTTTATCTGATCGAGTATTGAAACTGCTGACGCCATTTCTGGACTTGGCCCAGATTCTGCCAACGCTTGTCTATTTAGCACCCCTTGCACTTTTCTTTCTCATTGGTACTGCATCGGCAACGATTGCAACAATGGTTTACAGCATTCCCTTATCTATCCGTATAACCTCGCATGCAATCAGAAATTTAAATCAATCCCCGATTGAGGCCTCGGTCTCAATGGGCTCTACGGCAAGACAGACGCTTACAAAAGTTCAGCTGCCAATGGCAAAACAGATGATTGTCTTGGGCATTAATCAAACCGTGATGGCCGCACTCTCCTTTGTCGTTATCGCAGCCCTCATCGGTGCCCCTGGCCTTGGAAAACCAGTTGTCGAGGCGCTTATTATTCGAAATGTTGGGCAGGGATTTGTGGCCGGCTTTGCAGTTGTCTTTGTCGCGATATTGCTCGATCGAAGCACTAGCGCTGCAGCCAAAGCCCAAGAGGGATTTATTCCTCCTACACCGCAGCAGATACGCATGGGTCGAATTAAAGTTGGGATCGCGGGATTGGCAACGATTGCAGCTATTTTTGCCTCACGTACTGTTTTAGCACTTGCGGTGTGGCCATCATCTATCAATATTTCACAGCAGGTTGAGGATGTTACTAACAGCGCAACTAAATGGATAACAACTAATCTTTATATCTTCACAGTTGGATTCAAAGATTTCATCTCCAACTGGGTCTTAAATCCATTAGAGACACTCTTGGCTTTTTCACCCTGGTATGTAACATTGGCGGCAATTGTCTTTCTAGCCCTTGTTATAGGCGGGGTTCGCGTAGCTATCCTTGCTACGTCATTACTCGGCTTTATCGTTCTCTCTGGCCTTTGGCATGAAGCGATGATTACATTAACCCAGACAATTGTGGCGACTTTACTGACAATGACAATCGGCATACTTCTCGGAATCTTAGTTGGTCGCAATGAACGGGCAGAAAAAATCTTACGTCCATTCTTAGATGCGGGTCAGACACTTCCCGCCTTCGTGTATCTGATTCCGATGCTTGGACTCTTTGGGCCTACACGGTTTACGGCTATTGCAACTGGAATCGTGTACTCAATTCCAGTCGTGGTGAAAATCGTTGGTGAGGGAATTCGCGCCGTTCCTGCGTCAATGATTGAAGCGGCAACGGCTGCAGGCTCTACGGTGCGTCAAATAATCACTAAAGTCCAACTTCCTGCTGCTAAGAAATCGATTTTGCTCGCAGCAAATCAAGGGATGATATTTGTGTTGGCGGTCGTAGTAATCGGTGGTTTTGTGGGATCCGGAGGGCTTGGTTATTTAGTTATTTTGGGTGGTTCAAAACCAGAGATGCAAGGCAAGGGTTTAGTGGCAGGTCTAGTTATCCTGTTATTGGGCGTGACTATTGATCGGATAGCCCAAGCTAGCGCACGACGGGTGTAAAAAAAAAGTAAAACACCCCGCATTACCCCTTACGTAATACCCATACCTCTATTACGCTCGCCATAATCACTTCAACAAACAGGAGGATATAAATGAAATTAAGCCTTGGACGTCGCTCTGCGGCGGCATCGCTCATAGTTGCAGGAGCACTTGTTCTTGCAGGCTGTAGCTCGAGTGTAAATGACAGTGCAGATGGTGGCGGTGATTGCGGTACATGGGCAATTGCAATGCATGCCTGGAATGGATACACAGCTTCAGCTCAGGTAGTTGCAGAAGTTGCTAAGGCAAATGGCTGCACAATTACTCAGACGACCCTGGAAGAGGCCGGCGTTACGTATGACGCAATGGAGGCTGGTTCAATCGATCTAGTAATTGAAGATTGGGGCGGCGGACGTTGGCAAGAGTGGGTTGATCGCGGAGCAGTCGTTGAAGTTGGCGACAATGGCAACGTTGGCCTCATCGGTATGTACGTAGCTCCTTGGATGGCCGCTAAGTATCCAGATATTTTGGATTCAGCTAACTTGAATAAGTATGCAGATATGTTTAAGACTGCAGATTCAGGAGGCAAGGGTGCTTGGTATGAAGGCCCTCCTGGATATACAACTATTGGTGAGAAGATGATTTCTGCTAACAAGTTAAATTACAAGGCGATTGCAACTGGTTCAGAGGCAGCACTTGTTGATGTTCTAACCAAGGCTGAGGCAAACAAGACTGCAGCCCTTGCATACTTCTACACACCAGGAACTCTCTTCATCAAGATCCCTGGCCTAGAACAAGCACGAGTGAAGTTCCCTGCTAATGACTGGTCTGATGCTGCAACAGCAAGTGGACTTACAGATTATCCAGAGACTGCACTAAAGAAGCTTGCAACTAAGAAGCTCATGGACTCTGGTTCAGTTTTTGCAACTATCGTTACAAACTTTAGTTGGACAAATGCTGATCAGAACTCAGTAGCCGCCGATATTGAAGGCGGAATGGAGCCAGCAGCAGCGGCTCAAAAGTGGATCGATGCTAACCCAGACAAGGTCAACGCTTGGCTCGGTAAGTAATCTAAAAAATAAGTAATGGCAGCGCCCGTACTTAGTGAGAAATCACTTAGTGCGGGCGCTGTTTTATTAGTAGAGTGCACTACATGAGCGCGGAGTATGACTACATAATCGTCGGTGGAGGATCGGCCGGCAGTGCATTGGCAAATCGATTAAGTGAAGATCCATCACATAGAGTCTTAGTGCTCGAGGCCGGGCGCCGCGATTACAAATGGGATGTTTTTATTCATATGCCCGCTGCCCTCGCATTTCCGATTGGCAATAAGCACTACGACTGGATGTATGAGTCCGAGCCTGAACCACATATGAATAATCGCCGCATTTACCATGCCCGCGGAAAAGTATTGGGTGGCTCCTCATCGATTAACGGTCAAATTTGGCAGCGCGGCAACCCTATGGATTACGAGCGCTGGTCACATGATGCGGGCATGAGTAGTTGGGATTACGCCCACTGTCTTCCATACTTTAAGAAGATGGAAAACTGTTTAGCCGACCAGAGCAATATCTTTCGCGGAAATAATGGCCCACTAAAGCTAGAGCGCGGCCCAGTTAAGGGCCCACTGTTTGCCGCATTTTTTAAAGCAACTGAGCAGGCAGGGTATCCACGTACCGATGACGTCAACGGATATCGCCAAGAGGGATTTGCCGCCTTTGATCGCAATGTCTACAGAGGCCGTCGACTAAGTGCTGCGCGTGCCTATTTATATCCGGTCCTTAAGCGAAGTAACTTGACTGTTAAGACACGTGCTCATGTCACCAAGATTTTATTTGAAGGAAAAACTGCAACAGGTGTAGAAGTGATGATTGCTGGTAAGAAAAAGATTTTTACTTCACGTGAAGTCGTTCTATGCGGGGGAGCGATTAACACTCCTCAAATCTTGCAACTATCAGGCATTGGCAATGAAAAAGATTTAACACCACTTGGAATAAAGATGGTGCACAACCTGCCTGGAGTCGGTGCAAATTTGCAAGATCACCTTGAGGTCTATGTTCAATACAAATGTAAGTTGCCAGTAACTCAACAGCCAATCACCCAGTTCTGGCGCCGACCATTTATCGGTGCTGCCTGGTTATTCTTCCGTAAAGGCCCAGGTGCCACTAATCAATTTGAAGCCGGTGGATTCACTCGAAGCAATAAAGATGTCACATACCCCAATTTAATGTTCCACTTCTTACCTCTTGCAATTCGCTATGACGGCACGGGGGACACGCGCGGGCATGGCTATCAGGTTCACGTAGGCCCTATGTATTCAGATTCTCGTGGGTGGCTAAAGATTAAAAGTGCAGATCCCTTTGAAAAACCAGCCATGCAGTTCAACTATCTATCAACCGATCAAGATCGTCGCGAATGGATAGAAGCCGTTAAAGTAGCACGCACAATCTTGACGCAACCAGCGATGAATGATTACAACGCCGGTGAATCCTCACCAGGGGCGGCAGTTACAACTGACTCTGAGATTCTCGAGTGGGTTCGAAAAGATGCCGAAACCGCCTTACACCCATCATGTACGGCAAAGATGGGTACCGATGCGATGTCGGTAGTTGATCCAACGACGATGAAAGTCCACGGCATCGAAGGAGTTCGCATCGCCGATGCATCGGTCTTTCCATATGTCACTAATGGAAATATTTACGCACCCGTCATGATGGTGGCTGAAAAAGCGGCTGATTTAATCTTAGGGAAGGCTCCACTCCCAGCAGAAAATATTGAGTTCTATCGTCATGCCAAGTGATGAGCTTGCGCCTTCATCGATAGCAAAGGTAAGAGTACAAAAAACAGATACTTCTGCTCCAACCTCTGATTCAGTTGTGGTCGAAGAGCCCCTTGAAATCCGAATTAAGCGTGGGGACAAAGAAGAACAACTGGGAATCACAATGCGAACACCAGGCAATGACCTTGAACTTGCGGCGGGATTTTTATGGGGCGAAGGCTTTCTTAAAAGCCCAGATGAGTTGGTAAGCGTGAAAGTCTGTGCCGATAAGTCACTCTCTTTGCGTCAGAGGGCAAATGTTGTAATCGCCGAAGTTGTACAAGATTCGCAGGAGTCGACAAGAATTTTAGAGCGACGATTCACAATTACTTCAGCGTGTGGTGTCTGTGGGTCAACAAATATTAGCGACTTGCATAAGCGCGGAATCAATAAAGTTTCTTCATCTTCTCATTCCATTCAAGAGTTAGCGCAGATGGCTTCTCTACTTGATGGTCGCCAGCGCATCTTTGAAAAAACAGGTGGCCTGCATGCAGCCTTGCTAGTTGATCCTAATGGGCAGGTCTCATGGGTGCGAGAAGATGTTGGTCGCCATAACGCAGTCGATAAGGTCATAGGCGCTGCGTTAATAGATGGGAAGATTCCCTTAGTTGACTGGACCTTAGTTGTATCTGGACGTATCGGTTATGAGTTAGTCCAGAAATCTATTTGTGCTGGAATATCTGCCATTGTCGGAGTTAGTGCCCCAACATCATTGGCCGTGGATTTAGCGGCTGAATTCGGACTGACTCTTCTGGCATTTGCGCGAGATGGCGTTGCCAAACACTACTTGCCCACGGACCTATGAGATTAAAAGCCCTTTTAAAGGCGGCCCACTTTGGTCCCACCATGCTTATCACGGGCATCTCATTTCTACTGTCGGTGCGATTGTGGTGGGAAGGTCCAGCATATGTAATCGCCCTCACCGTCTTTTTAGGCCAACTCATTATCGGTTGGAGCAATGATTTGTATGATTACAGCGATGATGTAAAACATAATCGCACGAACAAACCATTAGTTGCCGGCACAATCTCAGTCCGCCAACTTCGTTTAGCTACTTTTATTCTGCTTCCATTGGCCGTTATCGCAAACCTTATGGGTCCGCTCGGCCTCAAGGGAGGATCGGTTTACCTCTTAGGTGTCGGTTGTGGGATCGCCTATAACTTCTACTTTAAATTCTCTCCACTTTCGCCGCTGCCATATGCCGTGGCATGTGCAGCTCTTCCGGCATCTATTTTCTATGCAGTCGATCGCACGCCACCGCTGTGGGTCTTAGCCGTTGGAGCAATGCTTGGCGTTGCATTTCACTTTGCTAACGTAATTAAAGATTTGCCTCAAGATATCGCTAGCAGCATAGGTGGGCTTCCACAGCGACTAGGTATAAAGCTCTCGGCTGTAACCGCAATAGTTTTAGTAGTTGTGAGCGCACTGGTTGCATTCAATAGCCCTGTCAGTCGAGA
The DNA here is from genome assembly GCA_964200985.1 of Candidatus Planktophila sp. Taxonomy (GTDB): domain Bacteria; phylum Actinomycetota; class Actinomycetes; order Nanopelagicales; family Nanopelagicaceae; genus Planktophila. The sequence continues at coordinate 16,934 of CAXNCU010000007.1, forward strand.
TCTCACATCAATCGAATTCGAGCAGAGCTCGTCATTTATAGTCGGTGGCGAAAGAGCTACTTTCGTAACTATGCCAGTTGGATATTCACGAGATGTTCCAGCACCACTGCTAATTGATCTGCATGGATATATGGGCACAAGTTTAAGCCATGGTAAATATGCGAAAATGGATGTTGCTGCACAAGCGCGCGGAGTTATCTATGCAGCACCTGACGGTCTTGTGGATTCAATGGGGAATCAGTTTTGGAATGCATCTGTGTCCTGCTGTAATTTCAACAACAATCCAGTTGATGATGCCGCATTTATTCAATCCCTCATCGATGAAATTTCTAGCAAAGCATCAGTAGATCCAAAACGCATCTATGTATTTGGCCACTCAAATGGACACTTCATGAGCTATAAATTCGCTTGTACGCATCCCGAAACCGTTGCCGCGATAGCCGGTCTTGCCGGTGCGATGGATGTTGACCCAGCTTCCTGTGGCGCTACAACCCCCGTAAACGTCTTACATATCCACGGAACAAATGATGAGGTCATCAATTATTTAGGGGGCGCTATGTTTGCCAACGCATTTACTGGCGTTCAGGCAAGTACCAATCGATGGGCGAAGATTGATAAGTGCGCAATAGAGGCTAAAGCCGGAAAGCCCCTTGACTTGGATGTAAGCATTGAAGGTGCGGAAACAACCCCTTACGTATATTCATGTCCTGAAGAAAGCGTGGAGTTATGGAGCATCAATGGTGGAACTCACGGTCCAGCTGTGGATTCAAGCTTCGGCTTAAAAGTAATGGATTGGTTATTGGCCCACCCTAAGAAGTGATGATTGATTTAGTTTTTAGGGCTTAGCGATATGGCTTTCAGGGATTTAGCTACTTTTAGAAGTTGCGCGTAAGTGATCCCACCAAGAACTTGCACTTGGATCTCGGTTCGTTCTAGATTTTTCGCCGCTTTATTTGTAAAGATTAGATAACCTCCTACGCGTGCGATGTCTTCGGTCGTGCACTTGGCGGCGGAGGCTGGCTTAGTTGGATCGCAGTAAACAAATAACTTGGCGCTAACACCGTTGATCTTCACGTTTTTGAGTTGTTTTGAAAGACCTGGATCTGAACACTTGACTCCAGCCATGGTCTGCATAATTTCGAGATAACGCACGGTTCCGCCGTACTTTGCATAGAGCCATTCTTCTTCATTCTCACCGCAGCTTATTAACTGGAAGTCACTTCCAGATAAACCTAAAGTATTGCTGGGCTTGTAGACGGTATATGTAAGACCGGTTTGAGCATCTGAATACTTATCACCTGCACCCATTGCAATGGGCAACGCCGTTGAGAGAAATACTGCGCAGAGTGTTATTGCGATGGATTTCCTCATGCCGCAATCATAACTAGGCAAGTGGATTCGGTAGACTGGGGCCATCATGAGCGAAAACGTAGGGTTTGCAAAAGGGGTTATCGCCCTCTTTTCACAGCGTAAATCATGGGTGAGGCAGATATTTGTCGCCGGTCTAGCCGGAGCTACAGCCTGGCAAGTCGGGGATTTACTTGTGAAAAACGGCGGCGTTGTCGCTGCAATCGTTTGCACGTTATCAATCCGCATTTCGTTGCATAAATCCTTGCGCGAGGGCTTTGGTCAAATAGTTGGAACGGCCATCGGTGCGAGTGTTGCATTAACTGCCGTTACCCTCTTTGATTTTGGCTTTATTTCAGTAGGAATCACAATCATTATGTGCGCCGTCATTTCCCGCGCACTTCACTTAGGTGAGGTCGCATCGATTAATGTTCCAGTGACGGCTCTGATTGTCATTGGTCCTGGTTTATCTGAGAGCACAGCAGTTCACCGACTTGCATCAACGCTGATAGGTGCGGCAATTGCAATCTTCTTTTCATATTTTTCACACCATAAAACTCCAGTAGGTCGCTCCCTTGATCAGATTAAAATAGTGAGCGAAAAAGCCGCTGCTTTACTGGCAACAATGTCAGAGGGTGTAGCAACGGGCTATACGCAAAAAGAGGCTGGAAACTGGTTGGCAAAGGCCCGACTTCTGAATGAAGAGATTCCAATAATCCGTGCCCAATCAGCTGAAGCACGAGGACATGCCCGTTGGTTTCCAACTGCTAAGAAAGATGAGGCCGAGGAGGTATACATTCAAGGCATCGCCCTCGAACATACTGTTGTGGAGATCCGAACTATCGCTCGCACACTCTTTGATTCAGCCGTTAGTGGTGGCATTGCCGATTCAACTCAGAAGGCAATTGCAGTTGCTTTATCTGCGGCAAGTTATGCAATCTCTTCCAAGTTCGATGATGAAACTGAGAGCTCGGATGATTCTCATCAAAGCGCTACAACCGATGCCAGAGAGGCAGGTTCGGCCTTAGCTGAGGCCTTCATTGCAGATGCAAAGGATGCCGACCAGGAACAGATTGTTCGCGGAATTTCAATGGCGGCAAATATCGAGCTCATCGCCGACTCCCTTGACCAAAACTCACCATCACTTCGCGATGTAGTCACACCGGATGAACCAGCCAAGGACCGGGTCCTTCGGGTCTCACTCCTATCTCAGAGCGCACGCTTAGGTAAACAGATTTCTCGGACCGTTCGGAAAATCTTTAAGAAATAACCTTGCCTGACGGGGCTATCTCTCAGGGTGTGCAAAACGTGTTCCAAGAGATAGACAAAAAGTAATGACCAGAAGCCCTCACAGTGGCAAGATGTAACACATGAGCAAACCAACTATCGCCGTAAAATCCGTAGTTATCAGATTTGCCGGCGATAGCGGAGATGGAATGCAGTTAACTGGTGATCGCTTCACGATGGATACTGCCAGTTTAGGAAATGACATATCAACCCTGCCGAACTTTCCTGCAGAAATCCGTGCACCTCAGGGAACTCTGCCCGGTGTCTCATCTTTTCAACTCCACTTTGCCGATCACCATGTATTAACGGCAGGGGATGCCCCTGATGTTTTAGTTGCAATGAATCCAGCGGCGCTGAAGGCAAACATTAAAGACATTCCACGAGGTGCAACGATCATCGTCGATAAGGATGAGTTCACCACTCGCAACTTATCTAAGGTCGGATACGACAGTAATCCCTTAGATGATGGCACGTTGAGTAGTTATAAAATTCATCCCGTTGCACTTACCTCTATGACTGTGGCGGCCTTGGCCGAACTTCCTCTATCTCGTAAAGAGGCAGAGCGTGCAAAGAATATGTTTGCCCTCGGTCTTCTCTCTTGGATGTATCACCGTCCAACTGATGCAACCGAGGCATTTCTAAAGGCAAAGTTTGCTAAGAAGCCCGATATTTTGGAGGCGAACTTAATCGCCTATCGCACTGGATGGAACTACGGCGAAACGAGCGAGGATTTTGCAACCTCCTATGAAGTCGCCCCAGCTCATATGCCACCCGGTGTTTATCGAAATATCGGCGGCAATATCGCACTTTCATATGGCCTTATCGCAGCTGCAAAGCAGAGCGGTTTAAAGTTATTTTTGGGTTCATATCCGATTACTCCCGCTTCCGATATTTTGCATGAACTCTCCAAGCACAAAAAATTTGGCGTTATAACCTTTCAGGCCGAAGATGAGATCGCTGCAGTTGGATCAGCCCTCGGTGCTTCATACGGAGGAGCACTTGGAATAACAACAACATCTGGTCCCGGTATCGCCCTTAAGAGCGAGATGATCGGCCTAGGTGTGATGTTGGAGCTTCCGCTTATTATTATCGATGTTCAACGCGGAGGTCCATCTACGGGCCTACCAACTAAGACCGAACAGGCAGATTTACTACAGGTGATGTTTGGGCGAAATGGTGAATCACCGGCTGCCGTTATTGCAGCGTCAACACCAAGTGACTGCTTCACGATGGCGATGGAGGCAGTTCGAATCGCAACTACATATCGCGTTCCAGTATTTTTACTCTCAGATGGATACATCGCCAATGGTTCAGAGCCTTGGAAGATTCCAGATGTTGCAACGTTGCCAGATTTATCGGTGGAGTTTGCCGAGACGCAAGAGGATTTCCTGCCATATTTGCGTAACCCTGAAACTCTTGCACGACCTTGGGCGATACCTGGCACTAAGGGAATCGAACACCGCATTGGAGGAATCGAAAAGCAGGACAAGACTGGAGAGATTAATTACGAGCCCGCTAATCATGATTTTATGGTGCGCACTCGCCAGGCAAAGGTCGATGGTATTGAAGTTCCAGATCTAGAGGTCGATGATCCGAGTGGGGATGCAAAGGTTTTATTTCTCGGCTGGGGATCTACATATGGCCCAATCGCATCGGCAGTTGAAACGCTGCGCAGCAACGGTGAAAAAATAGCCCAAGCCCACCTTAAGTACATCAATCCATTCCCTAAAAACTTAGCCGCAGTTCTTGAGAAGTACGAGACGGTAATTACCCCCGAAATGAACTTAGGTCAACTGGCTATGCTGCTTAGATCTAAGTTTTTGAAAGATATCGTCGGATACAACATGGTGCGCGGTCTGCCATTTACTACGGCCGAATTAGTTGAAGCTGCGATGGGGGTACTTCACAATGACTGATCTAGCATTAACGAAGAAGGATTTCACATCCGATCAAGAGGTTCGCTGGTGTCCAGGCTGCGGTGATTACTCAGTGCTCTCTACGATGCAGTCATTCCTGCCAGAGCTTGGAATCCCTCGCGAAGATATCGTCTTTATTTCAGGCATTGGCTGTTCATCACGCTTTCCCTACTATCTCAACACATTCGGAATGCACTCCATTCACGGCCGTGCACCTGCAATTGCATCAGGCCTTGCGATTAGCAGACCTGACTTAACCGTCTTTGTCATCACCGGAGATGGTGATGCTCTATCGATCGGTGGCAATCACTTAATTCATGCACTTCGTCGCAACGTTGAGCTCAAGATTTTATTATTTAACAACCGCATTTATGGACTAACTAAAGGTCAATACTCACCGGCGAGTGAGCAGGGAAAGATTACAAAGTCGACCCCTTATGGATCATTGGATACACCTTTCAATCCAGTATCACTTGCAATCGGCGCAGAGGCGACTTTTGTTGCACGCACAATCGATAGCGATCGCAAGCACCTATCTGAAATTCTTCGCCAAGCCGCCGCCCATAAAGGCTCGGCACTTATTGAGATTTACCAAAACTGCCCAATCTTTAATGACGGTGCATTTGATCAAGTTAAAGATAATGAAACTAAAGAGGGCTCACTTCTTCAAATGGTCCACGGGCAGCCGATTAAATCCTCAACCTATGGCGTTATCCGTGATGGGGCGACATTAAAAATAGTAGAGCTCTCAACCATTGATGAATCCGCTTTAGTTATTCACGATGCCCATGACCCAGATCCAACATATGCATTCGCTCTTTCAAGGCTATCGGGCTCTGATTTAGAACATACACCAATTGGAATATTTAGAAATGTAGAGCGTCCTGGGTATTCTGCAATGGTTAATGATCAGTTGTCATCAATCATCGCATCACAAGGCGATGGAGATTTAGAAAAACTTCTTAACTCCGGAGATACATGGATCGTCGATTAAATAATCGATAAGCACCAACGTTTTTGAGTTAATAAATCACTCTCCCTGCCAGAAAGAGTGGATAGCCCCTCGTTTTCATCACGGGAACCTCGCATTTACTTCACTAAAGTCAGCACCCTTGAGGAAATCAATATATTCCTCCAGATTTCATCACGTCATCTGCAACGATTAACTCGTTCGGTGACCACAGTGAAGGGGGTAGAAGTGATTGCAGATAAGAAGAGAATTCTCGTTATCGATGACAATGCTGATATCCGAGATCTGATTGAATACATATTTGAAAAAGATGGCAAGCACGTCATACAAGGCGAAGATGGAGAAAAAGGTTTGGCCAAACTCAAGGCCGGGGGACCACGTGCGATTTCGGCAGTTCGAGCAGTCGGATACCGCCTTATCTAACTAAGCAGCACTAACCTTCACCTATGGTTTTTGCGCGCTCTGCATTTGATTCAATCACAGACCTGCGCAGTAGTAAGGCAACTCCTGCATCCCTTGCAGCTTTGGCCATCGACCGTATTGAGGATGTTGATGCAACCGGTTATGAACTCAATTCAATTATCGCTCTTGCCCCAAATATGGCAACGCGAGACTTCGATTTAGATTCACCTCTTGCCGGTCTGCCCATAGTTATAAAAGATAATATCGAAGCGGTTGGCCTACCGGGTACTGCTGGTTCCATGGCGCTCCTGGATCATCCTGTTGTTGCAGACTCAGAGTTAGTAAAAAGACTTCGCGCAGCTGGCGCCAACATTATTGCGGCAACAAATCTTTCAGAGTGGGCAAATATTCGTTCAACTTCTTCGACAAGTGGTTGGTCGGCCGTCGGTGGACTGACAGCAAATCCATGGATTCACAAACACAGTGCAGGCGGTTCATCATCTGGCTCGGGGTCTTCAGTTGCAGCAGGACTTATCACGTTAGCAATTGGTACAGAGACGGATGGTTCGATTATTTGTCCTGCATCCCTAAACGGCTGCGTTGGAATCAAACCCACTGTCGGCACAGTTCCAACACAAGGTGTTATACCAATTAGCGCTAATCAAGATTCGCCTGGCCCGCTGGCGCGTTCGGTAAAAGATGCCGCGCTCTTGTTAGAAATCATGAGCGCTACAAAGGGATTAGTGGCGGCAAGTGATGACACACGCCCATTGCGAATCGGTGTCGTAGCCTCTTGGCTAACTGGGCATAGCGCAACGGATGCAGTCTTTGATGCTTTGATAACTGCGCTATCAAAGACAAATGCCACGTTAATAGATGTTGAGTTAAAGGCTCCGAGTGATGAGACTGGAAATGACGAGTACGAGGTTTTATTACACGAACTCTTCGACGATATGGGTGCATATTTAACTGTTCGCGCAGATACGACACTTAAATCCTTAGCCGACGTTGTTGCATTTAACCGCTCCCACAAAGAGAGCGAACTTGCATACTTTGCCCAGGAGTTATTTGATAAAGCCCTTACCTTGGGCGGGCGCAACGGGGCCTATCAAGCAAAGCGTGCACGCAACTTAGCCTGGGCACAGAAGACACTGGCTAAAGGGTTAGCCGATGTAGATGTATTAATCGGTGCAACATATTCACCTGCCTGGGTGAGCACACTCGGCAAGGGCGATGATTACGGTGATAACTCATGGATCACCATGGCACCGGCCATTAGTGGAGCTCCTATCGGTACAGTTCCAATGGGAATCGTTGAAGGCTTGCCAGTCGGGGTCGGAGTTGTGGCCAGATCCCATGATGAGCTTGGATTAATTACAGCACTTGCCCAAATTGAGCGAGTTTTAGATTTAGGCGTCTTAACACCGACATTTAGAAAGTAA
>CAXNCU010000008.1:0-24062 GCA_964200985.1 Candidatus Planktophila sp.
TCGACACGTAGAAAAATATATCGAGTCGGTGTTTGCTTAAGCACTGCGCGCACTTTACGGTCTCCCCATAGAAAAAACATTGAATTATAAGGCTCAAGTTGAGGTTTATGGTTCACAAGGAGGAGAAAAGTGGCTTCACCGCAGAATTAGTTAGCAGTCATCAAAGTTGTTGGAATTGGTGGCGGTGGCGTCAATGCAATTAATCGCATGATCGATGTTGGACTTAAAGGTGTTGAGTTCATTGCTATTAATACAGATGCTCAACACTTGTTGATGAGTGATGCAGATGTAAAATTAGATATCGGTCGTAAAACAACTCGCGGTCTTGGCGCCGGAATGGATCCAGAAAAAGGTCGCGCTGCAGCTCTCGATCACGTCGATGACATTGAAGAGATTCTTCGCGGAGCAGATATGGTTTTTGTAACTGCCGGCGAAGGAGGCGGTACAGGTACTGGCGCAGCCCCGGTTGTTGCAAAGATTGCGCGCGATCTTGGTGCGCTGACAATCGGTGTAGTTACGCGCCCATTTTCTTTTGAAGCAAAACTGCGCGCGACACAGGCCGATACAGGTATTGAAGCCCTACGTGCTGAAGTTGATACTTTAATTGTGATTCCGAATGATCGTTTGTTAGCAATTTCAGATCGCACAATTACTTTGGCCGATGCATTCAAGAGTGCTGATCAAGTTCTGCTTTCGGGCGTACAGGGCATCACGGAAATTATTACGCAACCAGGTTTAATCAATCTTGATTTCGCCGATGTGCAGGCTGTTATGTCTGGTGCAGGTTCTGCTCTCATGGGAATAGGTTCGGCTCGTGGAGAAAATCGCGCACTGCGTGCCGCCGAGCTTGCAATCTCTTCGCCATTGCTCGAAGCCTCCATAGATGGCGCAATGGGTGTTTTACTTTCAATCTCTGGCGGTTCAGATCTAGGACTCTTTGAAGTTAATGAGGCCTGCGAGCTTGTCCAATCAGCGGTTCACCCGAATGCAAAGTTTATTTTTGGTACAACTATTGATGATGCCCTAGGTGATGAAGTCCGTATCACTGTGGTTGCCGCGGGCTTTGAAGGCGGAGAACCTAAGCGGGTATCGACGCCTGTCATAGATGCCTCAACGTTAAGCGGAAACGCTGATCCAATTGCATCCAATGACCCACTCTCAGTAGCCCTTGAGCTCGGTGATGATCCAACTCCTCGCCGCCGCGTAACTTTTGAAGAGCTAGTTTCAGAAGATGAGATCGACGTCCCTGACTTCATGAAGTAAGGCGTTTTGCCAGCGATATTTACAGACCGGCGCGGTGGCTCAAGCCTTGCGCCCTATGAGTCATTTAATTTGGCATTACACGTCGGTGATGATCTAGAAGTTGTAGCCGAAAATCGCGCTGAGCTGTCTGTAATCGCAGGTAATGTTCAATTTATGAATCAAGTTCATGGAGATTCATTTATTGTTGTGGAAAAATTTTCCACGATTGATCCAACGTGTGATGCATTAATTACCACCACACCGGGTTTACCTCTTGCCGTTTTGGTTGCCGATTGCATTCCTCTACTTTTGTCCTCATCTACAGTTGTCGCAGCTGTACACGTTGGACGCAAAGGTTTAATGAGTTCGATTGCGCTCTTAGTCATAGAAGAAATGCGCCGATTAGGTGCGGATTCAATTCACGCCCAACTTGGAGCATCTATCTGTGGTCAGTGCTACGAACTTCCAGTTGCCATGGCCGATGAAGTCTTACGATTGCACCCTGAAGCCTTTGCACTTACTCGTGAAGGTAATCCGGCGCTCGATCTTCCTAAAGGGCTCATTGCCGAGTTAGTTGGCGAAGGCATTACTTACGAGGCGTCCCGTATCTGCACACTCGAGGATCCACTCTATTTTTCATACCGGCGTCATAATATTACAGGGCGAAATGCTGGAGTAATTTGGTTATGACACGTCGCGCAGAAATTTCAAGGAATCTAATCGATGTTCAAGAGCGAATTCATGCCGCAGCTAAGACAACTGGGCGAAACCTCGAGGACATTCATCTCATCGTCGTTACTAAGGGTTTTCCTGCCAGTGATGTTGTGATTCTAAAAGAGCTTGGTATCAATGATTTTGGTGAAAATCGCGATAATGATGCAGCTGCAAAGGCGGCGCTGGTTGCCGGTACCTGGCATTTTCAGGGGCAGATTCAAAGTAATAAATTAAAATCAATCTGCTCATGGGCGCATGTGATTCACTCCCTGGATGATTCACGCCACTTTGACATCATTCAGAAATCGGCGATTCATCCTTTAGAGATCTTTCTCCAGGTCAATCTCGATGGCTCGGCCAATCGTGGGGGAGCATCGATTCAAACCCTGTATCAGCTTGCGACGAAGGTGCACGAGGATCCGGTGCATAAATTGGCCGGGCTAATGGCCGTGGCTCCACTTACACTCGATACTGAGAAAGCCTTTGAACAACTTCGCTCTATTCACAGCGCATTTACCGTAGATTTTCCGAGCGCCAAAAACCTGTCTGCCGGCATGAGCTCGGATTTCGAATTGGCAATTGCCTATGGCGCGACACATCTGCGCATAGGCAGCCAAATCATGGGTTCCAGGTAGTTCAAGAGGTAGCGTTTACCTATGGCTAATGCAATCAAGCGCGTCGCAAACTACTTAGGGTTGATGGATGATCCAGAGTTTGATACTCCAGTAAGTTCTAATGTTCCCGCTGTTCCTATGTCAAATGATGTTCGCATTAAAGCCCGCAACCCGCGCACCGTATCTTCGGTGGTTACTTCAACAATGGAAGTCGCCCCACAACTAGATCTTCCAGTCTTGGATCGCATCATCACTTTGCATCCACGTTTTTATAATGAGGCACGAACAATTGGTGAGCATTTTCGTCAAGGAAACCCAGTCATTATTAATCTAACTGATATGGATGAGTCTGAGCACAAACGTCTCGTCGACTTTGCAAGCGGACTAGCTTTTGGTCTTCACGGAACAATTGAGCGGGTTACGAAAAAGGTATTTTTGATCTCGCCAGCTAATCTTCAAGTTAGCACTGAGGATAAATCAGCTGCAGCTCAAGCAAGTTTCTTTAACCAGAGCTGATTCTCATATGAGGTTAGGTTCGATTCTTGCATCTCTTCTCCAACTCTTTTTGTTCGCCCTATTGGGGCGCTTAATTCTTGATTACATTCGCATGTTCGCCCGCAACTGGAGACCAAGCGGAATTTCCCTCTATTTAGTAGAAGCTGTTTATGCAATTACAGATCAACCTATGCGCTTTGTTGGCAGGTTTATCCCACCACTTCGACTAGGCGCAGTCAGTTTGGATATGAGTTTTATAGTTCTCTTCTTTGGAGTTCAGTTATTAATGGGATTGGTCAAAGGGCTTTAGTAAGCATTACGACTAATCCGAACTCGCTTTCGTTAGCGTTCAAAGTGATATCGCGCTCCATAGTTAAGGCCAATACCTCATCTTGAATATGTGCAGTGTGAGCTTCTATCGCATCGGCGATTTCCTGCGTTGAATTCCACTTCACTGTAATTCGATCAGATATCTCTAGGCCATCGCTCTTTCGACGCTCTTGTATGAAGCGAATAACTTCTCGCGCATGTCCTGCCAAGATAAGTGTCGGTGTGAGCTCTAAATCAAGAGCAACGCTCTCTCCATCGTGAGAGGCCACCATCCATCCACTCTTTGGAACTTCAGTGATAACAAGGTCTTCGAATGCAATTTCCCAAGTGCCAACAGTGGTTGTGCCCGTCGCTCTTAGTGTTTTTACTAGTGCGGCCGCATCGCTGGATGCGATTGCTTTAGCTATTTCTTGAACCGCTCCACCAAATTTGGCGCCAAGAGTTTTAAAGTTTGCCTTGATAGTGATGTCAACTAATTCACCATCTGCGTTGGCGATATCTTCCAGGGCGATGACATTGAGCTCGTCAGCTATTTGCTCGCGCATCTGCTGCGGTAAAGCTGCCCAGCCGCTTGCGGCAATTAAAGCCCGACCCAATGGCTGACGGATCTTGATTCCTGATTCTGCTCGCGAGGCACGGCCTAGCTCAACAATTCGGCGGGTAAGGGCTACTTGCTGACTGAGTTCATTATGAATCGCATCGATATTTGCGACTGGAAAATCGGAAAGGTGTACAGAGGCGACGATCCCCGGCTCTGTTGGTCGCACGAGTTCTTGCCAGACTTGTTCGGTGATAAATGGCACCATCGGTGCAAGTAACTGTGTAAGAGTTTTTAAACACTCATGCAGCGTTGCCATGGCGCTCACGTCACCATCCCAAAAACGGCGACGCGATCGGCGGACATACCAGTTGGAGAGATCGTCGATGAAACGGGCTAAAGCACGGCCGGCAATCTGTGAGTCAAAGCCTGTTAATGCCTCATCGACCTCGGAGATTAACGAATTTAGTTCAGAGATTATCCATCGATCCATCAATGGTCGATCGGCAAGTGCCGGAGATTGATTCAACTCAAATTTAGATGCATGTGCATAGAGAGAGTGGAAGGAGACAGTGTTCCAGTACGTCAAGAGAGTTTTTCTGACCACTTCATTGATTGCATCATGTCCAACACGACGGGCGGCCCATGGTGAACCAGCTGCCAACATGTACCAACGCACCGCGTCGGCGCCATGTTGATCCATAAGGGCCATTGGCTCTAGAACATTTCCAACATGCTTGCTCATTTTGCGACCATCTTTATCCAAAATATGGCCAAGACACAAAACAGTTTTGTAAGAGGATTTGTCAAAGACCAAGGTTCCAATTGTCATTAATGTATAGAACCAGCCACGAGTTTGATCGATAGCCTCAGCAATAAAGTCGGCTGGGTATGCCGAATTAAACTTCTCTACCGAACCCTCTTTGTGAGGGTATCCCCACTGCGCAAAAGGCATGGCACCTGAGTCATACCAACAGTCAATTACTTCAGGAACGCGAACCATGGTGGATGAACACTCGGCACATCCGAAAACTATGTCATCAACAAAGGGACGATGAGGATCAAGATTAGATAACTCTTTACCAGCGAGTGCGCCTAACTCTTTGAGGGAGTCAACGCAGATCTCATGTTTATTTCCACAGCGCCAAATCGGGAGCGGTGTGCCCCAATAGCGGTTACGTGATAGCGCCCAGTCGATATTGTTATTGAGCCAATCACCGTATCGCCCATCTTTAATTGTTTCGGGATGCCAGTCGGTAGCTGCATTTTCGCGAAGGAGAGCATCCTTGATCGAAGTTGTGCGGATATACCAGGAAGGTTGTGCGTAGTACATAAGTGCGGTGTGGCAGCGCCAGCAATGTGGATATGAGTGCTCATATGGCTGATGCTTATAGAGAGAGCCGTTGGCTCTTAGCTCTTTAACTAAAACTTTATCGGCATCTTTAAAAAACATTCCTCCGACAACTGGTACGTCCGGCAAAAATCTTCCATCGGCGGCGATTGGATTAACTACCGGTAGTCCATATGCGCGACAGACTGCTAGATCGTCTGCTCCAAAGGCAGGGGATTGATGAACTAATCCTGTGCCATCTTCAGTTGTGACATACGTTGCAAGAACAACGTAATGCGCATCTGGAATATCAACATAGTTGAATGGTCGGGTATAGGTAGTGTGTTCTAACTCTTTTCCAAGTACCCGCTTAAGAATCTTCTTCTCGCCTTTAAGGCAATCGATCAAAGCCTCGGCAACGATGAGAACTTCGCTCTTTTCCTCATCCGTGACTTCAACAACGACGTAATCAACATCTGGATGAACTGCAATGGCGGTATTTGAGACCACAGTCCAAGGAGTGGTTGTCCAAACAAGTAGCGATGCATTTATTAGAGCAAGTTCACCGGACGTCACGGGAAATCTTACAAAGACTGATGGATCGGTAATGGTTTCATAGCCTTGAGCTAACTCGTGATCGGATAATCCAGTTCCACAACGCGGACAGTATGGGGCGACTCGATGATCTTGAACGAGAAGACCTTTCTTCCAAATCTCTTTTAAAGACCACCACACGCTTTCGACGTATTCAGGCGACATCGTCCAATAGGCCTGATCGAAATCGACCCAGAAACCCATGCGATCGGTCATGTCGCTAAAAGCGCTTACATGTCGCTGAACAGATTCGCGGCATTTATCGTTGAAGGCAGCTACTCCAAATTTTTCGATATCGCCCTTACCGTTAAAGCCCAACTCTTTTTCAACAGCGATCTCAACTGGAAGTCCATGACAGTCCCAGCCGGCTTTGCGGGTTACGAAGCGGCCCTTCATCGTCTGAAAGCGTGGGAAAACATCTTTAAAAACTCGCGCCTCAATGTGATGCGTCCCAGGCATTCCATTGGCAGTTGGGGGACCCTCATAAAAGCTCCAAGGAGCGGCACCTGTTCGAGCGGCAACGGTTTTATGGAAAATATCGTTATCGCTCCAGAATTTAAGAATTTCATGCTCGAGGGCAGGCAGATTGACCGATGCAGAGATGCTACGAAAAGACATATGAAAAGCCCCCAAGAAAACTTGGAGGGACGGGAGCTGCTATCGCAGATCTCGCGGTACCACCCGCCTTGCGCATACCTTCGCGCCACTTAAATAACTAACCCGGGCCGGTTCTAGATGAGTTTTGCACTCATTTCTTCCAGCGAGCTCGTGAGGTGATAGTCCCCGTCAACGCTCATTTCGAGTTAGTGGGGAGAGTCTAGGCCATCCCAAGGGATAAAAACACTTGTGGCGCAGTTGGTATAGGCGGGGCAATCGGCATAAGGTACGCGTCATGCCCAAGAAGCCTGTTAAGAAAGCCGTTGCAAAAAAGGCTCCTGCCAAGACGGCGCTAAAAAAGCCCGTTAAAAAAGCGGCCGTCACAAAGGCCCCAGCAAAGAAAGCTCCAGCGAAGAAGGCCCCAGTAAAGAAAGCTGTGGCAAAAAAGAGTGCAGTGCAATCCATTCCAGTAAAAAAAGCAGGTGCTAAGGCATCTACCACTAAAACCACTCTGACCGTTGATGAGAAATCTCAAACTGTTTCTGTCTCTACTGTAACTGCGCCCGTCTTAGTCCCTGTGGTCGAAGAGCGTCGATTAGTCATGCCGCCTCCACCGCGCCCTGCTAAGAATGGCAAGAAAGTTGCACCACTAAAACCAATTAAGAGCGCTCCGACACCTATTGTTGTGAGTGAATCTGAGACTCCATGGACACCTTCAGAGTTGAAAGTAATTCGCACAGAGATTTCGAAAGAGCTTGAGCGCCTGCGACGCGAATTAACAGTTGTTGAACTTGAAATGGATTCACTCATTCAAGAATCAGGTGAAGGTGCAGGCGATGACCAGGCCGACGCCGGAACAAAAACTTTCGAACGCGAACATGAAATGTCACTAGTTATTAATGCTCGCGATATGGTTTTACAGACTGAGCGCGCGCTCGATCGAATTGATTCAAAGCGTTATGGATCATGTGAAGAATGCGGCAATGCAATTGGCAAGGCCCGCCTTCAAGTTTTCCCACGCGCAACTCTCTGCATGCTTTGCAAGCAGAAGGAAGAACGGCGCTAGCAGTGCAAAGGTGGCGAACACTATTAAGTGTTGCCTGGTTTATCTGGATCCTCGATTTAGCAACTAAGGCCTGGGCAGTAAACCAACTCGCGAACCGCGAACCTATAAAGCTTCTTGGTAGTTTTTTTCAACTTACATTTGTTCGAAATTCTGGTGCCGCATTTTCTTTTGCGACAGGTGCCACGCTCTTTCTCTCTCTATTTGGCATCGCTGTTCTCATCGGAATTCTTTACTTCGCTCCTCAAATAACATCAAAAGGGTGGGCAGTTGTACTTGGCCTAGTTATGGGGGGGATATTGGGAAATCTTATGGATCGTATTTTCCGCGAGCCTGGTTTCCTTCGCGGGCATGTGATCGATTGGATGCAACTTCCGAACTGGCCGATATTTAATATCGCCGATTCTGCAATTGTTTGCGCAGCAGTGCTGGCAATGTTTCTCTCTGCACGCAACATCTCTCCAATTACCAAGAAGGGTCCCTGAAAATGAGTAATCGAGAGTTAAGGACTCTGGCCGTTCCAGAAGGTGTTGCCGGCGAGCGAATTGATAGTGCACTTACTCGTGTATTGGGTCTGTCTCGAACGGCCGTGGTAAAGCTTCTTGAAGATGGAGACATCACTACTTCAAATAGAGCAATGCAAAAATCTGAACGCGTTAGTGCCGGACAGGTGATTGAAGTTCTATTACCTGCACCGATAAACACCGTAGCAATCCCACTTACTCCAATCGAAGGATTGGAAATCGTTTATGAGGACACCGACATAGTGGTTATCAATAAGCCAGTTGGTTGCGCAGCGCACCCGAGCCCAGGCTGGACCGGACCAACAGTTGTCGGAGCGCTCAGCGCAGCGGGTTTTATTATTTCGACAAGCGGTGCGGCAGAACGCCAAGGCATTGTGCATCGCTTGGATGTTGGAACTAGTGGGTTAATGATTGTGGCAAAGAGTGATCGCGCATTTACTGTATTAAAGGATGCCTTTCGCACACGAAGCGTCGAAAAGATTTATCACGCTTTGATTCAGGGACATATGGATCCAACAACTGGCACTATCGATGCACCAATTGATCGCCACCCAAAAGAGGATCATCGATTTGCAGTCGTTGGAACCGGAAAGGAATCGATTACCCACTACGAGGTCATAGAATTTTACAGAGCCGTTTCCCTCGTTAAAGTTGAGCTTGAGACCGGCCGCACTCACCAGATTCGAGTGCATTTTTCTGCACTTAATCATCCATTAGTCGGGGACATGACATATGGGGCCGATCCAGTTCTAGCTAAAAGCCTGGGAATGTCTCGTCCATGGCTACACGCCAAGGAGTTGCGCTTTGATCACCCCATTACTGGCGCCAAACTCAATTTCAGCGCCCCCTATCCGGCCGATCTCCAGGCATCTTTGGCGTTGCTATCTGATGCCGTCCTGCCTTAAGCAATAGCCTTATATCAACTATGCCAACTGATAACTTCGTTCACCTTCACGTTCACACCGAGTACTCGATGCTAGATGGTGCTGCCCGTGTTGGAGATTTAATGGATGAAGTTGCACGTCAAGGTATGCCCGCTATTGCAATGACCGATCACGGAAATGTTTTTGCAGCATTTGATTTTTACAAGAGCGCCAAAAAAGCTGGAGTAAAGCCAATCATCGGCATTGAGGCCTATGTCGCACCTGAATCCCGCCTAGATAAAAAACGCGTGAAGTGGGCCGATGGCGGCGAAGATGATGTCTCTGGCGGCGGGGCATATACGCATATGACAATTCTTGCTGAGAACAACGTAGGACTTGGCAATCTTTTTCGCCTTTCCTCCCTTGCATCCCTTGAAGGTTATTACTACAAGCCTCGCATGGATCGCGAAATCTTGGCAAAGTATTCAAAGGGATTGATCGCAACTACAGGGTGTCCTGGTGGCGAAGTTCAGACGCGGTTGCGCATGGGCGCTTACAAAGAGGCGATAAAAGCGGCCAGTGATTATCGCGATATTTTTGGGGCCGAGAATTTTTACTTAGAGATTATGGATCATGGGATTGAGATCGAATCTCGCGTTAAGGCCGACCTCCTAAAACTTGGCAAAGAGTTGGGGCTACCTTTACTTGCGACAAATGATTTGCATTACACCTTGCGTGCAGATGCACCTGCGCATGAGGCTTTACTCTGCGTTCAATCAGGATCCACGTTGGCCGATCCCAAGCGGTTCAAATTCGACAATGATAGTTTCTATGTTAAGACTCCACAGGAGATGCGTGAACTCTTCAAGGAAGTTCCCGAAAGCTGTGATAACACATTACTCATTGCAGAGCGTTGCAATGTCACTCTTCGAGAGGGTGAAAATCTCCTCCCTCAGTTCACCGTACCTGCAGGTGAGACGGAGGACTCATGGCTTAAGAAAGAGGCCGAGCGAGGTTTAATCCAGAGAATGGGATCGCGGTTAACCCCCGAACACAAATCACGCCTTGCATACGAGCTCGGCGTGATGGAGAAGATGGGATTTCCTGGTTACTTCTTAGTTGTTGCAGATCTTGTTGCACATGCAAAGAATGTCGGTATCCGAGTAGGACCGGGCCGTGGCTCGGCGGCGGGATCTTTAGTTGCTTACGCCCTTGGAATTACAGGCCTTGATCCACTTGAGCATGGCCTGCTCTTTGAGCGCTTCTTAAATCCAGAGCGTATTTCAATGCCCGATATTGATCTGGACTTCGATGAGCGTAGACGAAGCGAAATGATTCGATATGCCACAACAAAATATGGCGAAGATCGCGTGGCGCAGATTATTACCTACGGAACAATTAAATCTAAGCAGGCGATTAAAGATTCAACGCGCGTACTCGGTTATCCATATGTGGTTGGTGAAAAATTAACAAAGGCCTTGCCACCTTCTGTTATGGGAAAAGATATTTCACTGAGCGGTGTTTTTAATCCCAAAGATGATCGTTACGGCGAGGCTGGAGAGTTTCGCACACTGTATGAATCTGATCCTGACTCAAAACGTGTAGTTGATACTGCCCGTGGTCTTGAGGGATTAAAGCGACAGTGGGGTGTTCATGCTGCAGGAGTAATCCTCTCGCGTGAACCTCTTCTTGATGTTATTCCGATTCACCGCAGAGAAGCCGATGGTGCAATTATTACCCAGTTCGATATGGGCGCATGTGAGGCTATAGGTCTTCTAAAGATGGATTTCCTCGGCCTTCGAAATCTCTCGGTGCTAGATGATGCTCTGCTTAATATTAAATCTAACCAGGGGATAGACATCATCTTGGAGGATTTGACTCTAGATGATAAGAAAACATATGAGCTCCTTGCCCGCGGCGATACTTTAGGTGTGTTTCAGTTAGATGGTGGGCCTATGCGCGCACTTCTGCGGGCTATGTCGCCAGATTCATTTCAAGATATTTCAGCTGTAATTGCGCTGTATCGACCTGGACCTATGGGTGAAAATGCGCACAATAACTATGCAGATCGCAAGAATGGTCGCAAACCAGTTGAGGCAATTCATCCTGAACTCGTTGATGCGCTAAAAGATATCCTCGGGGATACATATGGATTGATTGTCTACCAAGAGCAGGTCATGGCCATCGCCCAAAAGGTTGCTGGTTTTTCACTTGGACGCGCGGATTTATTACGTAAGGCAATGGGTAAGAAAGATAAGAATATTCTTGATAAGGAATACATCCCATTTGAAGCGGGTATGAAGGCCAATGGATACTCTTCGGCGGCGATTAAGAGGCTGTGGGATGTTTTGATTCCCTTCTCTGATTACGCCTTTAACCGTGCTCACTCGGCGGGATACGGGGTTGTCTCATATTGGACCGGTTATCTTAAAGCTAATTACCCCACTGAATATATGGCGGCATTGCTGACGAGTGTGCGAGATGATAAAGATAAATCAGCACTTTATTTAAGTGAATGTCGTCGTATGGGAATTAAGGTTTTGGAGCCAGATATTAATGAATCAGATGCTGAATACACTCCGCGCGGAAATGATATCCGTTTTGGTCTTGCAGCCATCCGCAACGTTGGCGAGGGCGTCGTTGGATCAATTAAAGCTGCGCGTGAATCAAAGGGTCGTTTTACATCTTTCGGTGATTTCTTAGCAAAGGTTGATGCGCAAGTTTGTAATAAAAAGACAATTGAGTCTTTGATCAAAGCAGGAGCCTTTGGCTCTATGGGCGTAACACGCAAAGGCTTAATGGCAATCTACCTCGAAGCAATTGATTCAGTAATTGAAACAAAGAGAGCTGAGGCAATTGGTCAATTTGATTTGTTTGGTGGGGAGTCGGTTAGCCATGTCATTTCACTTGATTTAGAGATTCCTAAGGGCGAATGGGACAAGGCAATGTTGCTGAGCTACGAACGAGAAATGCTTGGACTCTATGTCTCAGATCACCCACTTCTTGGTGTTGAGCATGTTCTGCGCGCAAGTACCGACATGACTATTAGCGAGCTGGTAGATGATGGTGCGCAAAGTGAATCGATTGTAACGATCGGTGGTTTGATTACTGGGATCACTCGTAAAGTCTCTAGACAAGGTGCTTCATGGGCGGTTGTGACAGTTGAAGATCTCGAGGGATCACTCGAAGTACTCTTCTTCTCGAAGACTTACAATCAGTATTCGATGTCCCTGACAGAGGATCGAATCGTGACTATCAGGGGCCGTGTTGATCGACGCGAAGACAACTTACGATTTACCGCAATTGAAATGGCGATGCCCGATATTTCTATGGGGCCGATCGGTCCGCTCGTAATTTCTTTACCGATTTCTCAATGCACTCCGCCTATAGTCGATCGGATCAAAGAGATTTTGCGCTCTCACCCCGGAAAGCGTGAAGTCCATTTACAGCTCAGTGATAATGGAGCTGATACTTATATGAAAATTGATGCTCTCATTACGGCTTCACCTAGTTTAAGTGCCGATTTAAAATCAATTCTGGGCCCTAACTGCCTTGCTTAAGCCCAACTAATACCGCTCCAGCTCTTAGGTAATGCCCGTTACAATTGCACAATGATTCGGACTGTAGATCTTCGTGGGAGAGTACTGACGAAGGCTGGCTATCAGAGCGAACTTCCGCGTGCATCACTCGATGTTGCAGAAGCAGTGCGGTTGATCGAACCGATTCTTGATCGAGTCAAGAACGGCAACGAAGATGACCTCATCGCTTTAGCCCAAGAGTTCGATGGAGTTACCCCGCCAAGCATTCGCGTTCCACGAGCTGCTTTAGAGTCGGCCCTTGCATCGTTAGATCCCGGTATTCGCGCCGCTTTAGAGCTATCTATTGATCGAGTGAGAAAAGTTCATAGCGATCAGGTACGTGAAGAAAAAACCACCGTTGTTGTCGATGGTGGAGTAGTGCGGGAAAAGTGGATTCCAGTTGATCGTGTTGGTCTTTACGTTCCTGGTGGCCGTGCCGTATATCCGAGCAGTGTGATGATGAACGTAATCCCTGCCCAAATTGCAAAGGTGTCATCTATCGCGGTGGCTTCGCCTCCACAAAAAGATTTCGATGGACTTCCACATCCGACTATTTTGGCAACCTGCGCCTTGCTTGGGATTACCGAGGTCTATGCAGTCGGCGGAGCGCAAGCGATCGCACTTTTTGCCTATGGGATGGATGGCGTAGCTGAAAAGTGTGATTTAGTAACCGGACCTGGAAATATTTATGTTGCTGCAGCCAAACGCGCCCTACGTGGAACGGTTGGGATTGATTCCGAGGCTGGACCCACAGAGATTGCAATTTTGGCCGATAAGAGCGCAGTGCCAGCCGATGTTGCCGCCGATTTAATCAGCCAGGCAGAGCATGATGTTATCGCTGCCGCTATTTTAGTAACAGATAGCATGACTTTGGCCGATGCAGTTGTAGCCGAACTACATACCCGAATTGGCAATGCAAAACACTCGGTACGTATTCGTGAAGCACTTTCCGGTATCCAATCAGCGATAGTTTTAGTTGATTCAATCGACCAGGGAATCGACGTCGTAAATGCCTATGCCGCTGAGCACCTAGAGATTCAAACCGTAAATGCTCGCTTGGATGCAGAAAAGATTAGAAATGCAGGCGCAGTTTTCATTGGACGTTATTCACCAGTTTCACTGGGTGATTACTCTGCCGGATCAAACCACGTATTGCCGACAGGCGGATGCGCATGCCATTCCAGTGGCCTATCCGTGCAGAGTTTCCTTCGAGGCCTGCACTTCATCGAATATCAAAAGCAGGCCTTCTTAGATCTTGTGCCAACCGTGCTGACTCTCTCGTCGGCTGAAGATTTACCAGCACATGGTCAAGCCATGTCAGCTCGTTTAGAGAATTTGTCATGAGTTGGCCTGCATGGCTTCCGCTGCGAGAGGAGCTTGCTTCATTGACTCCATATGGCGCGCCTCAGTTGCCAGCTGATGCATCATTGAACACGAATGAAAATCCATATCCGCCATCATTGGCCTTGCAAGCAAGTATTGCTTCGGCGGTAGCCGATATCGCTGGAACGCTCAATCGATATCCAGATCGCGATGCCACTCGATTGCGTAGCGAGTTAGCTAACTACATCAATGAAGCAAGTGATACTCGGTTTGTATCGCAAAACATATGGGCGGCAAATGGCAGCAATGAGATCATTCAATCTCTTTTTCTAGCATTTGGTAATGGGGTCGCACTTGGATTTACCCCTTCATATTCAATGCACTCAATAATTGCAAATGTCACCGGCACTAAATGGTTTAATGGTGTGCGCAACGCAGATTTCACATTTAATCTCCCTAGTGCGATTGCAGATATCGAATTGCATAAACCGGCCCTTACATTCATAACCACACCTAATAACCCGACGGGTGATGCGATTAGCATTAAAGATATTGCAACGCTTGCCGGTGCTGTAGCTGCCCATGGAGGATTGCTAGTTGTGGATGAGGCATATGCAGAGTTTTCATCCGAACTCTCTGCAGTGGGCTTAATAGATGCACATCCTCATGTTGTAGTAATTCGTACTATGAGCAAGGCCTTTGCGTTTGCAGGAGCTCGTGTTGGCTATCTCGTTGCCGATTCAATTGTCGTCGATGCCATGTTGCTGGTTCGACTGCCATATCACTTGAGCGCAATCACCCAAGCCGCAGCTCTGGTCGCCCTCGATTACCGTGTCGAACTCTTAGGCAATGTGGCAACACTTGTACGCGCGCGCCAAGACCTTATCGCCCAACTTCACGAGCTAGGCTTAACTACCTTGCCAAGTGCAGCGAATTTCATACTATTTACCGGCTTTCACGCTAGCTCGAAGCAGTTGTGGGACAGACTTCTTGAAAAGGGAGTTCTGATTAGGGATGTGGGATTATCGTCCTATCTCCGCGTAACCATCGGCACCGCCGCCGAAAATAAAGCCTTTATCGATGCCTTAACCGAACTTCTGTAGAAAGGGAGAGACACATGAGAACTTCAAGAATCGAACGGGAGACTAAAGAGTCATATGTTTTGGTCGAACTTAATTTAGATGGCCAAGGTGTCATTGACGTATCAACCGGCGTTCCATTCTTCGATCACATGATGTCACAGCTTGGAAAGCACTCTGGTTTTGATTTAACCGTGAAGACTAAAGGGGATATCGACGTAGATTCCCATCACAGTGTTGAAGATACGTCTCTTGCATTTGGTCAAGCTCTGCGCGAAGCGTTAGGGGATAAGGCCGGTATCCGCCGTTTTGGAGATTCTATGGTCCCGCTCGATGAAGTTCTTGTGCAGGCAGCCGTGGATTTATCTGGCCGTCCTTATCTGGTTCATCGTCAGCCTGAAATTGTTGAGCTGATAGGAACTTTTGATACAACACTTGGTAAACATATTTGGGAGTCAATTGTTGCCGAAGCTCACATCGCTCTGCACATTCGCGTACTTGAAGGCCGCAACGCTCACCATGTTTTCGAAGCTCAGTTCAAAGCTGTAGCGCGCGCCTTGCGTGATGCCGTTTCACTAGATGGACGAGTGGCTGGAATTCCATCTACCAAGGGCGTTCTTTGATAGCAATTCTTGACTATGGCTCAGGAAATTTGCGATCTGCCGAACGCGCCTTTGCAACAAGTGGTTTAGAGGTAGTAGTTACATCTGATGCGCGTATTGCCAGTGAGGCAGATGGACTCGTAGTTCCAGGAGTAGGCGCTTTCGCTTCATGCATGCAGGGCTTAAATGCAATCAATGGGGCAGAGATCATACGAAAACGTCTGATTGCCGAGCGCCCAACTCTTGGAATCTGTATAGGTATGCAGATTCTCTTTGCACATGGCGATGAGCACTCACATGGAAAACCTCACGCAGGAGTTGGAATATGGAGCGGAACAGTGAGTTCACTAGCAGCCCCAATTCTTCCGCACATGGGCTGGAACACAGTAGAGGCTGCAGCTGGCTCCCAACTTTTCAAAGGAGTTGAAAATGAGGCTTTTTACTTCGTGCACTCATATGCTGCAAAAGAATCATCTGCAGCCAATCAAACATGGAGTATTTATGGCGAGAGATTTCTATCTGCCGTTGAAGATGGCTATGTAAGTGCGACACAGTTTCACCCTGAAAAATCAGGAGATGCCGGTCTTGCGCTGATTAAGAATTGGAGTAGAACTCTATGAAGTATTTAGAGTTATTACCTGCAGTCGACGTAAAAGATGGGCGTGCAGTTCGTTTAGTGCAAGGCGAACTTTCGCGCGAGAGTATTTACGGAGCACCTCTTGAAGTCGCGCTGGAGTTCCAGAGCGCTGGAGCTGAATGGATTCATTTAGTGGATTTAGATGCAGCATTTGGTCGAGGAGATAACGCCCAACTGTTGGCTCAGGTTGTTGGTGCGTTGGATATTAAAGTAGAGCTTTCAGGCGGAATTCGAGACGATGAATCGCTCAAGCGTGCCATTGCAACAGGATGTACACGAATTAACTTAGGCACGGCAGCATTAGAAAATCCCGAATGGACTTCGCGCGTTATAGCCGAGTATGGAGATTTAATTGCCGTTGGCCTGGATGTACGGGGACAGACATTGGCAGCTCGCGGGTGGACCAGCGAAGGGGGAGATCTTTTTGAAACACTTTCACGTCTTGATCGCGATGGATGTGCGCGATATGTAGTGACAGATGTCGCTAAAGATGGAACTCTAACCGGACCAAATATCGAACTTTTGAAATCTGTGTGTGCTGCAACCTCCAAGCCAGTGGTGGCAAGTGGCGGAATCTCAAACCTGCGCGATATCGCAGATTTAGCGGTGCTGACATCTATAGGTATTGAAGGCGCAATCGTTGGTAAAGCTCTTTATGCCGGTGCATTCACTCTGCAAGAGGCGTTAAAGGTTGCATCGGCATGACACTCTCGGTTCGAATAATTCCATGTCTAGATGTAACTGATGGTCGTGTAGTTAAAGGCGTTAACTTCACGAACCTTGTCGATGCCGGTGATCCTGTTGAGATGGCAAGACTCTATGGCCTAGAGGGTGCAGATGAACTTACCTTTCTCGATATCTCGGCAAGCAGTTCAGGTCGTGAAACAACTTTAGATATTGTTCGACGCACCGCCGAACAGGTTTTCATTCCGCTCACCGTTGGCGGAGGTATTCGAAGCGTTGATGATGTCGACCGGCTTTTGCGTGCAGGAGCAGACAAGATTTCAATTAATACTGCAGCGATTACTCGACCAGAGCTCATCGCCGAAATTGCCGATCGTTTTGGTTCACAAGTATTAGTTCTTTCGGTTGATGCGCGTCGAGCTCGTACTGAGTCGGGCTTTGAAGTCACGACACATGGTGGGCGCGAAGGTACTCAAATCGATGCCCTGGCTTGGGTGGAGCGGGCCTGTGCTCTCGGAGTGGGTGAAATTCTCTTGAATTCAATGGATGCCGATGGCACTCGTGCCGGATATGACATCGGAATGATTAGCGCGGTTCGAGCTGTATCAAAGGTTCCATTGATCGCCAGCGGAGGAGCGGGAACCCTAGAAGATTTTGCCTCCGCTTTGGATGCAGGGGCCGATGCCCTACTTGCGGCGAGCGTTTTCCACTTTGGAATCCATCGTATAAAAGATGTGAAGTCATATTTAAAGGCACACAATTATCCCGTGCGCACCGTTGCACTCATGTAGGGCAGAATTACCCCATGGCAACTCTTGATCCCGCAGTTAAATCTCTGCTCAAAGATCCAAATGCCCTGATTCCTGCCATTGTTCAAGATTTCACAAGCCATGAGGTGTTAATGCTCGCCTATATGAGCGCCGAATCATTGGCTATGACTATAGAAAGTGGCAAGGCGACATATTGGAGTCGTAGTAGAAATGAACTTTGGGTTAAAGGTGCGACCTCGGGTCATTTTCAAGAGATCCATTCAATCTCCCTCGACTGTGATGGGGATGCACTTCTGCTTACTGTTACTCAGACAGGCGTGGCCTGTCACACCGGAAATGCAACATGTTTTCACCAGCCACTCAATCTAGGTAGATAATGAATCTAGAAGAGTTCCGTGCATTTGCGAAAATCTCTAATGTCATTCCAGTTTCGCGACGGCTTCTAGCCGATGGAGAGACTCCAATAGGGGTTTATCGTAAATTGGCAAAGAATGCACCGAATACTTTTCTTCTCGAATCTGCTGAACACGGTGGAGCTTGGTCTCGTTACTCGTTCATAGGAGTGCGAAGTGAAACTACTTTGAGTGAGTCCGAAGGATTGGCATATTGGCAAGGTACGCCTCCTGCCGGCGCACCATCGGGGATCGATCCACTAGAGGCGCTTCGTTTATCTGTAGCGCATTTGAAATCTCCGAAAATCATAGGCTTGCCGCCACTGACCGGTGGACTAGTTGGCTTCATGGGTTATGACGTTATTCGAAGAATTGAAAAACTTCCTGAGCTCTCCGTCAAAGATCTTCCACTTCCCGAACTTAGTTTCATGTTAACTAGTGACTTAGCAGTACTGGACCACAGCGATGGAACCATAACTTTGATTGCAAATGCGATTAATTGGGATGGCAGTGATAAACGAATTGATGAGGCTTTTGCCGAATGCAATGAACGCTTGGATCGCATGCAGGTGGATCTTGCTTCATCCCTGCCAGGAGATGTTGCAATAATCGATAGCCACGTCGAACCTATTTTTAACTCTTCTTTAACTCCGGCCGATTACAAGGCCAAAGTGCTTCTGGCAAAAGAAGAGATTGTTGCGGGGGAGGCCTTTCAAATCGTGCTCTCGCAGCGTTTTTCAATGGCCTGTGACGCAGATGCTTTAGATGTCTATCGTATGCTTCGTCTAAATAATCCAAGTCCCTACATGTATCTCTTTCGCTTTGCCGGTGATATCAATGTTGTCGGTTCTAGTCCAGAGGCGCTCATTAAGATCCACGGCCGTAACGCAATGATTCATCCCATTGCAGGCACACGTA
This sequence comes from Candidatus Planktophila sp., assembly GCA_964200985.1. Taxonomy (GTDB): domain Bacteria; phylum Actinomycetota; class Actinomycetes; order Nanopelagicales; family Nanopelagicaceae; genus Planktophila. The sequence continues at coordinate 18,888 of CAXNCU010000008.1, forward strand.
AGCGTTCGGCATCACCCGAAGAGGACCATCGTTTAGGTGAAGAGCTATTAGCCGATCCCAAAGAGCGTGCAGAGCATTTAATGCTGGTTGATTTAGGCAGAAATGATTTAGGTCGTGTGTGCACTCCTGGAAGCGTGGAAGTTATTGATTTCATGCATATCGAACGTTACTCACACGTTATGCATATAGTTTCTACAGTTACCGGCGTCATAGAGCCAGAATCAACTGCAATCGATGCACTATTTTCGCTCTTTCCTGCAGGCACTCTATCGGGTGCTCCAAAGCCACGCGCCATGGAGATTATTGAAAACCTAGAACCCACTCGTCGCGGTTTATATGGTGGAATTGTGGGTTACATTGATTTCACTGGAAATATAGATACCTGCATCGCTATTCGAACGGCGCTCATTCATGAAGGAACCGCCTATGTTCAAGCTGGTGCAGGAGTTGTTGCCGACTCTGATCCAGACTCTGAAAACCAAGAGTGTTACAACAAAGCCGCGGCGGTTTTGAAGGCCGTTGATTCGGCAAATAGATTGCGCAAGCCTTAAATGAAGAGCTATCTAGCGATAGGAGTAAGCGCAATTTTTATCTTTACAATTGTCATTCTTGCCGGTAGAAAATTCAAGATGTCTTCACGCTATGAACGTTCGCCTAAAACTCTGAACTCTTGGAGTGCATTAGATAAGGGAATCGATCCTAGCGAGGATAAAACCACATGAGCGTCCTTGATTCGATAATTGAAGGCGTTCGCGAAGAGTTAGCCCTTCAACGAAAATCGATGGCGCAGATTTTAGAGGCGATGGATCAAGCAGAACCTGTACGAGATCCATTGTCAGCTCTTTTAGATAGTCAGATGTCGGTGATTGCCGAAGTTAAACGATCATCTCCCAGCAAGGGAGCACTCGCACCAATCAATGACCCAGCTGCCCTTGCCGAGCAGTATGAAGTTGCGGGAGCTGCAATCATTAGCGTGCTTACTGAGCGTCGAAGATTTGGTGGCTCACTGGATGACTTAGATTCTGTTCGCGCACGTGTCAATACTCCGATTTTGCGCAAAGATTTCATTGTTGATGAGTATCAGGTATTTGAGTCGCGGGCGCACGGGGCTGATGTCATTCTCTTAATAGTTGCAGGAATTAGTAAGAGCCAACTCATCGATTACCATCAGATAGCCAACGAACTTGAAATGCGAGTAATCGTTGAAGTACATACAAATGATGAGTTAGAGCGTGCACTAGACATATCTCCTCAAATCATTGGTGTTAATTCTCGTAATTTGAAAACCCTTGAAGTGAGCAACGTGGTATTTTCCGAATTAATTCCACGGATACCAACTTCAATTGTGCGAATTGCCGAGTCTGGAATTTCCACTCGTGCCGATGTTGATTTTGCTCAAAAATTCGGTGCGACGGCGGTCTTAGTAGGAGAGGCACTTGTGAAGGCTGAAGAGCCAATAACTGCGATGCGCGAACTTCTTGGTCTAGGTAGGCTTGAGAAATGAGCACACCCGATGTCGATCAGGTGGGGCATTTCGGACAGTACGGTGGACGATTTGTTCCAGAAGCGCTCATTGGTGCCCTTAATCAATTAGAGGATGCGCATAATTCGGCGCAGAAAGATCCACTCTTTTTAGCAGAGCTCGCCGAACTCCATCGAAGCTATACAGGTCGCCCGAGCATCATCACAGAGGTGCCACGATTTGCCGAACATGCAGGCCGAGCTCGCATTCTCTTAAAGCGTGAAGATCTCAATCACACTGGTAGCCATAAGATAAATAATGTTTTAGGGCAAGCGCTTTTGACTAAGCGCATGGGAAAGACGCGAATCATCGCCGAAACCGGCGCAGGTCAGCATGGTGTTGCCGCGGCAACGGCCGGTGCACTTATGGGCCTTGAGTGTGTTGTTTATATGGGCGAGGAAGATATACGCAGACAATCGTTAAATGTCGCCCGAATGAAACTTCTCGGTGCAGAAGTTATTCCGGTTAGCTCTGGCTCTAAAACATTAAAAGATGCAATTAATGAGGCGATGCGCGATTGGGTCACTAACGTTGCAGATACTCATTATCTAATTGGCACAGTTGCCGGTCCCCATCCAATTCCAACAATTGTCCGTGATTTCCAAAAAATCATCGGGGAGGAAGCGCGCGAGCAGGTTTTAGCGCTTACTGGCAAACTTCCAGATGCAGTCTTGGCTTGCATCGGTGGTGGCTCTAATGCCATCGGAATATTTCACGCCTTCATTCCAGATTCAAGTGTGCGATTAATAGGATTCGAAGCTGGCGGTGATGGGATCGAAACTGGCCGTCATGCCGCATCCATCAATGGTGGCTCCGCCGGTGTACTCCATGGAAACAGAACGTATGTTCTCCAAGATAAGAACGGGCAAACCGTTGAGTCACATTCAATCTCAGCTGGTTTAGATTACCCAGGAGTTGGCCCTGAGCATGCATATTTACATGACATAGGACGTGCCGAATACCGTGTAATCAATGATGATGCTGCAATGAACGCATTTGCACTCTTGTGTAAAACTGAGGGCATTATTCCAGCGATTGAATCTGCGCATGCCTTAGCTGGTGCGATGATTGTTGGTAACGAACTCGGACCAGATGCAACGATTTTAGTGAATTTGTCGGGTCGAGGCGATAAAGATGTGCAAACTGCGGCACATTATTTCGGTATTCCATTGTGAGCACGGCACTAGATGAGCTCTTTGTAAAAGTTCGCTCAGAAAATCGCGCCGCCCTCATCGCATATATCCCTGCAGGCTTTCCATCGCAAAGTGGTTGCGCAAAAGCGATTCAAGCACTTGCAGCCGCCGGAGTTGATGCAATTGAGATCGGTTTTCCATATAGCGATCCAGTAATGGATGGCCCAACGATTCAAGAGGCTGCAGATATCTCTCTTAAGGCTGGTACTGGTGCCGTTGAAGTTTTTGCCGCCCTCAAAGTTGCTAGCCAAACTGGAGTTGCAACAGTTGTCATGACGTATTGGAACCCTATTGAAAAATTTGGTGTCGATAATTTTGCACGAGCAATCGCTGAAAATGGAGGATCTGGTGTCATCACTCCTGATCTAACAATTGAAGAGTCGACACAGTGGCTCGCCGCGACAGCAGCTCATGGCATCAATCCAATCTATGTTGTCGCACCAAGCACGAGTGATTCGCGCCTTGCCCAAGTCACCGCCAAGACCGGGGGATTCGTATATGCGGCAAGTGTGATGGGAGTAACTGGAGCTAGATCGAATGTCACAATCGATGCCCATGATTTAGTCAAACGTGTGAGGTCGGTTACTACGATGCCAGTGTCCGTAGGTCTTGGTGTCTCCACTCGCGAACAGGCAAAATCTGTGGCGAAATATGCCGATGGCGTGATTGTGGGCTCGGCATTCATTAAACTATTACTCAACGCACAAGATGAACCGAGCGGTTTAAAGGCAGTATCTGATTTAGCAAAAGAGCTAGCGGCGGGAGTTCGAGAGGGACGATGAAAAGAATTAACATTAAATACCAGCGATTCATAACCCTCTTTGGACGATTAATTCTTGGCGGAGTTCTGCTGGTCGCTGGCGGATTAAAGGCCTTTGTCCCTGCCGAGGCCGCGAGTGCCGTAGCTGCCTACAAAATCCTTCCAACGCAGTTGGCGCACATAGTCGGCTACGCCCTTCCATGGCTTGAGATCGCAATTGGCCTTCTCCTTATTATTGGAATCTCATTGCGTATGGCTGCAGTCATTGCCGGCGGCATCATGCTCCTATTTATTGCGGCAATTATCAGCGTATGGGCGCGTGGGATGCTTATCGATTGCGGTTGTTTTGGCGGTGGTGGGGCTATTGATCCATCAAAGGCGGCCGAAGTTCATAGGAAGTATGCCCTGGAGATTGCCCGTGATTCAGGATTGGCATTAATTGCGCTCTATCTATACTTTTTCCCTTACGGATTACTATCAGTTGAAAAACCGACCACAGCACATGAGGAGATCTAAATGTCCAAGCAGGCAAAGGCGAAGAACGGTGGAGACAATTTCACTCGGTGGTTAGTAATTGGAATGGTTGCACTTGTTGTTGTAACAGGCGTCGTTTTTTCTATGATGAGCTCCTCGACTAAAGCCAACGAATCCTTTGCCGCACTCAAGGATTACACACTTGGCGAAAAGGTGAGTGGGGCAATCGATACCACACAGGGATCAGGTTTAGTGCTAAATCCTGGAGGACCGGTTAAAATTGATCTCTGGGAAGATCCTCAATGTCCTATTTGCCGAACTTTTGAAGAGGCAAATGGACAGTACATTGATGAGTTAGTGCGAACTAAAAAGGCGACAGTTGTTTATCACGCCCTTTCATTTCTAGGGGATGAATCCGTCCGCGCTGCAAATGCACTGATGTGCTCTGCTGATGAGGGCCACTATCTCGATTACCATAATGCTCTTTATATTGTTCAACCAGCCTTAGAGAATTCGGGTTTCTTTACGAACGAGAACTTGATAAAGATCGGTGATTACATTGGACTCAAGAGTAAGAGCTTTACAGACTGCGTTTCCAATGGCTCAAAGGCCGATGTAGTAAAAGCTCAAGCGGATTCGATGCCTTCATTTAAAGTGACAGGCACGCCAACAGTATTCATCAATGACAAACTGTGGGAGCGCACATCCAATGGCTTTGATCCTGCTGAGTTCCGACTCGCTGTAGAGGCTGGCTAAAACTTGCTTCGTTCGATTCCATCGCCGACCCTATCGGCCTTTGAAATCGGGCCTCTTACGATACATATGTACGCGCTATGTATTATCTCTGGAATTGCCATTGCCATTTGGCTGGGAGATAAACGCTTTAACGCCACGACACCTAATGGCTCATCAATCGTTTCAGAGGTAGCAATTATGGCCGTACCGTTTGGAATAATTGGTGGCCGCATCTATCACGTTATTTCTTCACCCGATGACTACTTTGGCAGTGGAGGCCATCCTTTAGATGCTTTCAAAATATGGGAGGGTGGATTAGGAATATGGGGTGCAATCTCACTCGGAACTTTTGCGGCCTGGTTTAGATATCGTCGCCTCGCAACAAGAGTTGAGCTCCCACCCTTCTCACAGTTCATGGATGCTTTAGCCCCTGGAGTACTTTTAGCTCAAGCAGTTGGGCGCTTTGGAAACTGGTTTAACATCGAACTTTT
>CAXNCU010000009.1:0-22950 GCA_964200985.1 Candidatus Planktophila sp.
GCATCTAAAATTCGTGCAGCATTGAGTGTGCAGACGAGTGGTAAGAAACGCCCCGTCGCATCGGCAAAGCCGGCAACTGCTCCGCTTGAATCATGCGTTGGTGTATCTGAGACGGCAAAGGCGGTCCCACTTGTTCCAAGTGAGATAACAACATCACCTGGCTGTGCTTGCAGACCAAGAGCGGCAGCGGCGTTATCGCCGGCACCGGCAGCGATTGGAATACCTGATGTGGTCACACCGCCGAATTCATTGGGAGGAATTATTCGAGGTAACGTAACTTCTAAATCGTGGCGAAGTGCAAGGCGCAGAATATCTTCACGGTAGTGCGATGTCGTTGGATCAAAATAGCCAGTACCTGATGCATCACTTCGATCGGTAAATAATTTCTCAAGGTTCTTTCCGCCCTGCAAATGCCACGACAGCCAGTCGTGGGGAAGTGCAACTGATGCGACTCTGGCAGCATTGCCTGGCTCGTTATCGGCCATCCAGCGCAGCTTCGATGCGGTAAAAGATGCGACTAAGACAGAGCCAACTTTTCTTGCAATCTGCCCATCTCCACCCTCTTCGCGATTTAAATCAAGGGCAGCTTGCGCAGAACGAGTGTCATTCCATAAAAGCGCGGGGCGAATTACTTCTCCATCTTTATCGAGGGCCACCATTGCATGTTGTTGTCCAGCAATTGAAATTGCAGAAACATCATTTAATCCACCAGCGCTTACAATCGCGGCATCAAGGGCCGATTTCCAGAGTGCGGGATCGACTTCGGTGCCATCGGGATGAGGTGCACGTCCCTCTCGTATTAGCTCACCTGTATAGGCATCACGAATGACCACCTTTACCGACTGAGTCGATGAGTCCACGCCGGCGATGAGTTGTCGATTAGCCATAGCGCAAGGCTAGACTGTCCTAGTCAGCGTTGACCACAGGTAGGGCGAAGAATGATTGACATAGCCCTTCGTTAAAGATTCTTTCGTAGTGGAGTTAAAAAATGCGTATTGGTGTACTTACTGGTGGTGGAGATTGCCCAGGTCTAAATGCTGTTATCCGTGCCGTTGTCCGCAAGGGCGTTAAAGAGTATGGACATGAGTTTGTTGGTTTTCGCGATGGCTGGAAAGGCCCGCTTGAGGGATTAACCATGCCTCTGACCATTGAAACGACTCGGGGAATCTTGCCTCGTGGTGGAACGATACTTGGATCATCTCGCACCAACCCTTTTAAAATTGAGGGTGGAGTTGAGAAGATTAAAGAAAATCTCGCTAAAGCTGGAATTGATGCACTTATCGCGATCGGCGGCGAAGATACCCTCGGAGTTGCAACAAAGCTTGACTCACTTGGCGTTAAAGTCGTCGGCGTTCCAAAGACGATTGATAATGATTTAGATAATACCGATTACACATTTGGATTTGATACAGCGGTCAATATTGCAGTTGAAGCAATTGATCGCTTACATACAACGGCCGAGTCACACCATCGCGCCTTAATCGTTGAGGTTATGGGTCGCCATGCTGGTTGGATCGCCTTGCATGCAGGTCTTGCAGGAGGGGCTGCATGTATCTTGATTCCTGAGCAGAAGTTCTCAGTCGAAAAGGTCTGCGATTGGGTCGAGTCTCGATTCAAGTCTCACTACTCTCCGATTATCGTCATTGCAGAGGGTGCGATTCCACAAGATGGCGATATGGCCGTAAAGGATCAGAGTTTGGATTCATTTGGCCATGTTAAGTTGGCAGGAATCGGAGATTGGCTCGCCCAACAGATCGAAGCTAAAACCGGTAAAGAGGCGCGCACCTCTGTCCTTGGACATATCCAGCGTGGTGGAACTCCTACGGCCTTTGACCGGGTTCTTGCTACTCGCTTTGGTTTACATGCGATTACGGCAGCTCACGAGGGGGACTGGGGCACAATGGTCGCACTCCATGGCACAGATATTGTCCGAGTACCGCTTGCATCGGCCACTGAAAAACTTAAACTGGTTCCAATCGAGCGATACAAGGAGGCCGAGATTTTCTTTGGCTAATCGCGTCCCGCGGCCACCTAAGAACTCTCTACTCTTATCCTCATGAACTCATCGCTGGATACTCTCTTTACACCTGGCCTAGTTGCAGCCCAACAACCTAATTGGCCGGGTGGACCGCAAGGCCCAGCGATTAATGCAGCTGTTGCAGAGTTGAAATCTTTTCCTCCACTGGTCTTTGCCGGTGAGTGCGATGATTTAAAGACACGTATTGCCCTTGCCGCCGATGGCAAAGCTTTTTGGTTGCAGGGCGGTGACTGTGCCGAAACTTTTGCCGCAGCAACGGCCGATTCAATTCGAAATCGCATCAAAACTATTTTGCAGATGGCCGCGGTTTTGCAGTACCACTCAAGTCTTCCCGTCATAAAGGTTGGTCGCATGGCTGGCCAATTTGCAAAGCCGCGTTCTAATGATTTGGAAACTCGTGGAGAGATAACTCTTCCTGCTTACCGCGGAGATGCGGTCAATGATCTTGAGTTCACCGAAAGTTCTAGAACTCCTGATCCACATCGCTTAGTCCGTGTTTACAATACTTCGGCGGCAACTCTTAATTTAGTGCGCGCATTCACCCAAGGTGGTTTTGCCGATCTTCGACAGGTTCACGAGTGGAACAAGGGATTCATCCGTGATTCATCGGTCGGCGTACGTTACGAACAGATGGCTAATGAGATTGGCAGAGCCTTAGCATTTATGAACTCTGCCGGTGTCGATCCAGAGTCATTTAAGTCCGTAGATTTCTTCTCCAGCCACGAAGCGCTCATTTTGGAGTATGAAAAGGCGTTAACTCGCATAGATTCTCGAACCGGGAATCCATACGATGTATCGGGTCACTTCATTTGGATAGGCGAGAGAACGCGCCAGCTAGATGGCGCACACGTTGATTTTGCCTCTAAGGTCCGCAACCCAATCGGCGTAAAACTTGGACCAAAGTCAACAGTTGATGATGCTCTGGCTTTGATTGATAAGTTAGATCCAGATCGTGAGCCAGGCCGACTTACATTTATTACTCGCATGGGAGCTGGGAAAATTCGCGAAGCTCTGCCCGCACTCGTTGACGGAGTTACAAAGTCGGGGGCAAAGGTTCTCTGGGTATGTGATCCCATGCATGGCAATACTTACGAGGCTCCATCTGGATACAAGACCCGCAGTTTTGATGATGTTATGGATGAGGTAAAAGGCTTCTTTGAGGTCCACAAGGCGATTGGGACCCACCCCGGTGGCGTACACATCGAGCTAACTGGCGATGATGTTACAGAGTGTGTCGGCGGCGGAGAGCAGATTTCTCACGATGATTTAGCGTCACGATATGAAAGTGCATGTGACCCACGCCTGAACCATGCTCAGTCTTTAGAGCTAGCATTTTTAGTTGCCGAAATGTTGCGTGAGCGCTAATTTAGACGAGTGTCCTTGCTTCTTACCAGCCTGAAAACGCCAATCGGCACGCTTAATCTATTGGCTAATGATCAAATCCTTATCGGTGCAAACCTGTCTGATTTTTCAGCTTTTAAAGCTCCAGATGCTAAAAGTGTGAAATCTATTCCTGTTATTTCAGATCTCATTAAGGATTATTTCGATGGAGATCTAACTGCAATTAATGCCATCAAGGTTCAGCAGGATGGTCCTCCATTTTCACAGGCGGCCTGGAAATCTATGCGCAGAGTCAATGCTGGAAAAGTTATTTCCTATGCCGACTTGGCCGAAAAGGCCGGTGCACCTGCAGCTGTTCGCGCTGCAGGAAGCGCGTGTGCAAACAATGCAATTATGATAGTTGTGCCATGTCACCGAATTGTTAAAACTGGTGGAGCTCTTGGAAACTATGCCTATGGCGTGGATAAAAAAGAGTGGCTTTTAAGCCACGAGGGCTTTCTTTAAGATTTCAATCGCTTCAAGGCACTGCACGTCATCAAAATCCATGTGTGTGACAAGACGCGCATACTTAGGACCGAGTGCACTAATCCAAAGTCCAGCGCTTCGACATCGATTTGATAATTCTGCGGCGGTGAAGGGCGTAGATGCTAAATCTAACCCAACTATATTTGTGTGAACTCCTGATGGATCAATCAATCTGGAATCTATTGTCGAGATTGCAATCGCCAACTCCTTAGCTCGACGATGATCATCTGCTAAACGATTAATATTATTATCAAGGGCATAGTGTCCCGCAGCAGCTAAAACTCCGACTTGTCGCATTCCGGCACCGTAACGCTTGCGCCAAACACGGGCTTTGGTTATACGCTCTTTTGTAGAAAGCATCACTGAGCCAACTGGTGCACCTAAGCCCTTTGAAAGACAGACACTTATTGTGTCAAAGTAACTACCGTATTCAATAAATGAAATACCACTGGCAACGTGAGCGTTCCAAATACGGGCGCCATCTAGGTGAAGGGCAATTCCCATTTCATCGGCGCCGCTGCGAAGTTTTGCGATATCAGCTATTGGTTGCACGGTTCCGCCACCAAAGTTATGAGTGTTCTCAACTGCAATAGCTGTTGTTGAAACGAGATACGGCCCTGAATCTGGACGGGCAATTTCTAGAGCGGCTGATGCGTCGAGTAAACCTTGAGGATTCAACCACGTCCTTGTTGTTATTCCGCTAAAAACAGCTGCTGCGCCAAGCTCTGCGCGAACAACGTGCGAGTTGGTTTCAGCTAGTAGCTCTTCTCCAGGGGCTACCAACATTCGTATCGCTAATTGATTGGCCAGGGAGCCTGTTGGAGTGAATAATCCCGCCTCTTTCCCAAACATTGAAGCCACTCGCTCCTCTAGAGAGTTAACTGTTGGATCATCTCCATAAACGTCATCGCCTACAGATGCCTGCGCAATTGCATCACGCATTCCTTGAGATGGACGAGTGACGGTATCGGAGCGAAGGTCTATGGCCATGAATGGAGCCTACTTCTCTTCTTTCATGACTATCAAATACATTGACGTCACTACCATTACTCCACCGATGGAGCTCTGCACTGTTAAACGCTCTCCACCAAAGATGAGCGCAAAGAGTGCTGCAAAGACGACCTCCATCGTTAAAATCACTGCAACTTTAGTTGGACTCATATGTGCTTGTGCCCATGTTTGAATAATGAAGGCGATGGCAGTTGCAAAGACGGCCGTGAAGGCAACGACGCCCCACACTCCGGCATCTGGAGGAGGCGAATAACCACTTGGAATAGATGCGATTGCAGCCATGAAAGCGCACATAGCTAACTGAACAACAGTCATTGCATACGTATCGCGACCAGAACTCCATTTACTCAAAGTAATAATGTGAAGTGCCCAGAAAATGGCACTAATGAAAACTAGAAGCTCACCGGCCCCGATCGAGAAGCCACGAACTGATAAAAGGCCAAGCCCAATAGTTGCAACAGCGATACAAAGCCAGGTGAATCGACTTATCTTTGTCTTGAGGATTAGCCACGCTAATAGGGGAGTTAATACAACATAAAGTCCAGTAACAAAACCCGTGATTGCAGCGCCAGTTCGAGCCAGGCCAAGTGTTTGAAAAATATAGCCAAAGCCTAGAAAGATTCCGGCAGTTCCAGCTCGCAGCAGTAAATCTCGCGTCAATAGTTTCATTACTTGAGGTCGGATAATGATCATAACAACCACGGCAATTCCGAAACGCGTAAAGAGGAAGTTGTTAACGCTTTGGCGCTGAATCGAATCTTTCATGATCACAAAGGACCAACCCCATGCCATGGCAACTAAAAGGAGTGCCCATGGCGCAAGTTTCATCCTATGTAGATGCTGAGTGTTTCTCACTTCTTATCACGGAGTGCCTTCAATAAGGCTACTTCAATCGTATGTTTTTCCTCCATGCCAGGGGTTTCTAATACAAGAGGAACTCCAGCAGCTGCCGGGTGAGCTAGTAACTCTGCAAATGGCTCTGTTCCGATATGTCCATCACCAATATTTTGATGACGATCCTTCAGCGCCCCGCAGACATCCATTGAATCATTGGCATGAATTAATTTGAAACGTTCAACCCCAGCGACTTCTACAAGAAGGTCAAGAGTTTTACTCATACCGCCTTTAACGGCGATGTCATGACCTGCAGCAAAGACGTGGCACGTATCTAAACAGATACCAACCTTTGGATGATATTCAAGTGCCTTCAAATAGTTTTCAAGATCATCTAACTTTTTCACGAGTGATTGACCTTGTCCTGCCGTTGGTTCTAGCAGAAGAAAGGGTGCATCATCACTTAATGCATTCAGAATCGGCATCATTCCTTCGTGAATCTGCTTCCATGCTTGGTCGACGTGTGTTGCATCAACTGCAGAGCCAGTGTGAATAACAACTCCAAGTGCGCCGATATCTACCCCGCGACTGAGTGAATAAGCAGTTGAGGCAAGCGAGTTCACATATGTTGCCTCAGTGGGGGAGCCCAAATTAATGAGAAATGGAGCATGCACGTATGTATGGATATCAAGTTCTGCAGCTTTAATTTTAAAGGCCTCATCCAAATCCGGCTTAGCCGCCGGCATCGCCCACATTCGAGGGCTAGATGCAAAGACTTGAATAACCTCCGCACCGGTTGTTTTGGCATATTCAATCGAACGTTTGGCCATTCCTCCGGTAGTAGGAGTATGTGCGCCGATACGTGAGCGTTGCTTAGGCATCGGCCTACCCTACGGTAATTGTGACCGTGCTGCCACGTTTAACTTTTGTGCCCACTACGGGCGAAATATTAGTGACCTTCTTGAGCTTTTTAACACCGAGCTTCTTTACCACAACCTTTAGCTCTAAATCCTTGAGCGTCCTTGTTGCCAAGCTTTCTTCAAGTGAGAAAACATTTGGGATATAGACGAACTGTGTTCCCTTTGAGACGATGAGTTGCACCTTTGACTTCTTTGGTACATTCGTATTTCCCGCTGGCAACTGCGAAACAACGGTGCCAGCCAAAATATTTTCATCGAATGCAAAGCTTGTCTCTACGTTAAAACCGGCTTCAGTTAACTCATTGAGTCCCTGTTCACCACTCTTGCCAATGTAGGATGCAAGTAGAATCGTTTCTATCCCTTTACTGACAACGATATTGACAATCGAATCCCGCTTGACTTTAGTTCCTGCAACTGGATCGGAGGAAATAACAAAGCCCTTGGGGATTTTATTGCTGAAGATTTCAGTGGTGGTGCCAACGGTTAGCGGGCTCTTTGAAATTGTTGCCACTGCGGCCTCAGGAGTTAGTCCGATAAGAGATGTAAATGTGTACCGCTCGGCGCCTTTGGAAATAATTAATGTAACCGAATCTCCGGTCTCTACTCGGCCTCCACCCGGTGGTGAGGATTCAATGATTGTTCCGGCCTTTAAATCTTCACTGAATCGCCTTTCAATAATTACATTCGTGAGTCCAAGGGGAGTAAGTGCGCTAAGAGCTTCATCATAAGAACCGCCCACCGTTGAAGGAACAACGATTCGCGAGCCGGGACCCACGAGCGTGTACCAACCTCCGATGCCTAATGCGATAGCAAGGACAAGGGCAACTTTGCGGTTTCGACGTACTCTCTTACTTGCACGACGCTTTTTCTCGTCTTTTCGACGAATCTCTTTGGTGCTCTCTTTTACTTCAATGCTCGGCTCGGGCGCAACAATTGGTTTTTGCTTAGAGCGTGATTTCTCACGAATGGGCTCAATGGGTAGATCTAGATCTAGTTTCAACTGATTCTTTTTAGGATCCAACTCACCTTGAATGATTTCAATTGCGCTTAGAAACTCACCAGCGTCGCGAGGACGCTGATCTGGATCTCGATTTGTTGCGCGCCTAATGAGATCATCTAGAGCTAAAGGGATTTCCTTGCGCTTGGAGCGCAGTGATGGAATATCTTGATTTACATGCATATAGGCAATCTGAATTGGCGTATCACCGATGAAGGGTTTTTCACCAATTAGCATTTCGAAGGCCACAATTCCAACTGCATAAACATCACTTCGCGCATCGGCGACACCGCGTTGAACCTGTTCGGGCGATAAATATGAAACTGATCCTAAGATGACACTTGATTCTGCCGTCATGGTTGAACCAATAAGCTCGCCGCGCGCTAAACCAAAATCCGCTATTTTGATGCGACCCTCTTTTGAGATCAAAATATTCTCAGGTTTAACATCTCGATGAACGATTCCAAGAGTGTGCGCCGCAGACAGTGCGCTCAAAATCGGCGTTAGAAAATTGAGGGCATCCTTGATTTCAAATCTACCGCGCTCATTAAGATATTCGCGCAGCGTATCTCCATCGATTAGCTCCATCACCAAGAAGACTGCGGGGACGCCATTTTGATTCCAGCCTTGATCTTGAACCGCAACAATATTGGGATGCGATAGAGCTGCAGCAGCTTTTGCCTCACGTATGAAACGACTAACAAAGGCGTCATCTTGGGCTAAATGAGGGTGCATGATTTTCACTGCAACTTTGCGATCTAGACGAGTATCAATCGCCTCATAAATCGAAGCCATCCCACCGTTGGCAACCTGACGGATCAATTGATAGCGGTTATCAATGAGTTCACCCGAGAGATCTGACATAGAGTCAATTTTATGCAATTACGCCTGAGAGAAGGGCTCGAGGCGCGCCCAATCTGCCTATGAAGTAAAAATATGTTTGGCATTGGCGCGAGTTTGATCTCGCAAGAAGTGTGCATCTTGATCTAACTGCCACTGATGCATCTGGTTTTCAATTTGATATCCATCACGTTGAAGAACTCGAGCCAAACCCACATCAGGTTCGATATCGAGCCAGTACAGGATGGCGCCTGCATTACGGACTATTTCTTGACCAGCTCCCACTCCTTCAATAATTAAAATATCACTTGGATTCACAGTTTGCGACAAATCAAAGAGCATCGTTACCCAATTAAAGACAGGAATTGAGAATCGGCTGTGAGTTTGAAAGGCTTCAATAATTTCAGAGAGCTTGGATGTTAATCCACTATCAAGGGCGTTTTCCCAACCATCGTACAGATCATCCATGTGAATGAGAGCGACGGTTTTAGTTGTTGAGAACTCATCGAAAAATTTTGCAGCTAAAGTAGTTTTACCAGCACCGGCCGGACCATCAATGGCTATAAGAGTCATTCCATCGCTTCCAACCAATTACGGCTACCACTGTAAATGCCAGGTACAAAATCGCTGTGAACCAATAGCCAAGCAGGGCATATTGGATTGTGCCCACTGCATCGACTATGAACCATAAAACCCATGATTCGATTTTTTCGTAGACCATCAGAATCTGCGCAATTAAACTTGCAATGAGTAAAAATGCATCGGACCAGGTTGCTGCAGCACCTAGATGAGATAGAACTGGTGTCAACAAAGATACGCAAACTATTGTGGCACCCGCCCACATCACTCGATTGCGATTGGATAAGGCACCAGGTTGAGCCCCTGTCGGTGCCCAGTCACGCCAACCCCAAACTGCCGCCACAATAAAAACAATCTGTAGCGCCGCACTTGCATAGAGTTCGGCTTGATAGAAGAAGACCATATAGAGCGCACTACTAGCAGCCCACCATGGCCATGTGATGCGCTTACCCGTTGTGCCGAGCCACACACCGATAAATGACGCGATTACCGAGATAAATTCCAAAATGGATACTTCGTAACCCCAAGCAGTAAAGAGAGTAGATGACATTAAATAGTTCCCTTCCAAATCCGCATTACCGGATTGGTCAAACGGTCGGTCTGAATTTCAGACCCTCTCAGCCTCTGTCGGCTCCCGTAGTTCGTAGAGTAGCGTTAAGCCGTGGGTAACTTTGGGTATTTAGCGATGATTCTCTTCACAATTATCGGATCTTTCTGGCTGGAGATTTTTCTAAAAGTTGGTGTTCTCAGAAGAATTAAGCGTGCCCTGGTGGCAATTGCTCCCGTGTCTCTAGTTTTCATTATGTGGGATGCCTATGCAATTGGAAATGGTCATTGGAGTTTTGATAAGTCACAAGTTCTCGGATTGTATGGTCCATTCGGAATTCCACTCGAGGAGTACTTATTTTTCATCGTGGTACCAATTGCCGCAATAATGACCATCGAAGCCGTGCGCGCTGTTAAAAAAGATTGGCGAGTATAGCTATGACGTATACGCAGTTAGCGCTGAGCGCGGTTGTATGTGCTATCGCCTTTGATATCTATATCTTCAAATCCCGCCTTATCGTGAGGCGAGTATTTTGGACCTCTTATGCAATCATCATCGCTTTCCAGTTGCTGACTAACTGGTGGCTGACGTCTAGAAATATAGTTATGTATGACCCTGCTGTAATAACGGGTATTCGAATCGCAGCCGCTCCGATTGAAGATTTACTTTTCGGATTTGCTCTAGTTCTAGGGGTTTTATCTAATTGGATACGGCTAGGCGCTTTAAATAAGCAGCGCTAGCAACTCGTATTCGCCTGGCCGTTGAAGTCTTGGCGCGTTTGTTGAAGATGTCATAACCGATCTTTTCAACCTCATCGACGATTCCACAGTACAAAATGGATGCTGCTTCAATACAGGGGCGGCTTTTGGCTTCGAGTAATGCAATACCAGGCTGTGCTTCTCTCTGGAGCCGGCGCACTCGTGCAATTTGGAATTTTAAAGCTTCGATGATTTGTGGGGTCAATACACGTTCTTCCAGCATTTCGCGTGTAACACCAAATTGCGCTAGTTCGGTAATCGGCAGATAAATGCGTCCGCGATCTAAGTCTTCACCGACATCTCGGATGAAGTTTGCTAGCTGAAAAGCTATACCTAATTTTTCTGCACACTCATAAGCGCCATCATCAAGGACTCCTAAAACAGGTAGCATTTCAAGGCCAATAACTGCGGCTGAACCATAGACGTACTCCAATAAATCTTCATATGTCTGATATTCCTGGACCGAAAGATCCATAGTCATCGAATGCAAGAATGCCTTGAAATGGGCATGAGGTATATCGAATTTATTAACCGTGTCGATTAATGCACGTCCGATTGCATCGTCACTGACTCCACGATCTAGATCGGCAAGTATCTTTTCGCCCCAGGTGTTTAATGCATGTGCCTTTTCCTCAACTGACAATTGCGATGCCAAATCATCAACTATTTCATCGGCATATCGAGCAAAGCCATAAAGGGCGTGGACGTAAGGGCGTTTGGCCTTTGGAAGTAATAACGTTGCTAAGTAATATGTCTTGCCATGCAGGGCATTAAGTCGCTTGCACTCTGCATACGAGGATGCGAGTTCATCCATTATTTAACTGGCCCCACGATTCGCTCAGCGGCCAGACGTCCTGAAATCAACACCATCGGTACTCCGACCCCAGGCTGCGTTCCCGATCCGGCAAAGACGACATTTTCAATTCCAGCTGCCATGTTTCGTGGTCTAAATGGGCCGGTTTGAAAGAAAGTATGTGCGCTAGCAAATGGAGCCCCGCGCTCCATTCCCTGTCGTTGCCAATCTAGAGGAGTCGTTAGAACTTCAGTTTCGATTGCATCTCCAAAGCCGGTATATCCGCGCTGTTCGAGAATTTCAATCATGTGATCTCGATAAGGCCCAGCCTGAACATTCCAGTCAATATCTGCATCTAAGTTGGGAGTTGGAAAGAGTACATAGTAAGAGTGCTTGCCGGGCGGGGCTAAAGATGGATCATCCTTGGATGGAATTGTGACTAAAACACTCGGGTCACTCATTAATTTCTTTTGGGTGATTAACTCATCAAAGACGCCATCCCAGGACTCTCCAAAGTGAATGTTGTGATGAGCGGCAAACTCATATTTTTTAGAAGAGCCAACTAACATGGTGACACAAGATGGCGAATAATTAAGCCGCTTAACTGAAAGCGGTGTTTTTCCCAATAAATCGCGCCAGGCAACTGGAAGATCAGGATTTAGAATTACCGCATCGCACTCGATGCGCTGGCCATCCTCGGTTACGACTGCCTTTGCTCGACCATTGACGATGTCGATCTTTGAAACCGTTGTATCGTATTTGAACTCAACTCCATGCTTGGTGGCAGCAGCGGCAAGGGCTCGGGGCACTGCGTGCATTCCACCCTTTGGAAAAAAGACTCCATTTACCGAGTCCATGTAAGCAATTACTGCGTAAATTGCTAGCGCCTGTTGAGGGCTAACGCCTGCATACATAGCTTGAAATGAATATACCTTCTGGAGGCGAGGGTCTTTCATGAATTGATTTACTTTTGGTGAGAGCCTGCGAAACCCTCCAAGTGCAATGAGTCGAGCAAGGTTAGGTGTTAATAGATTGAAAGGGCTATCGATATTTCTATCGATGAAATCATTCATCTCGTATTTATATAGTTTGGTTACAAAATCCACATACTTTGCATACCCTGCAGCCTCAGCTGGGCTGATCTTTGCAGCAATCTCTGCTTCCATCTCTTGAGTGTTTGCATGAACATCGATCTGTGATCCATCGGCGTAATAAGCCCGATACAGTGGCGAGACCGGTACCAGCTCTAACCAATCCTTCATATCTTCGCCGACGCAGCTAAAAGCATCCTGAATCAGTGATGGCATAGTTAAAACAGTCGGGCCGGTATCGAAGGCATAGCCATCTTTGTTTAATAAACCATTTCGCCCACCAGGCACGGACTCACGTTCAATAACAGTTACTTTTCGACCGGCTCCGGCTAATCGAAGCGCTGCGCTAAGTCCAGCCAAACCCGCCCCAACGATTACAACGTGATCTGTTGGCCCTTTAACACGTGCGACCATCTAGTTACTTCTCTTTGTTGCAATTTTGGCAAGCTCAAGAAGCAAAGGATGTGCCTTTTCCCCTATTAGTTCACTCTCTGCTGCGCGAAGGGCCTCATCAGTCAGGCGAGCGATCATAGCCTCAAGTTTTTCTTTGGCACCCGTTGCGCTGATAATTTCCTGCAATACAGAGACACCATGTGCATCCAAGTCAGAGGCCCCAAAGTATTTCTTACTCTCTGCGCGCATTGAATCCGTTGACTCCAATTCTGTCAGTGCAATCAAGACGGTTCGTTTACCCTCACGTAAATCATCACCTGCTGGTTTTCCAGTCACCAATGGATCACCGAAGACCCCGAGCAAATCATCGCGATATTGGAAAGCCTCACCCAACGGCAAACCATAAGCGGAGAGAGCAGTTAAGAGTTCTGGGGATTGGCGACCAGTCAGCGCTGCACCAATATGCAATGGTCGCTCAATTGTGTACTTTCCTGATTTGTATCGCGCAATTGTCATTGAACGCTGTAAGTCGGTGGTTTTTTGAGTTTGTTCATGAATATCTAAGAACTGCCCAGCCATTAATTCAACGCGCATCTCATCATGGATTGGTAAGACATCCTGGAGTTGCTTCGATGTAAGCCCCGATGCGTTAAGCATTTGGCTAGACCAAACAAGGGCTAAGTCACCTAATAAAACAGCGGCGGCTAGGCCGTAAGCAGGAGCAAATCCCTCTAGCTCTTCTTGGACGTGCATAGATTCGAAGTGGCGATGTATTGAGGGTTTTCCTCGACGCGTATCTGAACCATCCATGAGGTCATCGTGAATAAGTGCGCAGGCCTGCAGAAGTTCCAGACTGGCGATCGACTTTATTTCAGCGGGCGAGATTTCGCCGCCAACGCTTACGTATCCGCTGTAGGCAAATAGTGGGCGCAGGCGCTTTCCACTATCGAGAAGAAATGAAGACAGAGCCATGGAGACAGGTGCAAGTTGGCTTGAAATTGAGTGTAGAAATCCGGCCTGCTCAGTCAGGAAAGATGCGAGCTCTATCTCTACGGCATCACGAATCTCTTGCAACGTTGCCTTGGCCTCAGTACTCACTCCTTAACGGTACCCTCACTCAGTGGTAGTCCGCACTTCGTATTCATTGGAATTCTTCCCCCCGAAAGACGAGGAGGGGGAGGTTAGATTGTGGGCCGCTCTCGAGGCCCTTGAATTCATAGCACCAGAGTTTATTTCTGTGACGTATGGCGCTGGAGGCTCGACTAGAAATCGAACTATTGGCGTAACTGAAGAGGTGAGGCAACGCACAAAGATTCCAACTGTTGCTCACCTGACATGTGTAGGTTCAAGTCGACAAGAGATAATTTCAATTCTGCACATGTACCGTGCCGCAGGTATTAGAGGAGTTTTAGCCCTGCGTGGAGATCCAGTTGGAGGTCCCCGTGCACCGTGGACTCCAATGCCCGATGGTTTTACCCATGCCGACGAATTGGTCCAACTCATTCATGAGTTCGGAGGCTTTGATATTGGAGTGGCAGCATTTCCGGATGGACATCCATCGTCAAATGGCGATGCTAAAAAAGATATAGATGTCTTACTGCGTAAAGAGCATTTAGGTGCAACTTTTGCCACGACACAATTTTTCTTTGAGGTATCCAAGTGGGAGCAACTTGTCTACGCACTTCAAGCGCGCGGCTCAACTATGCCGATTATCCCCGGGATCCTGCCGATTACTAATGTAAAACAGCTACAACGCATGGCCGAACTCGGGGGAACAGATATTCCACCGGCAGTTTCGAGCGCCTTTGCCGCAGTTGAAGATGACGTAGATGCTGTTCACGCCTTAGGCATCGAATTAGCAAGTACGCTGTGTGAAGATTTACTCCGCGCTGGCGCACCGAGCCTTCACTTCTATACTATGAATAGTGCAACTGCCACCAAAGAGATATATAGGAATCTAAATAATGCTCACTAAAGAGGCTTTTAATGCAAAGTGGAGTTCTTTGCATAGTGATGCGCCAATTAAAGGCGCAGTTGCTTGGTGGCTCAACATCTCTTATCGATTTGGTTTGATCGCCACGTTGCTTCGCATCTCACCAAATGTTCTAACTCTTCTGGGACTGCTGAGCGCAGCGATGACAGCCCTTACCGCACCTTCCTGGTGGGCCATACTCTTTCTTGTATTTTCACTCTTTTGCGATGGAATCGATGGCAGTGTCGCGATATTTCAAAAGCGAGAGAGCGCGTGGGGTGCAACTCTTGACTCTGTCGTCGATCGAATCAGTGAAGCTTTTTGGCTTTACGCCCTTTATGTCATTGGCATTCCTGCTTGGCTTGCCATCGCCCTCTGGAGTATCGCTGCATTCCAAGAGTATGCACGTGCCAAGTTAAGCTCATTAGGTGTTCGCGATATTGGTGTCGTAACTCCAGCCGAGCGACCGGTACGCGCAAGTTTCCTTTTCGTAGTTCTTATCATGCACCAGCTTGATCTATCGGGTGTCGTGCTTTTATCGTATGGATTCCTGTCGCTACAAATAGTTAGTTTTATCGTTGTGGTGCGCTATGCGCGCTCCCAATTGCATTAGCAACTAATTCCCCGCTCATTCCAACTAGAGGTAAACCGCCTCCCGGGTGTGCCGATCCTCCAACACAGTAAAGATTCTTAATCGGTGAGCGGTTCTTTGCTCTCATAAATGCCGCTCGTGCTCCATTACTAGAGGTTCCATAGATTGATCCGCCTGGTGCATGCACGGTGCGCTCCAAATCCGCTGGAGTTCTAATGGTCAACGACTCTAAGCGATCGCGTACTGGAATCCCACGCGCTTCAATCTGGTCGATAATGCTGTTGGCATAGTTTCGCGTAAAGTTTTCATCGCTCCAATCAAAACCATCTGAGCCATGGTGCGGTGCGTTGACAAGCACTGACCAGCTTTCTAGACCTTCACCTTTAACCATCTGCGGATCATCTGGTGCACAGATATAGATTGTTGGTTTTTCTACTGGTAGCTGTGTGTTGAAAATTGCATCAAACTCAGCATCGTAATTTTCGGGAAAGAGAATCGTATGGTGATTGAGGGCAGGGGAACCGTCCTTTCTCAGCCCCAGAAGCAGGGAAAAACCTGCAATAGATTTTTCAGCCTGAGCAAGATTTCTTCGCACTGTGCGCAGCTTTCGTGTTTCTCCCTTAATGAGTTGCTTATAGATAAGGGAGGCATCGGCATTGGCTACTACTGCATCGGCGATTACAACTCTTCCATCGGCTAGTCGAACACCTGTGGCAATGCCCTTATCAACGGTGATTTCCTCTACCTTGGAGTTGAATTGAAAATCAACACCGACATCTACGCCGCGTTGGTGCACGAGCGTTGCCAAAGTTCCAAGTCCGCCGGTGATATGCCAGGCACCAAAGGCCTCTTCAACGTAGGCAATCGTGGCTAGAACTGCTGGTGCCTTACGGGGATCAGAGCCGCTATAAGTGGCATAGCGATCTAAGATAAAACGAAGATGCGTATCGGGCAGAAGTTCATTAGCAAATGTGCGCAGGGATTTCCATGGCGCAATCGTGAAGATATCTCGAATTAAAGTCTTACGTTTTAGAAGCGAGAGAGGTGAACGCAGCTCTGATTCAACAAAAGGTTCGCGCGAGACATCCCACATCTTCGTAGCACGCCTCATCATCTGATCCCATTGCTCGGCGGCATCGCTGCCATAGGCATCACGAATGGCGTTTAGAGTGTGATGACGGGAGAGATTGGCAAACTTTACGTTTGTGCCATCGGCGAAGCGGTAGTCAAAAGCTGGCTCTACTGCCTTGATTTCACACAGTAATCCAAGTGGTTTGCCAGTTCGAATGAAGAAATCTTTATACACTGCCGGTAAAGTTAAAAGCGATGGACCTGTATCGAATGCAAACTTCCCGATCCACTCAGTGCGAAGCTTGCCGCCGTAAGTATCGGATGCTTCAAAGAGAGTAACTGAGTGACCGCTGCGCGCCAATCGAGCGGCTGCAGTCATGCCACCCATTCCGGCGCCAATGACAATGATCTTCATACCGTGCGACCCTTCCATTGAATGTTTCCACGCATAAAATATGAGTAAAAAATGAGATATATAAACAATGTACTTGAGATTGGGTGCAAGAGGGAATCGATAATTTTTGTGCGAGCTCGACCAGCGCTCATCATTCGCGTAGCAATTATGAATGCAAGGGCTAACCAACCCGAAGCCGAGCCCTTCAGAGCAAACAGGAGTGGAGCTATTCCCGTAAGGAAGATAAAAAAGATTGCGCACAGTGATCCGAAGGGAGATCCAAAAGCGTGACGAAGTGATTTGCCATATCCGGCCTCTATCTCACTCCACGATGAATACATTCGGCATTGGGCAATGTCAGCACCATTAACTACAACGCCATGAGAACCTGTTTTCAATAACCGCCGTGCGAGAAAGACATCATCTAACACATCGGCTTTGACCGATTCATATCCGCCAACTAGAAGAAGTGCCTTTTTTCTAACGATAAAAAACTGCCCATTCGCAACTGCCATAGATGAAAATGATGCCTTCTCGGCGATGCCAAGGAGCAGCGTAGACATCCAGGACCATTGTAAAAGCGGCTGAATAAGCCGTTCACCTAGGGTATGGGTGATTTGACGAGGGTAAGGAGAGAGAAAATCCAATCTCCTCGACTTCATTAGAGTAATCGACTTACTAATCGCATCAGGCGTGAGTCGAACATCGGCATCGATAGAGACAATAATTTCGCCCCTTGATTGTTCAAGCAGCTGCTCAAGCGCCCACGTTTTGCCAATCCATCCGGGCGGCATGGAGCTGCCCTGAATAATCTTCGCATTTGTATGGTCAGACAGAGCCGAAGTGAGGAGCTCAAAACTGTTGTCCTCGGAGTTATCATTTAAGAATAAGTACTCAACATTCGTAAGTGAGTTCTGAGAAAGCAAAGAGCTCACAAGTCCTGAAATGTTCTCTGCCTCATTACGAAGCGGCACAATAACGCTGACGAACTCTGTAATCTCGCTGGTGAGATTTGGGCGAAGAATTGTAAAAAAGTTGATGATAGAGAAAATGAAAACTACAAAGGCAGGTAGAACTATTGGCCACAGCATATTTGTCTAGGGGCGCCCTAACCAGCGAGTGAAGAAATAGGGAGCTAGGACTGCACCGAAAATGGCGCCAGCAAATAGTGCGATACCTGGGCGATGAAAAAAGAAGAGATTTCCAATAACTCCAGAAAAAAGAACCCAAATCAAGTAGATATCTACTGCCACAAATGAGGCACCAATCTTTCGACGCTCACGGGGGAGTATCAAATGCAAAACTGCCATCAAAGCCATTCCCGTTAGTAGCCAACCAAAAGTATTTGATAATGGAATCTCTGGCTGAAATGGTACATGTGAACCATTAACCACCCACGTCCAACGTCCAGCTTCGACCATGAGTGGATCTAGAAACAAATCCCAGGCCGCGAGTACAACTCCGCCATAGAAAAAGACCCAGTTACCGGCAATGCGCCTTGAAAGAACCAATACGGGATGGGCCATCATGATCCACGCGAAAGGAACTACCAATGGAACTTCGTAAATTCTTAATCCAAGATCAGGTGAGTACGTGTACTCGCCGAAAGGCCACGTGGTAATAACGCCGATGTGTTCAACGATAAGGGCAAAGAAAAATGTAAAACCAAGGTATGTGAGTGCATAACGGGCACCGAATGCAAGAAGTGCATGCAAGAGCATTGCACCCGCGCCCCAATAAACCACGGCGATTGTTATTAAACGCAACGGCTCACCATCTACAAGGGGATAGATAATTTGAAGCGTAATAGCGATTGATAGAACAGAGACCAACAGTATGTTCAAGCGTCTTGAGATGCCTCGGCGGCGATTCCTGCGCGGAGCATAGTGACGGATCGACATGGCCGTTAGTCTGCCCTATAAGAAGGCTTAGTTATTAATTGAGCCACGCATATCTTTAACAGCAAATCTGGAAAAAAGCTCCTCCGAGTACCATTTGTACTTTTTTGTCGCTTCAATCGCAGCGTTATGAGCATCGCCGCGGTAGGCAAAGTTTCGCAGCGCAGCGGGAGATTCCCAGATTGAGAATGTGCCCTGCAATCCAATAGGCGCCTCACCAATTCCTATAGCAGCAACTAAACCAGGCGCAGATTTCAAGGAGGCGGTCACAGGAGGGACTGCACGCCAAAACCTAAAGTTTTGCAGCCATGCTATTCGCGCACGAGTAATTGCGATTACCTGGCCATCCCACTCTTTAACACTTGGCACAAATGGTTCGTGGCCTGCCCATTTTCCGTGGGAGGAGATGGGTTCGATTACGGCGCGAAATTCGTTAGTTGAGTTCTTGCGCCACTGTCTAATGACGAATGAGTTGTCGAATGCATCGATATCGGCTACTTGGGCCAGTAAGCCCCACCTAAGAGGATTGGCATCCATTGGAGTAAACGTTTCACCCTTTCCCGTGCCAAGGGATTTAAAGAAGCCCACATTAGATGACCTTCGCAAAACAAATCGATCAAGGGCCATAGCAACAAATGCAAATGGAACTGCAGTTGGTTTAACTTTCCAGAAGTAAGCGACGATCACTTAGAACCAGCGAATCATGCCAATAATCCCGGCGGCGGCGTAGAAGAACTGCAAAAAGAGAATTCCCTTATGTTTGCCAAGATGAGCCCAAATTCCAATTAGCGCTGAGGATGCCAGAAGTAGTGTGAAGCCGATGAACTCGGCACCGATATTTGCAGCAACTAATAATGAATAGACGATTGCAGTTACTACGCCTAGCCATTCGAAGATTCTAGATTTCATTGAATCATTCTCGCATGAGTAAAACTATTTTCTTGACTCAAACCACCCTTTGACCTTGGCGGCAAATGGATGTGCAATTGAGTTTGTGCCAAGCAATTGAGCGGCAATATCCCTTAAGTGTTTTGCCAATGCGGGGATTACGAGGAAATCGAGCAGGATGAAGAAGAGACAAAGAGCTACCGTCCAGCCCGAGGAATAGAACCAGGTTAATTGATCAGGAATTGTAAGTGCACTCGATTGGAAACCATCAATTGTGAGCTTCAACTTCTCAGAGTCAAGAAGAAATGAGAATCTCCTGCTGTAACGTGGTTATTAGTTACAAGCCAATTCTTCTCCGGCAAGAGAGGTTTTTACATCGCTATATAAAGGGTTAGCCCTCAATTTCTAGCCACCATTGCCTGCGCACTTGTTACGCGAAACGGATTCTCACAATGCGCGATAAAAGGCAAATGTAATGATGGCCGCGGGAATCACATTCCAGCGCTCGAGTGGACTACGTGAAATCGCATTGAGAAGAATGCCGATGACCCCCGCATACACGAATGCTTTAACTAGCCAGCGAGGTTTGATAATTGTGCCCGATGAGAGGCGGGTGTAAATAATCACTTGGTAAAGTATGAGTGCGAAATTTAAAATATAAATGATTCGAATATAGGTTGGGAAAACATCAAACTGGCCACCTGCTGCACGATCGAGGGCATACGAAGCACCCAGCATTACTCCACCAACCAGATAGAGATTCCACGCAAAAGAGGCAAATAATGCGGTTACAAATATTTTGTTCTTCATAAATCTATTCTCCTACGAACATTGGTTGTGCACCAGTCACCCGAAGCAACTCAGCAAATGATGTTGGGTATACCGAGTGCGGGTGACCGGCAGCGGCCCACGCAACTTCATGTTCATTGAGGGCTTCATCGATCAGAGTGATCTCTGGGGGGTTAATCCATCCCACTGGGCTTACACCGCCGATTGAAAAGCCAGAAGCATCCTTCACGAAATCAGCGTCGGCGCGGTGGAGTTTTTCAACGCCTAAGTTCTTAGCAACAAGTTCGGTATCAACGCGATGGCGACCACTAGTTATAACTAGAAGTGGATTACCGCTAGGAAGTTTAAAGACAATTGACGATGCAACTTGTCCAACTTCAATTCCCAAAGCATTTGCTGCGTCTAAGGCTGTACGGGCAGAGTCAGATAAGACAGTAATTTCTCCCGTACATCCAAACTCTTTGAGAAGTGCAGTTACGCGAATAACCGACGGGTTAGCCAGAACTGCTTCCACTAGTTAAGCAACACGGCTTTCTAGTTTGAGCGCTGACATAAATGCATCGACAACTTCAGCCTTACTCCAAGGCTTAGGGGCTTGGGTGATAAAGAAGTCTTTAAGCGCAATTTCTGCTAACTCATCGATATCACCTTCGACAAAGCCAAGGGATGCGAGAACTGGGAACTGGAGCTCTGCAAGAATCTTTCGCACGGCATTAACGCAACGAGATCCATCTTTAGTGCCATCCTGCGGCACTCCCATTGCATCGGCGACGCGCTCCATTTTCTCTGGAACGATTTTCGCTTCGCGTGTGAGTGTTTCAACTAGGACTAAACCAATTGTTAATCCATGTGGAACATGCTTGAGTCCGCCGATGGCCTGGCCAAGTGAGTGCTCGGCTGTGCAGTCTGAGATATTCATTGTTAATCCAGCCATCATGCTGCCGGCAGCCATTCCAGCTCGCGCAGATTTGTCATTGCCATCTTTAAAAGCTGCAACCAATGCAGGCGTCATCATGTGCACGGCCTCATAACCAATCGCATCACCGATTGGGGTGCTGCATTTGGCGATAATTCCAGCGATAGCCTGAGCTAGTGCATCGATTCCGGTGTTAGCAGTCATCGATGGTGGCATTGAGTAAGTCAGTACTGGGTCAACAAGTGCAACTTGTGCACGCAGATTTCCATTTGCAATGCCGGCTTTGCGACCTGCCTCAGGATCAGAGATAACTGAGCCGCCTGATACTTCAGAGCCAGTTCCGGCCGAAGTAGGAAGTGCAATAAGGGGAAGTGTTGGTGCTGGATAGACGGGTGCTTTAGATTGGAACTCACGGAATGTGCAGTTGAGCTGTGCACATAAGCGTGCGGCCTTTGCAGTATCGATTACAGATCCGCCACCAAGGGCTACAACAACATCGCAACCTGCAGCTTTAAGGGCTGCAATTGCATCATCAACCATTTGAATTGTTGGTTCACCTGCGGGCTTTTCAAAGAGTGTGACGGTAATTCCTGAAGCTGCATTCATCTGGTCAATAAGTTTTGCTGCTGCGGGATTAAACTTTTCAATATCTTTATCAACCATCAAGAAGACTTTGCTCGCCCCAAGCTCTGCGACAACTGCCGGCAATGTTTCTGCCACACCTTCTCCGAAGCGAACCTTAACTGGAAGATGATTGTTAAATGCAGTGATGTTGTCCACGGTAGCTCCTTGATGAGTGTTTGTGTGTTTAATTCAATATTTGGATTCTATATCCCTCAGTGCTCATTGCAGTAATGGACCACACCAGCATCGTTTAATCGCCCAATCATTGCCTCAAATGCTGGCTTGAAAGCTGGATCCTTAATCTCCTCTTTCCATCGTCCGCTACTTGCCGCATCTGGCCGCATGCTTTGAGCAAAAAAGGCTGCCATTTCAGGAGAGTTATCAAGAGAGAGGAACGCGAGCAGGCGCGCATATGTTGCATCCCTGTCGTAGACAGCGAGCTCTTCGAGGGCGATAGTAATCTGTTGATTAGGGGCGATTTTAGAAAGAGATTGGTGGCCCGCAGTTATACGCCTTTCAAACCATTCGATTCCTTCGAGAGGCGTATTTGGTCCCCAGTTCTTAGTCAAAAGTGAGGCGATGGTATCTCTTGGATCGCGAATCATATTTATAAATCGGGCATTGGGGATGAGTTCAATTAGGCGATGCGCATTGGCAATGTTCATCGGAGTAGTTTCAATCCAGAGTTTCTCGCCTTGGTTGTTACTTTGGTTTTCAATGACTTTGGCAAGAAATTCAGATGCGGCTAGCTTTTTATTACGATAAAAGTTTTTCTTGAACTCTTCAAAGATTTCATTGAAAACCTCTTTAGTTATTCCAGACACCAACCCACGACCTGCTGGGGGAGGGCTATCGATATCCCACCATCGGTTGTTGATTTTCTCTGTAAAAAGGGCCAAATCTTTAACACTCTTCTCGGTATCAAGCCTTCGGCGCTTACGTCGCGTTCTTAGACTATAAAAGGGAATAGGAGCCTGTACTTTTTGTGGCGCAAACTGTGAACCCAAGGTTATGTCCAAGAGCCCACCAGTATTAGTAACAAACTTCAACTCTATCGGCAGGCTTGACCGAACGTCAGGATGCCGATCAAGTAAATCCGCAACGATAGTTGTTCCGCTTCTACCTGTTCCCCCACTAAA